>CAYLUX010000208.1:0-3036 GCA_964386935.1 uncultured Janibacter sp.
GCCCTCGAGGGGATCCCCGCCGCGATGCTCACCGCACTCGTCGCCGGCGGCGCCTTCGCGGCCTTCCTCTCGACCGCCTCCGGCGTGACGATGTCCGTCGCGGGGGCGATCGACCAGGACGTGCTGCGCCCGCTCCTCTCCCGGTGGAGCGGCGGCGACGCGACACCGGCCGCGTCCTTCCGGCTGGCCACCCTCGCAGGGGTGCTCGTCCCCGTCCTCATCGCGATCGGCGCGCCGCCGGTGGGCATCTCCTCCGCCGTCGGGCACGCCTTCGCCATCGCCGCGGCCACCTTCGCGCCGCTGCTCATCCTCGGTGTGTGGTGGACCCGGCTGACCGCGCTGGGCGCCGCGGCCGGGATGGCCGTGGGCGGGGTGGCCACGGGCGGGGCAGCGCTGCTCTCCGTCACGGACGCCCTCCCGGAGGGGTGGCCCTCCGCGCTCGCGGCGGCGCCGACCGCCTGGGCGACCCCGCTCGCCTTCGTCGTCACCGTGCTCGTCTCGCTCCTCACCCGCAGGCCGCGGCGGTGGCAGCGCACGATGACCCGGTTGCACACGCCGGAGAGCGTGCTCAGCGAGACCGCCTGACCGTTCGTCGCCGTCGGCGGCCCGCTGGTCGCAGCCGACCGGTCCGCACGGCGCGTCACAGCTCCCGTCGAGCGCCTCCCCGACGTGGCCTCCCCCGCCGCGGTCGTGGGCTGGACCACGCTGGTGGAGATCCGGGCCCTCGGACCCGGGCTGACACACGGAGGTGCTCATGAGCAACGACGCTCATCTCGGCGATCGGTACATCGCCGTGCAGGAATCGGAGGAGTTCAGCCAGCTCCGCCGCAAGTTCCGCAGATTCGTCTTCCCGGTGACCGCGCTCTTCCTCGCGTGGTACTTCCTCTACGTGGTCCTGTCGATGTTCGCGCCCGACTTCATGGGCATCAAGCTCTGGGGCAACATCAACGTCGGGCTCGTCCTCGGCCTCGGTCAGTTCGTCTCGACCTTCGCCATCACGATCGTCTACGTGCGCTGGGCCGAGCGCGAGCTGGATCCGGTGGCCGATGAGATCGCCGCGAGCATCGACGCCCCGCAGGACTCGGAGGTGGAGCGATGAACGCGCTCGTCACCGCTGCCGAGGGGACCGGGTCCCCTGTCCTCAACGTCTCGATCTTCGTCGTCTTCGTCATCGTGACGCTGACGATCGTCATCAAGGTCGCCGCCGGCAACAAGACCGCCAGCCAGATGTTCACCGGTGGCGCGGCCTTCTCGGGCCAGCAGAACGGCCTGGCCATCGCCGGTGACTACCTGTCCGCGGCGAGCTTCCTCGGCATCGCGGGAGCGATCGCGCTGCAGGGCTACGACGGCTTCCTCTACTCGATCGGCTTCCTCGTGGCCTGGCTGGTCGCGCTGCTGCTCGTCGCCGAGCTGATCCGCAACACCGGCCGGCTGACCCTGGCCGATGTGCTCTCCTACCGGCTCAAGCAGCGGCCCATGCGGATCGCGACCTCGCTCTCGGTCCTCGCGGTCTCGCTGTTCTACCTGCTGGCCCAGATGGCCGGCGCCGGCTCCCTCGTCTCGCTGCTCCTGGGCATCGACGGCGAGCTGGCCCAGAACGTCGTCATCGGCGTCGTCGGCATCGTCATGGTCGCCTACGTGATGATCGGCGGCATGAAGGGCACCACCTGGGTGCAGATGATCAAGGCGGTGCTGCTCATCCTGGCCGTCGCGATCATGACGGTGTGGGTCCTCGGCTCCTTCGGGATGAACCTCTCCCAGCTCATGCAGGGCGCCGTCGACAACAACCCCGAGGCGGGCGAGGAGCTCCTCCAGCCGGGCCTGAAGTACGGCGAGAGCCTGACGACGAAGATCGACTTCATCTCGCTGTCGATGGCCCTGGTCCTCGGCACGGCGGGTCTGCCCCACGTGCTGCAGCGCTTCTACACCGTCCCGACGAGCCGGCAGGCGCGCAAGTCCGTGGAGTGGGCCATCTGGCTCATCGGTGGCTTCTACCTGCTCAGCCTCGTCATCGGCTACGGCGCCGGCGCCCTCGTCGGTGCGGACCGGATCGACAGCGCCCCGGGCAAGGCCAACGCCGCGGCCCCGTTGCTGGCCTACGAGCTCGGCGGGTCCTGGCTGCTCGGCATCGTCTCGGGCATCGCCTTCGCGACGATCCTCGCGGTGGTCGCCGGCCTGACGATCACGGCGAGCGCGAGCTTCGCCCACGACCTGTACAACGAGGTCTTCAAGAACGGCAACGCCAACCAGGCGACCGAGGTCCGGGTCTCCCGTGGCGCGGTCATCGTCATCGGCGTCATCGCGATCCTCGGCGGGATGCTGGCCAAGAACCAGAACATCGCCTTCCTCGTGGCCCTGGCCTTCGCCGTCGCGGCGAGCGCCAACCTGCCGACCATCCTCTACAGCCTTTTCTGGCGGCGTTTCAACACCCGCGGCGCGCTGTGGTCGATGTACGGCGGCCTGGCCTTCGCGCTGGTCCTCATCGCATTCTCACCGGTCGTCTCCGGCTCCGAGACCGCGATGATCCCGGGCGCGGACTTCGCGTGGTTCCCGCTGGCCAACCCCGGCCTGATCTCCATCCCCGCCGGGTTCATCCTCGGCTGGCTGGGCACGATCACCAGCCGCGAGTTCAACCGGGCGAAGTACGCGGAGATGGAGGTGCGCAGCCTCACCGGTCACGGCGTGGCCGAGGCCATCGACCACTGACCCACCACCACGAGCGAAGGGGGAGGCAGCCGCCTCCCCCTTCGCCGCGTCCGGGCGGCTGCCACACGCCGGGTACGTCAGGAGGCGACGAGCCCCCGACCGGTGGCCTCCCGCCGCAGCCGGGCCACCACGTCGTCGTCGACGGTGGTGAAGAAGCCGCCGACGACGTCCTCGAGGTGGTCCATCGACTGGGCTGCGAAGAGCACCGGCTGGTACTGCGTGATGTCGTAGTTCAAGGTGCCCATGTCGGCCAGGTCCAGGTCGCGGATCTCCATCCGGCCGTACTCCTGCATCTCCCCGTAGCTGGAGAGGATGCCCGCGCCGTAGGCC
>CAYLUX010000209.1:0-3024 GCA_964386935.1 uncultured Janibacter sp.
TGGGGATCAGTGTTGGCTCGGTACTCCCACCTCAGCCGGCATCAGGTCACTGCGTTCTCCGGCCCAGACGACCACCAGTTCGTCGCGGGCCCGGGTGGCCGCGACGTACAGGAGAGATCGCTCGCGCTGCAGTGCATCCTCGCGGTCCGCCTCGGGAAGGTTACGCAGCACGTACTTGCGCGGCATCTGCTTCTCCCCGGTGCTCACCAAGATGGCGTTGGTGAACTCCATGCCTTTGGCGCGGTGCATCGTCATCACCAGAGGTGTGGTCGGGTTGGCGGGTGCATCGCGCTTGATGTACCGGACCGCAACCTCGTGTTCGCCGAGTGCGCGGGTGAGGCTCTCGCAGGCCTGCTTGGTGGGGGCGAGCAGGCCGATGGAGGCGGGCTCGACGCCGCCGTCGATCCAGCCCTGGACCGTGTCGGCGACGAGCGCGTACTGGTCCGCCACGGACTCGACGGGGCACAGTCTCGGTGTGGGTCCGCTGCGGGCGGACCGGTACTCGGCTGTGCTCTCCGGCTCGTCGTCGAGGTCCGTGTACTCGGCGCCGGCGAGGATGCCGAGCGCGAACTGCAGGTTCTCCTCGGTGGTGCGGTAGTTCAGGGTCAGGCGGCGCGATCGGCCCCGAATGTTGATGCCGTAGTGACTCAGCACGATCTTCTGGCCGTAGATGCGCTGATGCATGTCCTCGGCGATGAACAGATCATCGGGACCGGGGGCAACCAGCGCCCGGAGGAGCTGGAAGCGCGCCGGACTGAGATCCTGGGCCTCGTCGACGAGCACGTGATCGGCCACGGGGCCGGCGTTCGCGAGCACCCGCGCGGCGATGGCCGGCTTCTCGTCATAATCGGTGGTCCCCGCCGCGGCGGCCTCCGCCCGGTAGGCGGCGATCACGTGCCACACGGCCTTGCGTCGGCGGCGGCTCAGCGCGACCCCTCGTCCCGCGCGCCGTACCTTCAGGTATCCGCGCTCGTCCGTCACCAGGTTCGGCAGTACGACGGCGGTGTACTCGGCCTCGAGGAACGATTTCGTCCGTAGATCCTCGGGCAGCTCCTCTCCGGTGACGGCGGCTGCGGCGAGGGCGTTCTTCCACCCGTTGCTGTCGGTCGGGGTGAGGATCTGGGCCGTACGAGGCCCGAGCACCTCTTCCACCGGCCCCGGCCGGTCCGCGCTTCCCTCCAGCGCGGGCTTTCCGTCGGGGGAGCCGGCTCCGGTGAGCACCTGGTAGGCGATCGAATCGATACCGCCGACGTAGATGCCCTCATCCCCTGGGGTGTCGGCGAGGATGACGCGCGGATCGAGCAGCAGCAGTTGGTCTTTGAGATTCTCGGCCAGGGTGCGGTTGTATGTGGTCAGCACGATCCGCGCGGACGGGTTCCGGCGCTGCAGGTGCCGGGCACGGTGGATGAGCACCACGGTCTTACCGGTGCCGGCACCCCCGCTGACGCGAGCGGCGCCGTTGTAGCGCTTCGTGACGTATGCCCGCTGCTCCGGGTGCAGGAAGATCCGCCAGGCCGCGAAATCGGGGTTCTCGATCGCCGCCCGCAGCTCCTCGTCGTTCTCGATGAACGCGAACTCCATCTGCGCCGCCGGGTGGCGCATGGCAGCGAGCAGCTTGTCGTCCTCGCTGGGGCCCGCGGGTTCGGGTGCCCCACGCAGGTATTTATCGCGCACGTCACTGAGGGATCCGTCGGCGAAGATGTCGAGGAGAGCGTTCTGCTGCCACGTCGCCGGCGCTTTTGCGGCGTACTCGAGCGCAGCATCCTCGTCGGTGATGTCGAGCGCCCCCTCGGCGAACCGCGCGTCGATCCCGAGATCGGTGAGGTCCTCGACGACGAACTCGCGCTGGCGCAGCGACAGCACCGTGCCTGCGGGCGGCGTCGCTGCCGGCTGCGAGGCCTGCTCGGACGCATCCGGCGCGGCCTCGGAGTCCGCACTGTCCGTCGACGGTGCAGGCCTGGCCGGTCGGGCGGGCGTCTCCACCGAAGGCGGCGCCGTGGTGCCTACCCCGTCGGCAAGGGTGTTGCCGACGATCGGAATCAGCTCCGCGATCCCGTTGCGCGGGTTGATGTTGATGCCCTTGGTGCGCGCGATGTGGATCGCGGTGTCGTGGTCGAAGACCCCGGCGAACACGTACGACGCCTCGTCGCCGGAGCCCTGCAGCTTGTACAGGACCGCGCGGTAGCCCTGATCGACCCGGGCGGTGCGTGCCCGCCGGTCGGCCGCATCGGCCATCGGCTCGACGTGGAGCCCGGAGGTGGTGTCGTCCTTCCCGAGCTTCGACAGGAACGTCGTGACCTTCGCCTTGACGCTGCCGTCGATCTTGTCCAGGGCCCCGGGCCCCACGATGATCTGCGGCACTTATCCGCCTTTCTGTTCCAGGGTTGCGCGCACCGATTCGACCGTAGGTGAACACACCGTCCATCCGCCCGATGCGAGCTCGGCGAGTTCTTCGGCGTCGAGGTCGGTGCCGGGGGAGTCGACGAACACCTTCACCTGCGGCCACGAGATCTCCAGCGGGATACCGCCGGCGGCCTCCGCGCCGATCTCGGGCAGCGGCAGACCCGCCGTCGCCATCTGCGCGATGAGGGGCTGGTCGTCCGGATCGGCGTCCTCGGATGCGGCCAGCCAGTCCCCGGTGAGCTCGATGACGGTGCCCTCCGGCGGGGTGTGGAGCCCGGGATCAGGACCGGTCCGACCCACGGTCATCGAGGCGGACGCCATGTGATGACGCGTCGTGACCGTGAGTCCGAGGTCCCGGAAGCTCAGCAGGTTCGCCCAATGCAACCACCGGCGCCACGATTCCTTCGCGTCGCTCGTGAGTGCCGCCTCGTCGTCATCGAGGACGACGGCGAACTCGGTGGGGACGGTCGAGCCCGGCGGCATGCGTACGGCCGTGCCGACGGTCCCTGAGCGCCAGGCGATCACCTCTCCCTTCGCCCGGCGTTCCACCGTCGAGTCGACGGCGGCGAGCGCGGCCTCGGCGGTGGAGTCCGTATCCGTGCGCGTGGCGGTGCGGGCGTT
>CAYLUX010000210.1:0-2984 GCA_964386935.1 uncultured Janibacter sp.
CCGGCGCCGACGACCTCGCGCAGCGTGCCCGGCCCCGCCGAGAGGTCGGCGTTGATGAGCATCCGCCACACCGTCGGCGGTGCGCAGAAGGTGGTCACCGAGCGCTCCCGGAGCTGCTCGAGCAGCGAGGGCGGGTCGAAGCGCGAGTAGTTGTAGATGAAGATCGTCGCCTCGGCGATCCACGGCGCGAAGAAGCAGGACCACGCGTGCTTTGCCCAGCCGGGGCTGGAGATGTTCAGGTGCACGTCGCCCGGCTGCAGCCCGATCCAGTACATCGTGGACATGTGCCCCACCGGGTAGGAGACCTGGGTGTGCTCCACGAGCTTCGGGCGCGAGGTCGTCCCGGAGGTGAAGTAGTACAGCAGCGGGTCCGAGGGCGCGGTGCCCGGGTGCTCGGCGGGCGGCACGTCGGTCTGCTGTGCCTCCCGCAGGTCACTCCACCCGTCGGCCGGCCCGACGCTGATCCGGCCGTAGTCCCCCGGCACGTCGGCGAAGGTCGGCGCATCCGAGGCGTTCGCGATGACGAAGCGGGCACCGCTGCGACCGATCCGGTCCTGCAGGTCAGACTCGCCCACGGCCGTCGTCGTCGGCACGATGATCGCCCCGAGCTTCATCAGGCCGAGCATCGTCTCCCAGAGCTCGACCTGGTTGCCGAGCATGAGCACGACCGGGTCCCCCTTCGCCACCCCCCGGTCGGCGAGCCAGGCGGCGACGCGGTCGGAGCGGACCGCCATCTGGTCGAAGCTGACCTCCTGGGAGGACCCGTCCTCCTCCCGCACTATCAGTGCGGGTCGCTCGACTCCCCGCGCGATGGCGTCGAACCAGTCGATCGCCCAGTTGAAGCGCTCGCCGAACTCGGGGAAGGAGAAGGTCTCCCGGGCGCGGTCGGGCTGGCCCCGGAGGTCGAGGAGCTGGTCGCGTGCGGTGCGGTAGGTCTCGGTTGCTGCGTCCATGGCCTCAACGTGCCACGGATCACAGCCCGATGCCAGAGGTTCAGTGCAGCTGGCCGGCGTCCTCGAGGGAGCCCGAGACGTGCTTCATCTTGTCGCTCATCCCGGCGGCCTTGAGGTCCTTGCGCAGCTCGTTCGGCAGCGCGAAGAGCAGGCTCTCCTCGGCCGCCGTGATGGGGTGGACGTCCTCGAAGCCCCGCTCGGCGAGGTAGTCGAGCACGCCGCGCACGAGGATCTCCGGCACGGAGGCACCGGACGTCACGCCGACGGTGCGCACCCCGTCGAGCCAGGACTCGTCGATCTCCTCCGCGTAGTCGACGAGGTGCCCGGCGCGGGTGCCGTGCTCGAGCGCCACCTCGACGAGGCGCACGGAGTTGGAGGAGTTGCGCGAGCCGACGACGAGCATCAGGTCGCAGTCGGCGGCCATCTGCTTCACGGCCGTCTGGCGGTTCTGCGTCGCGTAGCAGATGTCGTCGCTCGGCGGGCTCTGCAGGTTCGGGAAGCGCTCCTTGAGCCGGCGCACCGTCTCCATCGTCTCGTCGACCGAGAGCGTGGTCTGGGAGAGCCAGACCACCTTGTCCGGGTCGCGCACCTCGACGTTGTCGACGTCGTCGGGGCCCTCGACGAGGGTGATGTGCTCGGGGGCCTCACCGGAGGTGCCGACGACCTCCTCGTGGCCGTCGTGGCCGATGAGCAGGATGTCGTAGTCGTCGGCGGCGAAGCGCACCGCCTCGCGGTGGACCTTCGTCACCAGCGGGCAGGTGGCGTCGATGGTCTTCAGCGTGCGCGCCTTCGCCTCGTCGTGGACGACGGGCGCGACGCCGTGTGCGGAGAAGACGACGGTGGCCCCCTCGGGGACCTGGTCGGTCTCCTCGACGAAGATCGCGCCCCGCTTCTCCAGCGTGGAGACGACGTGCATGTTGTGCACGATCTGCTTGCGGACGTACACCGGTGGACCGTAGAGCTCGAGCGCCCTCTCGACGGCGACCACGGCCCGGTCCACACCGGCGCAGTACCCACGGGGGGCGGCCAGCAGCACGCGCTTGGCGTCCTGTCGGGCCTCGGTGTCGGGGGTGGAGGTCGAACTGGTGGTCATGCCCTCCATGGTAGGCGAGAGCCCGCGGAAACCCATGTCCGCTCGGGGGCGGCCACGGCCCCGCCGTCCCCGACCCGCCCTACGATGACGGGCATGAGCGTGCCCCTGCCGGAGAAGGCCGCCGAGACCACCGCCGAGGCGCCGTGGCCGGTCCGCGTGCTGAGCATGAAGATCGCCGAGTACGTGGACCGCATGTCGGTCACCTGGGTCGAGGGCCAGGTGGTCCAGCTCAACGTCCGTCCCGGCGCCCGCACCGCCTACCTCACGCTGCGCGACCCGGACGTGAACATGTCCCTCTCCTGCTCGATCCGGGTCACCGCCCTCGATGCGATGCCGAGCCCGCTCACCCAGGGCGCGCGGGTCGTCGTGCAGGCCAAGCCGGACTACTGGACCCAGCGCGGCTCGCTGATGATGGACCTGCGCCAGATCCGGCCCGTCGGGGTGGGCGAGCTGCTGGCCCGGATCGAGTACCTGAAGCAGAACCTCCGTTCCGAGGGCCTCTTCGAGGACTCCCGCAAGCGGGTCCTCCCCTTCCTGCCCCGGCGGGTGGGGCTGGTCTGCGGCCGGGCGAGCGCGGCGGAGCGGGACGTGGTCGAGAACGCGCGGCGTCGCTGGCCGGGTCTGCCCTTCGACATCCGCCAGGTCGCGGTGCAGGGCAGCAATGCCGTCTCCGAGGTCTCCGGGGCCATCGCGTCGCTGGACTCGGTCGAGGACGTCGACGTCATCGTCGTCACCCGCGGCGGCGGCTCGGTGGAGGACCTGCTGCCCTTCAGCAACGAGACGATGGTCCGTGCGGTGGCGAATGCCCGGACCCCGGTGGTCAGCGCCGTCGGGCACGACGTGGACACCCCGCTGCTGGACCTCGTCGCCGACGTACGTGCCTCCACCCCCACCGACGCGGCCAAGCTCATCTGCCCCGATGCCGCCGCCGAGCGGGC
>CAYLUX010000211.1:0-2949 GCA_964386935.1 uncultured Janibacter sp.
CGAGGGTTCAACGCTGTCATAGTGGTGGGTTGTCCATCCATTACTATGAACGGTCGAGGCTATCGAGTGGACAGGCCCGATACGCTCGAGCGGGGAGCGCCGATCGCCTACAACCTGCAGACGAACAATCCGTTCGGCAGCGAACTCATCGGAGACGCAGAGTCGAACTTCGATGCCACATACATGCCGCAGGACCTCGCCACATTGGAGTTCATGCTGTGGGGGACAGACCCGTACCACGGTCATGACAAAAGCCTGCCTCTCGACCGCAGCCATCATCAGTTAATGGAGAAGAAAGCACAGTTCCATCTGGATGCACCGGTATGGATGCGCGTGATGAGTGAACTGAGTTTCTCCTTCGGACCTCGCATCCATGGAAACGTCGCAGCGATCCTTTCAGGGACGCCCGGGATCGTCCTCGCTCATGACGGTCGCACACTCGAACTGTCCAGATACCATGGCGTTCCAGCCATCGACCTGACCGTGGAAGAGGCGCCGAAGACGGTTGCTGAACTCTACGAGAGGGCGGACTTCACCGAATTCAACCGCGGTCACGCCGAACGTTTCGACCGCCTCGCGGACTTCATTCACGACAATGGGTTCTCGCACATCTACGAACCCGGTCAGGAAGAGGCATTGGTTGACTACGGGCGTCGACTCGACGCCGTGGACTTCCCAGAGCCGCAGACAAGTCTGTGGCACGATCGCCCTCCGGAATTCGTCCGCATGGCCTCGGTTCTGCAACAGCGCTATCTTGCCCTCAAGAAGACTCAGAAAGGGCTGAAGGCGGGGACCGGGCCAAGCGCTGCCGACGAGGTCGAAAAGCGCATTGGTGATCTGGAGAGACGACTGTCGATGACCGAAGCCGCGCTCAAGAGGTCGCAGGCGTCGGTAGCAAATGTTCGAGCCACTGCGAATCGGACCGACCGGAGACTTAACAAGCTGCTGGGAATTCCACTCGGGGTGAAGAACATGATCGGGCGCCGTCGCCCCAAGTGAGTCCGTCGTGCGGCGGCGCTATGGGCGGGCCCTCCATGACTAGCCGTCGGTTTCGAAACTCGACGGTACTGGAAAGCGATCGGCGAAGAAGCGAGCTACCAGGCGGTTCGCCTTCTCCTCAGAGTCCTCCGGCGGATCGGTCTCGTTGAGGCAGAAGACGTCCAGGTCGGTGCGTCGGGCCACTCTGAGCAGCCGCAGTTCGAGGTCGTCCTCGCTGAGATCGACGAACTGGTACCCGATGCGTCCTTCCACAGACATCCCGCGAGCGAAAGCGTCGAAATGGTGCAGGGATGATGGGATGGAGACGTCTTCCGGAGAGCGGAACGGCGAAGCAGCGACTTCGGCGAACAGTTCAGGCTCTTCTGTTTCCATCGCTTCGAGTACCGGTCGAAGTTGCGGGTGGGGAGTGTGTTTGAACCGATAAGTCGTGGTGAAGCCGTACTTCTCGAGAACGTAATCCCTCCCTCGCTTCGCCGCTGAGATGATGGGAAGATCGCGCGGAGACCAGCTTCCGATATCGATGGGCACGATCGAAGGGAAATGTCTGGTCAGGCCATTGGCAGTGAAGAAGAGCTCCGGATCCGTCGGGCGGAGGAAGAAGCAATCATCATTGAGGTAGAGATAATGGTCTGCCAGCCCGGGGATGTGATGGAGCTGAGATTCGATGGCATGTGAGTTGAAGACGGGAAGCACGCTGGTGTCGGAGAATATGTCGCGATGGTCGACCACGGTGATCTTCGGATTGTCGGTGTTCAGCCACGTTGGGACCTGTCCGTCCGTGACGATGAAGATTCGACGCACCCACGATGCGTAGTACTCGAGCGAGCGCAGAGAGTATTTCAGCTCATCACGTGAAGTGAATCGAGAGTCGGAGACGGAGCTCGGCTCTGTGGTCGTCAGGTCGAGGGCGTCGCGGGTGGCGCGCATCCGTCGTCGCCACTCTGGATCGGAACCGTCCACCCAGGTGTAGACGACGTCGACCGGTTTATCGAGCACGCGAAGGTGCGGTGCAGGCAGTCGGAGTCGACCGTCATTGTTCAGAGCATCGTGCCAGACCGTCGGTTCGATGTACGCGACTGTGAGGGGGCGGTCGTTCTGACGTCGGACCAGGGTTCCGGGCAAGTGACAGGCGCCGTCAGCTCGAGGAGTATTATCTTTCACCTTCTTCCATAGTTCGACCGTGACGGTCTGCGCTGAGGTAGTGAGCTCTCTGCCGTTTGCGGCACGGCGTCGGCGAAGGCATGTCACGCTGCCGAGTTTTCCCGGGCGTTCGTGGGCAGTTCGTCGACTCATCCTCGCGCCTCGGACAGTGTGGAATCGGATTGTCCAGGTTGCACCTCCTTCAACTTCGTCTGTCCCCTCACCCAGGCCGTTCAGCAAGGCCGCAACTGCGACGTCGGCATTTTCGGCGTCGACTACCAGTGTCGGGCGGAAGTGGCTCAGCCGAGGCAGCTCCGCGAATTCGATATCTGCGTCGGCCAGCACTGTGCGCACTGTCGCAAGGGACTGACTCTGCTCTTCACGAGCATCATAGGAACTCAGCCCTGAAGGCGAGTCTGATTGGATCAATGCTCGTCCGCGGCGGGCGATCGACCTCTGCCACGTGTGTTCACCGTGACGTGTTCTGGAGAACCAGGCCTTGCGTTCAGGGGTCAGCCTGTCTGCCAGGAAGGAACGCACTGACGAGGGTGAATACCACATTCTGGCAACGCCTCCTTGCGTCTTACCGGTAGTAGAAAGCCAGGCGGGAAACTGAGGGGGATTCCGCCAAGGTGTGTTGGATGCGACTCTATCGTTTCCGACTGAAGAAGGCTCATCAACTTTTCGACGAACCTCAAAATCTATGCCCGTCAATTTGAGCAGCGATCCTCAACAGTGAGTCACCTCGCAGCAATCAACTAACCAATACCCCAGTAACTCTTGCCAAAATCGCAAGTCCTGTGCAGACTG
>CAYLUX010000212.1:0-2948 GCA_964386935.1 uncultured Janibacter sp.
CTCGTCGTCGGCGAGGTGGCCGGCGTCGGTCATCCGGTCCAGGTGGCGGGCGTCGAGGACGACGAGCCGTCGGGTGGCGTCGAGGACGTCGGCGACGGCCGCGTCCTGCGGATGCAGGTGCCGGGTGGCCGCGGTCAGCACCGCCGGCGTGCCGGTCGCGTCGGCCAGGCCCAGCAGGTGCACGGCGTGCCCGGTGGAGGCGGGGGTGCCGGGCGGCCCCCCGTGGTCGACGACCTCGATGGTCACCGCATCCGGTGGCAGCAGCCGCTGCCAGGCCGCCAGCCGCTCCCGGGCCAGGTCCGGTCGACGGGCGAGCAGCGCGACCCCGACGTCGGAGGCCGGACCGAGAAGGACCCGAAGGGGGGCCGCCTCGCCGGGGACCGCCGGGGCGGCGTGCCGGGCGATCATCGCCGCGTCGGCGACCGGGCCACCCCGCTCCCCCGCCAGGTGCACCTCGCTCACGAGACGGCACAGCCGGGCCCACCCGAGCCCGTGCGGCACCCCCGCACCGCCGCCGCGGGCCAGCACCGTGACCCGAGGGTGGCGCGGGTCGACGTCGGCGCCCCCGCGCACGGGGGTGCGTCGTCGCGGCGGCGGCACACCTGCACCCGCGCCGGGGCCGACGGCCAGGTCCACCCCGAGGACGGGTGCGATGCCGGCCTCGCCTGCGGCCCGCGCGAAGCGGACCGCCCCGTAGAGGCCGTCCCGGTCGGTCAGCGCCAGCGCCGGCTGGCCCAGTTCGGCCGCCCGGGCGACCAGGTCCTCGGGGGTGCTCGTGCCGTGCCGCAGCGAGAAGCCCGATGCGACGTGCAGGTGGGCGAAGCTCACCGCCCCGCTCCTCCACTCGCGGGACCCAGCGAGGTCAGGGCACCGGTGACCGGCACCGGCGGCAGCCCGAGCTGCCCGGCCACGACCGCGGCGAACTCCTCACCCTGCCGCAGCAGGTCGTCGGCCTCGCGCACGCTCGGCCACCAGCCACGCTCGCCCTCCTCGGGCAGCACCGCGGCGAAGAACTGCGCCCACTCGGTCAGCTCGGGCGCGACCCGGGGCAGGGCGGACCACACGTCGAGAGCCCTTCGAGGCTCGGCGGCGGGGCGGACGGCGAGCATCGCCGTCGCGGCCCGCAGGACGGCCAGCCGGGTCGCCGCGGCCCGCGCCCTCACGTCTCCGGCCAGGTGGGCGGCGGTCAGGCTCTCACCGGCAGCGTGGAGCAGCTCCACGGCAGCCTCGACCCGGTGGGTGTCCAGCATCGGCAACGCGACCACCGCCATCAGTCCTGGGTCCGCAGCAGCAGCCAGCGGCCGGCGCGATCGCCCGCTGCGGGCCCCCGCCCGGCGCCGGTGTCCACCCCGAGGTCGTAGACCCCCGGCACCCCCGAACGCCCCGGGCTGGCGCTGACCCGCCAGACCTGCCTGGCCAGCGACACCTCGCCCAGCGGCCGCGTGGCCGCCTCGCGCCACCAGTCGCGCCGCTCCTGCCAGTGGTCGACGACCTCGGTGACCCGGTAGAGCCGCCCACGCCAGAGGAACTGCTCCGGCGCCTCCTGGCGCTGTCCCCCTTCGCCGGCACACTGCTGCTGCGAGGCCACCCGCACCTCGATGTCCTCCTCGACGAGCCGGACCATGGCTGCTCCCTTCCTCGACACCATTCCTCGAACACCTGTTCGAACAACAGTAGACCGAGGGCCCGACAGCGCGTCAAGTCCTCCCGACGTAGGCTGAGGACGGCCCGTGCGGGACCGCCCGGGCCGCCACCGACCCCCTTCGTCACTGGAGCCCACGTGCCGCACCCCTTGGACCGAGCCGACCTGCGCTCCCGGGTCCAGGTCCGCATCGATCACCAGCTGAGCAGCTGGGAGCGCGAGCTCGCCGAGGTCGGCCCCGACGTCGTGGACCTGCTCACCCCCATCCGCCAGCTGCTCGAGGGCGGCAAGCGGCTGCGGGCCGGTTTCGCCTACTGGGGCTGGCGCGCCGCCGGCCGGGATGACCACGACGGGGCGATCTCGCTCGCCGCCGCGATGGAGCTCTTCCAGGCCGCCGCGCTCATCCACGACGACGTCATGGACGACAGCGAGACCCGCCGTGGGCGCCCCGCCATGCACCGCTCGCTCGCCGAGGCCCACACCTCACGCGGCTGGCACGGTGACCCGGAGCGATTCGGCGCCGCGGGAGCCATCCTCGCCGGCAACCTCTGCCTGGGCTGGTGCGACGACCTCTTCGCCGACTCGGGACTACCGGCGGACTCCCTCACCGCCGCGCGGCCGGTCTTCGAGCGGATGCGCGGGCAGCTCATGGCCGGGCAGTTCCTCGACATCGTCACCTCGATGCGGCCGTGGCGCAGTCTCGGGGACGAGGAGCGCACCGAGCGTGCCCGCCACGTCATCCGCTACAAGAGCGCCAAGTACTCCATCGAACACCCGCTGCTCATCGGTGCCACCGCCGGCGGCTCGGGCGAGCAGGACCTGGCGGCGCTCTCCCGCTACGGACTCGCGCTCGGCGAGGCCTTCCAGCTGCGCGACGACGTACTCGGCGTCTTCGGTGACCCCGAGGTCACCGGCAAGCCCGCCGGCGACGACCTGCGCGAGGGCAAGCGCACCGTGCTGATCGCGCGGACCCTCGCCGGGGCGAGCGCGAGCGACGCCGACCACCTGGAGCAGCGACTCGGGGCCCCGGACCTGACGCAGGAGGAGATCCTCCAGCTGCGCCGGCTGCTCGTCGACACCGGTGCGCTGGAGCAGGTCGAGGCCGACATCGCCGACGGGGCCGAGGCCGCCCGGCAGGCGCTGGCCGAGGCGAAGGGGGTCCCCGACGAACCCCGCGAGGTCCTCGCCGAGCTCATCGAGCGGACCACCGCCCGCAGCACCTGAGGCAAGTGAGCGGACGGCGCGGACCGGTGGATGCGCCCGACTCAGGGAGCCGGGTCCCACGCGCCGCGTGGGCGGAACGAGC
>CAYLUX010000213.1:0-2932 GCA_964386935.1 uncultured Janibacter sp.
CACGCCCTCTCCCGCCTCACCGAGGCCGCCGGCAGGAGCCGCGAAGGCCACGGCGCACGGGTGGCGGATCTGTCCGTGCGGATCGGCCGCGCGATGGGGCTGGATGCACCCGAGCTGCGCAAGGTGGAGCGCACCGCGCTGCTGCACGACGTCGGGCTCATGGGGATCGACGAGCCGATCCCCGGCGGCGCGACGATCAACGCCTCGACGCAGGTCCAGGACCGCGTCGGGGAAGCAGGGGCTCGCATCGTCGCGTCCAGTCCGCAGCTGCGCCCCATTGCGGTGACGCTCGATCAGGTCCGCACGCCCTTCCGCAGGTCACGGGAGTTCGGTGAGTTCATCCCCGTCGCGGCGCGGATCGTGCGCGTCGCCAACGCCTGGGACGACATCACGGAGGGCACGAGGACCGAGCGCGTTCGTCAGGTCGCGTTGGAGCGGCTGCACCTGGGGCTCGGGTACGACTACGACCCCGAGGTCGTGACCGCGCTCGAGGAGACGCTGGGGTAGGGGCCGGCGCTACGCCCACCGGACCGTGCCGACACGACGAAGGGGGCCCCGCGGCGAACCACGGAGCCCCCTCGGGGTCGAGAGCAGGTCAGCCCTGCTTGGTCTCCCAGAAGATCTTGTCGATCTCGGCGATCTTCTCGAGGAGCTCGTCGGCCTTGGCCTCGTCGAACTCACCCTTCGTGCCGGAGGCGCCGGCCAGCTTGGTGGCCTCGTTGACGAGGGTGTGCAGCTGCGGGTACTTCTCGAAGTGCGGCGGCTTGAAGTAGTCCGTCCACAGCACCCACAGGTGCTCCTTGACCAGCTGGGAGCGCTGCTCCTTGATGACCACGGCGCGGGTCCGGAAGTCCGGGTCGTCGCTGTCGTTGGCCTTCTTGATGATCATCTTGACCGACTCGGCCTCGATGCGGGCCTGAGCGGGGTCGTAGACACCGCAGGGCAGGTCGCAGTGGGCGCTGACCTCGGTGGGGCGGAAGATGTCGCGAAGTCGCATTGATGCCTTCCTCTCGTAGGGGGCGTTGAGCCGCCGACAGACCCGGCGGCTTCGTTTCCAAACCTACCCCTCGGTGTCGGCGGCGTCACGCAAACCCCTTCTCTTGCAAGACAGTCGCAGTACCACACGGGCCAGGACGTCCTCCGGGGGGATCGACCCGACGAGCCAGGAGTCGACCCCGACCCGGGGATTGTCCCGCTCGACCCACCAGCGGGACGGGTTCGTCGGGTCGGTGCCGGAGACCCGCTTGACGGCGATCGGTCGCTCGGCACCGTGCCGGTCGCGGGGGAGCCGCACCACGACGAGGGAGCCGACCTTCGGCCGCGCCCCCCACAGCACGAGCAGCAGGCTCCCTTCGCGCAGCGTCGGCTCCATCGATCGCCCGACGACACGGGCCACACCGGGACGAAGCATGGCTTCATCGTCGCACCCAGTGGGTTGTGGAAGAATGCTGGTGGCTCACCCCGCCGCCCGCCGCGACCCGACCCGATCGCACCAGGGCGTTCACCGAACCACTGCTGCCAGATGAGGATTGACGTGTCCGTTACCGAGCCCACCACCACCCACGACCTGACTGCCCCGCAGTTCGTCGCACATGAGGGTGGCAAGCTCGAGGTACGAGCCACCAAGGAGCTGCGCGACCAGCACGACCTCTCCCTCCTCTACACGCCCGGCGTCGCCGACGTGTGCCTGGCGATCCAGGAGGATCCGGACCTCTCCCGGCGCTTCACCGCCCGCAACAACACCGTCGCGATCGTCACCGACGGCACCGCGGTGCTCGGCCTCGGTGACATCGGCCCGGGTGCGGCGATGCCGGTGATGGAGGGCAAGGCGGTCCTCTTCAAGACCTTCGCCGGCGTCGACGCGATCCCGATGTGCCTGGAGTCCGGGTCCGTCGACGAGCTCGTGGACTCGATCGTGCGCATCGCGCCGAGTTTCGGGGGGATCAACCTCGAGGACATCTCCGCCCCGCGCTGCTTCGACCTGGAGCGCCGGCTGCGTGAGCGGCTGGACATCCCGGTCTTCCACGACGACCAGCACGGCACGGCCATCGTCGTGCTCGCCGGCCTGATCAACGCCTGCCGGGTGACCGACCGGCAGATCTCCTCGCTGAAGGTCGTTGTCGGCGGCGCCGGCGCCGCCGGTGTCGCGGTGACCCAGCTGCTCCAGCTGGCCGGCGCGACCGACGTCCTCGTGTGCGACTCCCGCGGGATCATCGGCTCCCACCGCAACGACCTCGTCGCGCACAAGGAGATGCTCGCCGCGACGACCAACGCGAGCGGGCGGACCGGTGGCCTGGGCGATGCGCTCGTCGACGCCGACGTCTACATCGGGGTCTCCGGGGGCAGCGTGCCGGAGGAGCAGGTCGCGGCGATGGCGCCGGGCCCGATGATCTTCGCCCTCGCCAACCCGACCCCCGAGGTGCACCCGGACCTGGCGCACAAATACGCCTCCGTGGTCGCCACCGGGCGCAGCGACTACCCGAACCAGATCAACAACGTGCTCGCCTTCCCCGGGATCTTCCGCGGCGCGCTCGACGCCGGTGGCGTGCAGATCAGCGAGGAGATGAAGCTCGCCGCGGCGCGCGCCATCGCCGACATGGTGCCGGAGCCGACGGCGGAGGAGATCGTGCCCCCCGTCTTCCAGGAGGGCGTCGCCGAGGCGGTCGCGGCCGCGGTCGCCGCCCACGCGGTCTGAGGGATGCCACCCGCCGGTGAGCGGCCCACGCCGATCGCGCCGGAGCGGGCCGCGGAGTGGATCGAGCGCTTCGCGGCGATCAGCGAACCGGACTCCGGCCCGGGCGTCACCCGCCTCGCCTACACCGCGCTGGAGCGCCGTGCCCACGAGGTCTTCGCCGACGTCATGGCGGGCCTCGGCCTGACGGTGTGGACCGACGCGGCCGGCAACACCATCGCCGAGAAGCCCGGCACCGAG
>CAYLUX010000214.1:0-2930 GCA_964386935.1 uncultured Janibacter sp.
GTGAGCAGGGTGCCGGCGATGCGCGGGTGGGCCGAGAGCAGCTGGGTCAGCTGCTCGTGCCCGAGCCCGACCAGCTGGGTCTCGGCGACCGCCGTCGCGGTCGCGGTGCGGGTGCCGGGGTCGAAGAGGCTCAGCTCGCCGAGCATCTCGGTCGGCCCGAGGATGGCGAGGAGGTTCTCCCGGCCGTCGCTCGCGGAGCGCCCGAGCTTGATCTTGCCCTCGGTGATGATGTAGAGCCGATCACCCTGATCGCCCTCGTTGAAGAGGACGTCACCGCGCTCCATGCGCACGGGCGTCATCGATGCCAACACCTTGGCGGCGTCGGCATCGTCGAGGGTCGCGAAGAGCGGGGCACGGCGAACGACATCAAGATTCACACTGGGCAGTGTGCCATGAGCCACCTCGTGCTGCTGGCTTACGCTGCGGAGTGTGTCTGCCACCCGCACGGAGACCCCGCTCGCTCTGACGCGCCGGGCCCGCAAGATGTACCGCCAGTTGCACGAGCGCTACCCCTATGCCCACTGCGAGCTGGACTTCGACGGGCCGCTCCAGCTGCTCGTCGCGACCGTCCTGTCGGCCCAGACCACGGACGTCACGGTCAACAAGGTGACACCTCAGCTCTTCCGCCGGTGGCCGACGGCGGCCGCGCTCGCCTCCGCGGACCGCACCGAGATGGAGGAGGTGCTGCGCCCGACCGGCTTCTACCGGGCGAAGACCAACTCCGTGCTCAAGCTGGGCGCAGCCCTGGTCGAGGATCACGACGGGGAGGTCCCGAGCCGGCTGGCGGACATGGTCAAGCTGCCGGGCGTCGGGCGCAAGACCGCGAACGTCGTGCTCGGCAACGCCTTCGGGATCCCGGGCATCACGGTCGACACCCACTTCGGACGTCTGGCCCGGCGGATGGGGTGGACCGACGAGGAGGACCCGGTCAAGGTCGAGCACGCCGTCGGGGCGCTCTTCCCCAAGAAGGACTGGACGATGCTCAGCCACGTGGTGA
Source organism: uncultured Janibacter sp. (assembly GCA_964386935.1). Taxonomy (GTDB): domain Bacteria; phylum Actinomycetota; class Actinomycetes; order Actinomycetales; family Dermatophilaceae; genus Janibacter. Next base: position 998 of record CAYLUX010000214.1, read on the forward strand.
TCTTCCACGGCCGGCGCACCTGCCACGCCCGCCGGCCGGCCTGCGGTGCCTGCCCGGTCGCCCGGCTTTGCCCCTCCTACGGGGTGGGGGAGACCGACCCCGACCGGGCGGCGAAGCTGCTGAAGTACGAGCTGGCACCGACGGCGGACAAATGACGACCGACCCGAACGCAGCCGACGCCGGCCGGACCAGCGGGCAGGCGCCGGAGTGGCTGCTGCACGCGCAGGAGGCGCTGGAAGGGGACCTGCCGGACTGGTTCATCCGATTCCGGCCCCCGTCGGATCCGCCGCGGCGGTCCGCCGTGCTCATGCTCGTGACGGAGAGCGAAGGGGGACACGGCCACGACATCGTCCTCACGGAGCGCTCCGGGCACCTGCGCAGCCACGCCGGTCAGGTCTCCTTCCCCGGCGGCAAGCTCGACCCCGGCGAGACACCGGTCCAGGCGGCGCTGCGCGAGACCTGGGAGGAGGTCGGCATCGACCCCTCGGAGATCGACGTCGTCGGGACCTTCCCCGACCTGTGGCTCTCGCCGAGCAGGAACGCGGTGACCCCGGTCCTGGGGTGGTGCCGTGACCCGGGCGCCCTGCGGGTCGTGGACCCGGGGGAGGTCGCCCGGGTGGAGCGGGTGCCCGTGGCCGACCTGTGCAACCCCGAGAACCGGTTCACCGTGCGGGGGCCGACGGGCCGCATCGGGCCCGGCTTCGACGTGGCGGACCTCTTCGTGTGGGGCTTCACCGCACAGCTGCTCACGGTCCTGCTGGACGCGGCCGGCGTCTCGCAGCACTGGGATCAGCAGGTGCGCCGCAGCCTGCCGTGGCGCTACGTGCGCCAGTACCTCACCGGGCCGCCTCGACGGCGGCGCTGATCACTTCTTCGCGGCCGCGGCTGCGTCCTTGACGTCGGCGACGGTCTCGTCGGTGGCGGCCGTCGGGGTGCGCGGGGCGCCGGACTTGATGGCCGTCATGGTGTCCTGGGCGTTGCGGATGGCACGCTCCGGCTTCGGCTTGGCCTTCTTGAGCGCCCGGATGCCGACGAGGGCGAGGATCCCGGCCACGACGAAGAGCAACAGCGTGATGATGAGGTAGCCCGCCCATACCGGCAGCCACACGGCGACCACGCGCGCGAGCGTGTGGAAGAGGAAGATCAGACCCAGCAGGGCGATGAAGCCGGCCCCGGCCAGCAGGCCGGCGCCCTTGCCACCGATCGAGATCCCCTTGGTGACCTCGGCCTTGGCCATCTGGATCTCGCTGCGCACGATCGTGGAGATGTCATTGCTGGCATCGGCGACCAGCTGGCCAACGGTCCGCTCGGGCTCACCCGGTGCGGCATGTCCGATACGACGACGGGCAGCCCGCTCGGCGGGGGTGCCGGTGGTCGTGCTGGCGCTGTCGTTGCTCATGGTGCTCCTGCTCGCTTGGACGATCCGGTGGGCCACAGCCGTGGCCGTGCTGGGATCACCCTACCCACGTGGGTGCGCACGGGCCGGATACGCGTGCAGTGGGGCCCACCACAGCCCTCCAGATGCTGGGGATCCGGGCCTCGAGCAGGGCCGATTTGGCGTTCGCCGGATCCGTCCTCTAATGTTTCTCCTCGTCAGCCCGAGAGGGAGAAACGGACACCAAGTGGCGGCCCTTGTGGGACCGCACCAAGTAGGCCGGTCCCAGGACTGACAGCCCAAGCCGAGGATGACCTCGACGATGTCTCAGCACGTCGAAGAAGTCGATTCGGGATCGAGCAGCCAGGCTGCTACGGTTGGCTCTCCACCGAGGATCTCGGCCCGGAAACAGCGAAGGCCATTGCGCCGGAGCTGCTTTGGACCACGAGAACAACCGGTGGTAATCTGAGGAAGTTGCCCCTGCACGGGTCACCTGATTGGTGGGTTTGTGTGGGTGTTGTGTGTGAATCTTGAGAACTCAACAGCGTGTCAAGTGAT
>CAYLUX010000215.1:0-2930 GCA_964386935.1 uncultured Janibacter sp.
GGAAGGCGAGGCGCTGGTAGTCCCAGTAGGTGTAGGTGCCCGGCCCGGGGGCGTGAGGGCGCACGACGTCGGTGAAGCCGTCCTCGAGGAAGGCGTTGAAGGCCGCCCGCTCCGGCGCGGAGATGTGCGTCTTGTCCTCGTAGTACTCGACCGACCAGACGTCCTCGTCCTGCGGGGCGACGTTCCAGTCCCCGCAGAGGGCGAGCGGGGTGCCGTCGGCGGCCCACTCGTTCGCGCGCTGCCGCAGCTGCTCGAGCCAGGTGAGCTTGTACTCCATGTGGGGGTCCTCGAGCCCGCGGCCGTTGGGGATGTAGAGGGACCAGACGCGGACGCCGCCGCAGGTGGCGCCGATCGAGCGCGCCTCCGGAGCCACCGGGTCACCCCAGCCCGGGTCGCCGTCGAAGCCGATCTGCACGTCCTCCAGCCCGACCCGGGAGACGATCGCGACGCCGTTCCACTGGTTGAGGCCGTGGTGGGCCACCTCGTAGCCCATCTCGGTGAAGCGGTCGTGGGGGAACTGGTCCTCCTTGGCCTTCGTCTCCTGGATCGCCAGCACGTCGACGTCGCTGCGCTGCAGCCACGCCTCCACGCGGTCGATACGGGAGCGGATGGAGTTCACGTTCCAGGTCGCGAGTCGCACGCTCGCCACACTAACCAAGAGGGCCGACGGCCTGCCCGGCCGGACGTGACACGGTTGACGGCGCGGTGACCTTTCCTATGGTGGGCGGGTATGGACGAGGACGTACCGGTCGCCGACCTGCCGCTCCTGCCATACCGAGCAGGAAGTGCTGCGGGCGGCTTGGTGGCCGCTCTCGTGGCCCTGGTCGTGGTCCTCGGCATCGGCATCGACCCCCTTCGCGTGCTGATACTGCTGGGGGTCTTCGTCGTCATCTACGCGGTGGTCTCCACGCTCGGACGACTCCTCGTGCGCCAACCGGTCATCCCGGACGCCGGGGTCCCCCGAGCCGTGCAGCCGGAGCAGGCGGATCCCCGTAGTGCGTTCTGGAGGGGCGCGTGGATCGGCCTCGGTGTCCAAACGGTCGTGGGCGTGGCGCTCGGGCTCGTCGCCTGGCTCTTCGATGACTGGTCCATGCTGGAACTCGCCCCCGGTGTCATCCTCATCGGGTCGGCTGAGGTGGTCCGTGAGGTGCCGGCACTGCGCCGGTGGGAGGCCGCGCACGACGTGCGGCTCCACACACGAAGGGGAGCCCGGCGCCAATGGAGGGCCGCACCCCGCGACCCGGACCTGCTCGTGGCCGTCCCTGCCGACTCCCCGGATCTGGTCAGTCGACCGGATCTGGTCAGTCGAGAGGAGAGGTCGTAGCGTCGCTGCCATGCGACCACTGATCGAGATCCCCGCCGCCGACGGCACCGCCGAGGCCGTCGTGGCCCGACCCGACGACGCATCCCACCCCGGCGTGCTGCTGTGCATGGACGCGATCGGGCTGCGGCCCCGCATCGAGGAGATGGCCGACCGGATCGCTTCCTGGGGATACATCGTCCTGGCGCCGAACACCTTCTACCGCTCCGGGAGCGCCGAGCAGACCAGACCCGCCCCGGACGCCGACCTGACCGACCCGGACCAGCGGGCCGCCTACGGCAAGGTCACCCGTCCACTGCTCGCCGAGCTGACCGGTGAGCGGATGGAGGCCGACGTGCCCCACTACGTGCGGGCCCTGCGCGGGCTCGACGGCGTGGCGGACGGGCCGATCGGGGTGACCGGCTACTGCATGGGCGCGAAGTTCGCCACGCGGGTCGCCGGGCTGGAGCCGGGCGTCGCGGCGTGCGGTGGCTTCCACGGCGCCCATCTCGCGACCGAGGAGGCGGACAGCCCGCACCTGCGGTTGGCTGGCAGCCGGGCGGCCTTCGTCTACGGGCACGCCGACGAGGACCCGACCAACCCGCCCGAGGCCGTCGCCCGGCTCGACGCCGCCCTCGCCGAGTACGGGCTGTCGGCGCGCACGGCGGTCTACCCCGACGCGCCGCACGGCTACACGATGAGCGACACCTCGAGCTACCAGGAGGTCGGCGCCGAGCGGCACTTCCGGGAGCTGCGGGAGCTCTTCGACGCGCAGCTGGGCGCGGGCGCGTGAGGGCGCTCGTCACCGGCGCCACCGCAGGGATCGGGCGGGAGTTCGCCCTCCAGCTGGCTGCCAGGGGAGATGACCTCGTCCTCGTCGCCCGTGACTCGGCCCGTCTGGAGACGGTCGCCGCCGAGCTGCGCTCGACCCACGGCGTGGCCGTGGAGGTGCTGCCGGCGGACTTGGCGGACCGGGCCGAGCTGGAGCGGGTCGCGGAGCGGCTGCGCGACCCCGTGCACCCGGTGGACCTGTTGGTCAACAACGCCGGCTTCGGCCTGGGGACGCCCTTCCCTCAGACCGACGTCGCCGACGAGGAGCGCCTGCTCGACGTGCTCGTGCGTGCCGTGCTCGTGCTCAGCCATGCCGCGGTGGATGCGATGAGCGCGCGGGGAAGCGGTCGGATCATCAACGTCTCCTCGGTCGCCGGACTGCTCGCCAGCGGCACCTACGCGGCCGCGAAGTCCTGGGTAGCGACGTTCACCGAGTCCCTGGCCGGGCAGCTCGCCGGCACCGGCGTGACCGCGACCCTGCTGCTGCCGGGGTACGTGCGCACCGAGTTCCACGAGCGGGCCGGCATCGAGAAGAAGCGCACCGGCCCCTTCTGGCTCGACGCGGAGGCCCTCGTGCGGGAGGCGCTCGCCGACGCCGACGCGGGGCGGGCGACCAGCGTGCCGACCCCGCAGTACAAGGCGGTCGTCGCGCTGCTGCGCCACCTGCCCCGGACGCTGGTGCGCAACCCGCGGGTGAGCGCGCTGCACCGCCGGAAGTGAGGCGGTGGGCCGGGGCCGTGGGAGACTGCGGGGCGTGACTGACATCGCCGCCGACCGCGCCCGCCTGCTGCAGATCATC
>CAYLUX010000216.1:0-2900 GCA_964386935.1 uncultured Janibacter sp.
TCGACCTCGTCGTGGTCAACCTCTACCCCTTCGCCGAGACCGTCGCCTCCGGTGCCTCGGTCGCGGACTGCATCGAGAAGATCGACATCGGCGGCCCGACCATGGTCCGCGCCGCGGCGAAGAACCACGGCTCGGTCGCCGTCGTCACCGACCCGGCGAGCTACGGCGAGGTCCTCGAGGCGGTGCGCGGGGGCGGCTTCACCCTCGAGCAGCGCCAGCTGCTGGCCACCGAGGCCTTCGGGCACACCGCGCGCTACGACGTGGCCGTGGCCGAGTGGATGGCCGGGTGCGTCGCGGACACGGGTGACGGCACCGGCTTCGACGCCCTCGTCGGCGGCACCTGGACCCGGCAGCGTCCGCTGCGCTACGGCGAGAACCCCCACCAGCGGGCCGCGCTCTACGTCTCCGACGCTGCCGGCGAGGCGGGCGGGATCGCCGGCGCCGAGCAGCTGCACGGCAAGGAGATGTCCTACAACAACTACGTCGACGGTGACGCGGCCTGGCGCGCGGCCCACGACCACGCGGACCAGCCGACGGTCGCGATCATCAAGCACGCCAACCCGTGCGGCATCGCGGTCGGTCCCGACATCGAGACCGCCTACGAGCGCGCCGCGGCCTGCGACCCGGTGTCGGCCTACGGCGGCATCGTCGCGAGCAACCAGCCGGTCACCGCCGCGATGGCCACGGCCCTGAACGGCACCTTCTCCGAGGTCGTCATCGCGCCGGACTTCGATGAGGACGCGCTGGAGATCCTGCGGGAGAAGAAGAACCGCCGCCTGCTGCGCGCCGCGACACCCACGCCCGGTGGGGTCGAGGCCCGCCCGATCTCCGGTGGCCTGCTCGTGCAGGACCGCGACGCGATCGACGCCGTCGTGGCGAAGGGGGAGGACGACGGACCGACGCAGGGGCACGGCGACGACCCGGCGCAGTGGGCGCTCGTCTGCGGCGAGGCGGCCGACGAGCAGACCCTCGCCGACCTCACCTTCGCCTGGCGCGCGGTGCGCGCCACCAAGTCCAACGCGATCCTCCTCGCGAACGCCGGCGCCTCGGTCGGCATCGGCATGGGCCAGGTCAACCGGGTCGACTCCTGCCACCTGGCGGTCTCCCGGGCCGGCGAGGAGCGGGCGAAGGGGGCCGTGGCCGCCTCGGATGCCTTCTTCCCCTTCGCGGACGGCCTGCAGGTCCTCCTCGACGCAGGCGTGCGCGCCGTCATCGCCCCCGGTGGCTCGAAGCGTGACGCCGAGGTCATCGAGGCGGCGAAGGCGGCCGGCGTGACCATGTACTTCACCGGCACGCGGCACTTCGCGCACTGAGCCCGGCGACCGCAGAGCAAGGGAAGGAAGACCACGTGAGCGCACGGATCCTCGACGGCAGGGCCGTCCTGGCCTCGATCAAGGACGAGCTGCGGGAGCGGGTGGCCGCCCTCAAGGAGGCGGGCGCCACTCCGGGTCTGGGCACGGTCCTCGTCGGTGACGACCCCGGCTCCCGCTGGTACGTCGGTGCCAAGCACAAGGACTGCGCCGAGATCGGCATCACGAGCATCCGGCGGGACCTGCCCGCGGACTCCACCCTCGAGGAGGTCCTGGCGGTCGTCCGGGAGCTCAACGAGGACCCGGAGTGCACCGGCTACCTCGTGCAGCAGCCGACCGGGCTGGACGAGAACGCGATCCTCTCCGCGGTCGACCCGACCAAGGACGTCGACGGGCTGCACCCGATGAACCTCGGCTGGCTCGTGCTCGGCGAGCCGGCGCCGCTGCCCTGCACGCCGATGGGCTGCCTCGAGCTGCTGCGCCGGCACGACGTGCCGATCGAGGGGGCGAAGGTCGCCGTCGTCGGGCGCGGCCTCACCGTCGGGCGCCCGCTCGGGCTCATCCTCACCCGCCGCAGCGAGAACGCCACGCCAGTCCTGTGCCACACCGGCACCCGCGACCTCGCGGCCGAGGTGCGCCAGGCCGACATCGTCGTGGCCGCTGCCGGCAAGCCGGGGATGATCACCGCCGACATGGTCAAGCCGGGTGCGGCGGTGCTCGACGTGGGCGTGAGCCGGGTCGAGGGCCCCGACGGCAAGAGCAGGATCGCCGGCGACGTCGCGCCCGAGGTCGCCGAGGTGGCCGGGTGGGTCAGTCCCAACCCCGGCGGCGTCGGACCGATGACGCGGGCGCTGTTGCTGCGCAACGTCGTCGAGGCGGCGGAGCGGGCCCTGTAGGGGAGCGGCCGGCGTCCGTTCCGTGCGTTCGTCGGGAGTTTCCTTGGCGTTTGCTTGTGCGAACAGGTTTGCAATGGTAAATTCTGTTCCTGCCGGGGGCGTCCTCTTCGGACACGTCCAAGCAATGGCCTCCGGGGACTACGACAGCGCAGGGGGGACCTGCGCAGAACATGGAGGGACTTCGTGAAGCAGCAGCACACGAGGATCATCAGCACCGTCTTCGCTGCCGGCGGACTGCTGGCCGTCGGCGCATCGGGCGCGGTCGCAGCTCCGGCCGACAACGCGGACACCAACGTCTTCGTCTGTCACGCCACGGGCGACGGGTACGACCGGGTCGGTGTCACCTTGCAGGAGGCCATGGACACCCACTCCGGCCACGCGGACGACATCATCCCGCCCTTCAACAACGAGGGGACGGAGTTCGCGGGTCAGAACTACGACGGTGACGGCCGTGACATCTGGAACAACGGGTGCAACGACCCGAACGAGGAGCAGACCGGCGACGACGAGACCGGTGACGACCAGGCCGAGGGCACCGAGGAGGAGGCGCCCCCGGCCGAGGACGAGGGTGGCGACGCCCAGAAGCCCGAGGTCGTCCAGACCGACGGCACGGTCGCCGAGGACAACTCGATGCTCGCCGCGCTGGGCATCGGGATGCTCTTCGCCGGTGGCGCGACCGCGGTCGCCGTCGGGG
>CAYLUX010000217.1:0-2875 GCA_964386935.1 uncultured Janibacter sp.
CTCCTCCTGCGCACGCGGGCCGACCACGCCGACCTGGACCCCAAGGAGCTGAAGGACCTGGGTGACAAGACCTCCCACGACTTCCTCATGGCCGAGCTGGCGAAGGTCCGCCCCGAGGACGCCGTCCTCTCCGAGGAAGGAGCGGATGATCACGCACGGCTCACGGCCGAGCGGGTGTGGATCGTGGACCCGCTGGACGGGACCCGCGAGTTCAGCGAGATCGGGCGGGACGACTGGGCGGTGCACGTGGCTCTGTGGGAGCGCGGCGAGCTGACCGCCGGTGCCGTGGCCCGCCCGGCGAAGGGGGTCACCTACACGAGCTCGGAGTCCGCGCCCGCCCACGGGGAGACCGGGTCCCCCCTTCGTCTCGCCGTCAGCCGCAGCCGGCCGCCCGCCTTCGTCACCGCCCTGGCCGAGCACCTCGGTGCCGACCTGGCCGAGATGGGCTCCGCCGGCGTGAAGGCGATGTCGGTCCTCGACGGGGTCGCCGACGCCTACGTGCACGCCGGCGGACAGTACGAGTGGGACTCCGCCGCACCGGTCGCGGTCGCCCGCGCCCACGGGCTGCACACCAGCCGCATCGACGGCTCCCCCCTCGTCTACAACAACGAGAACCCCTACCTGCCCGACCTCGTCGTCTGCCGCCCCGAGGTCGCCGAGACCGTGCTGCAGGCCATCAGTGAGGTCGACGCGGGCTGACCACCCACAAGGACTCTGTCCGGCGCGCGCGGCCGTGCTCCAACTGTCCACAGGAGCGCTCGCGGCGGTATCCCTGCACCCGCATCGTTGACACACTGGCCGGAGAAGGGTGGTGGAGATGATGTCGCCAAAGGTGGAGGCGTGGACGGACGCCGTTGCCGAGCAGTTGCTCCAACAGCTGACTGCTACAGAGCCGCCCCTGCGCCCAAAGCAGATCCACATTCATGAGGTCACGGACACTCTGGGTGAGGATGCGTGGCGTCTTGTCCTAGTCCTGCCCGCCCCGACAGGGCAGACATGGGACCGTGAGTCGGTCTACCAAACCAGGCGAATGTCAGTGGAGCTCTTCGATGAGCTCGCCGCGGCTGAGGACCATGACCTCCCCGGATCGACGGTCGCGAGCGTGACGACGGACGAGGCACCAGAAAGTGACATCGCGCCCGAGGATGAGCCGGTCGAGGGCGAAGACCCCCGGGTGCGGTAACTCCGCACCCCGCGCCTCACTCCTCGAAAACCAGCAGCCAGTCCCCCGCCCCGTCGCCTCTTGGCGCCCGGTAGCGCTCCCGGAGATCCGCCTGCTGCGACCGCCCCGAGGTCGCCGAGGCCGGTGTTGCAGGCCGCCTGCTGGCCGCGGGCCTTGATTCCCGCACGTGCCGACGAGGAGTCAGAGGTAGGTACGTCCGTCCAGGGAAGCCCGAAACTCGCGCTCACCCAAGTTGGTGTTCCAGATGCGTCGACCTGCACTGGGCCGCAGACTGCCGAACTGCCGACCGGTCGCGGAGTGCCAAGACACAGTTTCGATCTTGCCAACGTCAGCGGGCGCGCTGTGGTGCATGTCCCACACCTCGTCCAGCGCAGGCACGAGATCGGTGTCCCTAGAAGCGAGAATGACGAGGTCGATGTCTGCAGCCACCGCCTCACGAACACAGGCCAACGCGCAGAGGACATCAATGCCCTTCTCCTTGCCGGGACCCTTGGGGATCTTTCGTCCATGCACGTCAAGAACTGGCTCACCGTCGGCGCCGCGCTCGAACCGGTACTTCAAGTCCCGAAGCTCGACGTGGGCGCCGTCCTTGCGCCACTGATCGGCCTGGGCGCTGCACCGCCTGTGCTGGGCGGCTGCATAGTCCACGTGGGGAAGACCCCGATATGCGATGACCCGTGACAACGTTGCCTCGGGGTAGCCCGCCCTCTGAATCCTGTTTCGGGACGCAATCGCCACCTTGGCGAATTGCATCGGATGGATGATTGCCTGATGGGCGTCCTGCCCCTCACAGAACACGTCTCGAGCGGTCAAGTGCACATTCTGGTAGTCCATGACGAGGGCCGCTCGCAACATCTCCACTCCCATCGGACAAAAAAGCCCCGCCAATCCCGGAGGACGGCGGGGAGCAACAGAAGCAAGATACTGCGGTCATTGCGACTTGGCAAGCCACCATCACTCCTCGGAGACCAGCAAGCCAGTCCTCGTCCCCGCCACCGTTCTCCCCCGGCGTCCGGTAGCTCTCCCGCACCCGGGTCGGCCCCGATCGCCCCGACGACAGGCCCACCCACCGCGCCGCCGGCCAACGAGTGGAGCATCCCCCTCATAAGTGGTCATGGGGCGAGGTTTGCTCGTGCAGGCGCCTTGGGCCATGTCACTCCCCTTGCTCCGGGTCATCCAGGTCGACGGCGACAGCATCAACGAAGGCCTGATCGTCGGCCTCACTTTCCGCCGCGGCTGCGGCCAGCGACTGCCGCTGTGCCTCGTCCCGTTCCACTGAGTGCGCCATGATTCAGAGTCCCATCCAGCAGGAGGACCCCTCAAGGGGTCCTCCCACGGCCCTCAGCGGGCCAGCCGCAGCAGCGCCGCCCCCAGCAGGTCCGCACCTCGGGCCAGGTCGGCGAAGTCGGTGTCCTCCTCCGGCGAATGGCTCACTCCCCCAGCGCGGCTCGGCACGAAGAGCATCCCCACCGGGCACACCTGCTTGATCATCTGGGTGTCGTGGCTGGCGCCGCTCGGCATGACCAGGGGCTCGGTGCCCGCCTCGCGGGCGACGTCGACGAGGGCCTGGCGCACCGATGGCGTCAGCTCCTCGGGGCTCGCCTCGGCCAGGTGGCGACTCGTCAGGGTCACCCCGCGTCGCTCCGCGATGGCCGCCGCGCGCTGCAGCACTTCCTCGGCGGTCGCGCGCTG
>CAYLUX010000218.1:0-2862 GCA_964386935.1 uncultured Janibacter sp.
TGCTGCGCCACTCCGACGAGGACGGGATCACCGCACTCGCGGCCGCCCTGCACCGCGCGGACGCACGGCTGGGCCGCTGACGGCCCGACACCGGGTCGGGGCCGGTGTGCGCCTCAGGAGACGGGGGCGCCGATCGAGAGGCGCTCCCGGACCACACCGGCCAGGCGCTCGGCGCAGGCCCGGGCCCGCTCGGCGGTGTCGGCCTCGACCATGACCCGCACGAGCGGCTCAGTGCCGGACTTGCGCAGCAGCACGCGTCCCGCGCCCGCCAGCCGGGCCTCCTCCTGCTCGACGGCGGCGCGCACGCCCTCGTCGCCGTCGAGCCCGTGCTTGTCGACGTCCGGGACGTTGATCAGCTCCTGCGGCATGCGGCGCATGACCCCGGCCAGGTCGGCCAGCGACCGGCCGGTCTCGGCCACGCGGGCCGCGAGCATCAGCCCGGTGAGCACCCCGTCGCCGGTGGTCGCGTGCCGGGAGACGATGACGTGGCCGGACTGCTCGCCGCCGAGGGAGTACCCGCCGCGGCGCATCTCCTCCAGGACGTAGCGGTCCCCCACGCCGGCCTGCACGACGCGGATGCCGGCCGCCTCCATCGCCTGCAGCAGACCGAGGTTGCTCATCACCGTCGCGACGAGGACGTCGTCGGCCAGCTCGCCGTGCTCCTTGAGCGCGAGGGCGAGGACCGCCATGATCTGGTCGCCGTCGACGACGGTGCCCGAGCCGTCGACCGCGAGGCAGCGGTCCGCGTCGCCGTCGTGGGCGATGCCGAGGTCGGCGCCGTGCTCGCGGACCGCCTCCTGCAGCAGCTCGATGTGGGTGGACCCGTGCGCGTCGTTGATGTTCAGCCCGTCCGGCTGGGCGCCGATCACGTGCACGGTGGCGCCGGCGAGCCGGAAGGCCTCCGGGGAGACCTCGCTCGCGGCACCGTGGGCGGCGTCGAGGACCACGGTGAGCCCGTCGAGGCGCTGCTCGAGCGCGTCCAGCAGGTGGCGGACGTAGCGGGTGCCGGCGTCCCCCATCGGGAGCACCCGGCCCACCTCGGGACCGGTGGGGCGCAGCGGCTCCTCGGCCATCGCCGCCTCGATGCGGTCCTCCACCGCGTCGGGGAGCTTGTGGCCCCCCTTCGCGAAGAACTTGATGCCGTTGTCGGGCATGGCGTTGTGCGAGGCGGAGAGCACCACGCCGAAGTCGGCGTGCAGGTTCGCGGTGAGGAAGGCCACCGCCGGCGTCGGGACCACACCGGCGTCGTGGACGTCGACGCCGCTGCTCGCCAGACCCGCGACGACCGCGGCGGAGAGGAACTCCCCGGAGGCCCGCGGGTCCCGGCCGACGACCGCGACCGGGCGTTCGCCGTCCCGGCCGGGCCCGGGCAGGACGCGGGCCGCCGCCTGGGCCAGCCGCAGTGCGCTGCCTGCCGTGATCTTCTCGCCGTTGGCGAGGCCGCGGACACCGTCGGTGCCGAACAGTCGGGTCATCGTGCTTCAACCTTCCGTGGGGGACCTGCCCACCGTGGCGCAATGGGCAGGACCCGGCCGAGGATACCTGCTGGTTAGTCTTGCCCCCGGGAGGTTCCCCCCACCGAGAGGCCTTCGTCATGATCGAATTCACTCCCTCGACCGGACCGACGCTGGGCGTCGAGTGGGAGATGGCACTCCTGGACGCGACGACGCTGGACCTGGCCCCCTTCGCGCCGTCGGTCGTCGAGGGACTCGCCGCGGAGGACGGCCTCGGGACACGCGTGCACCGCGAGCTGCTGACCAACACCGTCGAGCTCGTCACGGACGTCTGCCACGACGTCCCGGAGGTCATCGCGGACCTCTCCGACAGCCTGCAGCGCCTGCACCGGATCACCGACGACCTGGGGCTGGAGTTCTTCTCGGCCGGCACCCACCCCTTCGCGCGATGGGAGAGCCAGCAGGTCAGCGAGGGCGAGCGCTACGCGACGCTCATCGACCGCACCCGGTGGTGGGGACGGCAGATGCTCATCTTCGGCGTGCACACCCACGTCGGCGTCACCCACCGCGACAGGGCGCTGCCGCTGCTCAACGCGATGCTCTCCTACGCACCCCACCTGCAGGCGCTGTCGGCCTCCTCGCCCTTCTGGGGCGGCGTGCCGACCGACTACGCGAGCAACCGCGCCCCGATGTTCCAGCAGCTGCCGACCGCGGGGCTGCCCTTCCAGTTCGACACGTGGACCGAGTACGAGCAATACGTCGACGATCTGCTCGTCACCGGCGTCATCGACGACCTCAAGGAGGTCCGCTGGGACCTGCGCCCCCAGCCGGCCCTCGGCACGCTGGAGATCCGGGTCTGCGACGGCGTGCCGACCCTGCGCGAGATCGGCGCCCTCACCGCCCTCACGCAGTGCCTCGTCGTCCACCTGGACGACCGGCTGACCGACGGGGGCACGCTCCCCACCCTCCCGCCGTGGCACGTGCAGGAGAACAAGTGGCGCGCCGCCCGCTACGGGATGGACGCGATCATCATCCTCGACAGGAAGAACCGCGAGCGCCTCGTCACGGACGAGCTCACCGACCTCCTCGAGCGCCTCACCCCCACCGCCCGCCGCCTCGGGTGCGAGGACGAGTTGCGCTGCGTCGAGGAGATCATCACCGGCGGCGCGAGCTACCAGCGCCAGCTGTCCGTCGCGCAGGAGCACCAGGGGGACCTCGTCGAGGTCACCCGCTCCCTCGTCGCGGAGACCCGCGCCGGCCACCCTCTCTGAGCGGAGTCCACGACAACACGAAGGGCGGCCCCCACCACGGTGGGAGCCGCCCTTCGTCGATGCTGCGAGGAGTGTGCCTCGATCAGCGCTTGCTGTACTGCGGCGCCTTGCGGGCCTTCTTGAGACCGGCCTTCTTG
>CAYLUX010000219.1:0-2842 GCA_964386935.1 uncultured Janibacter sp.
AGCAGCTGAGCGGAACCATCCAGAACGACATCCTCAAGGAGTTCATGGTCCGCAATACCTACATCTACCCGCCGGTGCCCTCGATGCGGATCATCTCCGACATCTTCGCCTACACCAGCGAGCGGATGCCGCGGTTCAACTCCATCTCGATCTCCGGGTACCACATGCAGGAGGCCGGGGCCACGCAGGACCTCGAGCTGGCCTACACCCTCGCGGACGGCATCGAGTACATCCGTGCCGGCCGGGAGGCCGGGCTGGACGTGGACTCCTTCGCGCCGCGGCTGTCCTTCTTCTGGGCGATCGGCATGAACTTCTACATGGAGGTGGCCAAGCTGCGTGCGGCCCGCCTGCTGTGGGCCCGCCTCGTCAAGGAGGGCTTCGCCCCGGAGAACCCGAAGTCGCTCTCGCTGCGCACGCACAGCCAGACCTCCGGGTGGAGCCTCGCGGCCCAGGACGTCTACAACAACGTCGTGCGCACCTGCGTCGAGGCGATGGCCGCGACGCAGGGGCACACCCAGAGCCTGCACACCAACGCCCTGGACGAGGCGATCGCGCTGCCGACGGACTTCTCGGCGCGCATCGCCCGCAACACCCAGCTGGTGCTGCAGCAGGAGTCCGGCACGACCCGCGTCGTCGACCCCTGGGGCGGCAGCGCCTACGTCGAGCGGCTCACCCACGACCTCGCCCGCCGCGCGTGGAGCCACATCCAGGAGGTCGAGAAGGCCGGCGGGATGGCCAAGGCGATCGAGGCCGGCATCCCCAAGATGCGCATCGAGGAGGCGGCCGCGCGCACGCAGGCACGGATCGACTCCGGGCAGCAGCCGGTCATCGGCGTCAACACCTACCCGGTCGACGAGGACGAGCCGATCGAGATCCTCAAGGTCGACAACGCCTCGGTGCGTGCGCAGCAGCTGGAGAAGCTGGAGCGACTGCGCTCCGAGCGCGACGAGGAGGAGACCCGGGCGGCGCTCGCGGCCCTCACCGAGGCGGCGAAGGGGGACGGCGGCACCATGGAGACCAACCTGCTGGCCCGTGCGATCGACGCCGCCCGCGCCAAGGCCACCGTCGGGGAGATCTCCTCGGCGCTGGAGGAGGTCTACGGCCGCTACACCGCATCGATCCGTACCATCTCCGGTGTGTACCGCGATGAAGCCGGCCCGGGCGGGGCCGTCGAGGAGGTCCAGGCCAAGGTCGAGCAGTTCGCCGACCTGGAGGGCCGCCGTCCGCGCATCCTCGTGGCCAAGATGGGTCAGGACGGGCACGACCGCGGGCAGAAGGTCATCTCGACCGCCTTCGCCGACCTCGGCTTCGACGTCGACGTGGGCCCGCTCTTCCAGACGCCCGCCGAGGTGGCCCGCCAGGCCGTCGAGGCGGATGTGCACGTCGTCGGTGTCTCCTCGCTCGCTGCAGGGCACCTCACGCTCGTGCCGGCGCTGCGCAAGGAGCTGGACGACCTCGGCCGCCAGGACCTGATGATCGTCGTGGGCGGGGTCATCCCCAGCCAGGACTTCGAGGAGCTGCGCGCGGCGGGGGCGGACGACATCTACCCGCCCGGCACCGTCATCGCGGAGGCTGCCGGCCGGCTCGTGGACACGCTGGTCGAGCGTGCCTCGGCTGCCGATGGCTGAGTCGGTCGCCGATCTCGCCGCAGGCGTCCGGGCGCGCTCCCGGGGGCAGATCGCCCGCGCGATCACGCTCGTCGAGTCCTCCCGGCCCGCGCACCGGGAGCGGGCCAAGGAGCTGCTCGCGCTGCTCGCGCCCGACACCGGTCATGCCGTGCGCGTGGGCATCTCGGGCATCCCGGGCGCGGGCAAGTCGACCTTCATCGACGCGCTCGGCACCCGACTGATCGAGGGGGGCCACCGCGTCGCGGTCGTCGCCGTCGACCCGAGCAGCTCGCGCACCGGTGGGTCGGTGCTCGGCGACCGCACCCGGATGGCGGCGCTCACCGCGAGCGACGACGCCTTCGTGCGTCCCTCACCCTCGGGTGACCACCTCGGTGGCGTCGCCCGGGCGACCCGCGAGTCGATGCTCGTGCTCGAGGCCGCGGGCTTCGACGTCGTGCTCGTCGAGACCGTCGGTGTCGGTCAGTCCGAGGTGGCGGTGTCGGAGATGGTCGACACCTTCCTCATGCTCGCCCTCGCCCGCGGCGGGGACCAGCTGCAGGGCATCAAGCGAGGCATCCTCGAGATCGCGGACGTCATCGCGGTCAACAAGGCGGACGGCCCCTACGAGGGTGATGCCCGGGTCGCCGCCCGTGAGCTCTCCGGGGCGATGCGGATGATGAACCCGGACCCCGAGGCGCGCCGCCCGCCGGTGCTGACCTGCAGTGCCCAGACCGGGGCAGGCCTCGACGAGGTCTGGCAGGCGGTCCTCGACCACCGGGCCCACCTCGAGGAGCAGGGGTCGCTCGAGACCCGTCGCGCCGAGCAGCAGCAGGAGTGGATGTGGGCGATGGTCGACGCCGAGCTGCACGACCTCGTGCGGCGCTCGCCCGGCGTGCGTGAGCACCTGGCCGAGCTGACCGCGGCCGTGCGCTCGGGGGAGACCAGCGCCGTGGAGGGCGCCGGACGGGTCATCGACGCCTTCGCCCGGGACCTCGGCGAGCGTTGATCCCGGCGCTCAGCCGCGCGCCGGAGCCCCGATCCTCTTCGGTGCGATGCCGGAGCGGCGCGCGAGGAGGAGCAGCACCGCGGTCATGACGGCGGTGGCGAGCACGCTCGTGCCGGCGGCGGCCCCCGTGCTCGTCGTGTCCGTGCCGACGTAGGCATCCTGCAGCCCGCCGAGCACGCTCAGGCCCACGGTGATGACGAGGTTGTTGACGACGTGCAGCACGATGGCC
>CAYLUX010000220.1:0-2833 GCA_964386935.1 uncultured Janibacter sp.
TGCTGCAGTTCAACCCGTCGTCGCCGGCGCCGTACATCGACCAGGTGCGCGGGTATGCGACGCTGCTGGCGGCTGAGGCGGGCATCCCGCCGTCGTACCTGGGCTATCCGGGCGACCAGGCCGCGAGCGCTGACGCGATCCGTGCCCTCGAGTCGCGGCTGGTGAAGCGTGCGGAGCGGCGTCAGACGACGTTCGGCCGGTCGTGGATCGAGGTGGCCCGTCTGGCGCTGCTGGTCCGCGACGGCGTTGTGCCGGAGGACTTCTCGTCGGTGTCGACGAGGTGGCGTGACGCGGCGACCCCGACCCGCGCCGCTGCGGCCGATGAGGCGTCGAAGCTGATTGCTGCGGGTGCGCTCCCGGCTGACTCGTCGGTGACCTACGACAGGATCGGCCTCTCGCCCGCGGAGCAGCGGCAGGTGGCAGCAGATCGTCGTCGCACGGACGGGCAGGCGATCCTGGACCGGATCGCCCCCCCCACCCAGGCGTAGCCCGTGGCCCCGTCCGCCCGACGGCAGCAGGCCGCACTTCAGCGACTGTATGAGCTCGCTCGCCGGGACATCCAGGCGGCGCTGGCGCTGATCGACGTCGGGGACGCGGCCGCGGTGGCGGATGTGATCCACACATTCGTGCCGGTGATCGCGGAGCGCTACGGACTCGCCGCCGGGTCACTGGCTGCCGACTGGTATGACGACATGCGCGATGCGGCTGAGGTGGGCGGGTACTTCCGCGCATTTCCCGCCGAGCTCCCGACCGCGGGGCGGTATGAGTCGCTGGCGGCCTGGGCGGTGTCCAAGGACGACGTCGAGGCCCTGGTCGCAGGGGGCGTGCAGCGCGTCATCGCGAACATGCACCGAGAGACGGTGATGCTCTCGTCGTTCGCCGACCCGCGAGCATCGGGCTGGGCGCGGTTCTCCGCCGGCGGCGACGGGTCGTGCCCGTTCTGTTTCATGCTCATCAGCCGGGGCGCCGTCTACACCGACCAGACGGCGAAGTTCGGCGCTCACGACAACTGCAACTGCGCGGCTGGTCCCGTATGGAAGGGCCGCCGCGGCGAGGTCGACAAGTACCGGAAGTCAGCGCGACGACGCGAGGACGACGACGGCAAGGCGACCGGCAGCACGGAGGCCGACCAGGCCCGCGCCCGCGAGTGGATCGCGGAGCACCTCTGAGACCACCCCCAGCCGCACGGCACAGGGGGCCTACCCGCACGGGAGAACACATCATGTCCGACACCGCACCGACCCCTTCCGATGTCGCCCCGCAGGCGTCCGAGGAGCAGCCTGCACAGGCCACTGCCGCGGAGCCCGAGGTGGACGAGACCGACTGGAAGGCCGAGGCGCGCAAGTGGGAGCAGCGGGCGAAGGAGAACAAGTCCGCCGCCGACGAGCTCGCCGAGATCCGTGAGGCCAACAAGACGGAGGCCGAGAAGGCCGCTGAGCGCCTGGCTGCCGCCGAGCGCGAGGCTGCCGACGCGAAGGCCGCGATCCTGCGCCGCGACATCGCCCTGGAGCACTCGCTCACCAAGGACGACGCCGCGCTGCTGGACTCCGTGACCGACGAGGACGCCATGCGCGCCCTCGCCGCCCGCCTCGCTGCGCAGGTGGAGGACAAGACGACAAGGCCGCCGAGGCCGGACCCCAACCAGGGCCGCAACGGCGCCGCACCGACCTCGACCGGCGACCTGTTCGCCGCGACGGTGTCGGACCTCATCAACCGCTGAACCACATCCTTGAAAGGGGACCATCATGGTCGACATCTCCCGTGAGACCTCCAACGTGGCCCTCCCCGCTCCGATCGCCTCGGAGATCTGGGGCGCCACGGTGGAGGCATCTGCCGCCATGTCCCTCGCCCGGCAGGTCACCCTGCCCGGCGTCGGCACCACCTACCAGACGATCACCGGCGAGCCCGCCGCCGAGTGGGTCGAGGAGACCGGCGCCAAGCCGGTCGACCGGCACACGCTCGGCAAGAAGACGATGACCCCGTACAAGCTCGCGGTCATCGAGCCCTTCTCCGACGAGTTCAAGCGCGACCTGCCCGGCCTGTACGCCGAGCTGGCCCGTCGCCTGCCCTACTCGCTGGGCAAGAAGTTCGACGAGACGATCTTCACCGGGACCGCCCCCGGCACCGGGTTCGACGTCCTGTCGGACGCGACCGCGGTGGCGATCAAGCCGGGCTCCGGCGCGGCCACCACCTACAAGGGCCTCGTCGCCGCCGACACCTCCGTGTCGGCCGCCGGCGGCGAGATCACCGGGTGGGCGCTCGCCCCGCAGGCGCGCCAGTACCTGCTGGGTGCGGTGGACGGGCAGAACCGCCCGTTCTTCCTGGACTCGGCCGCCTCTGGTGGCCGTGGCCTGACCCTGCTGGGCGCGCCGACCGTCTCGACCAAGGCCGTCTACAAGTCGGGCTCGCCGAACCAGATCGGCGTCGCGGGCGACTGGGCTGAGGCGATGTACGGCGTCGTGTCCGGCATCCAGCTGTCGATCTCCAACGAGGCGATGCTGCAGGACGGCACGACCACGGTGACGACCGCCGGCGAAGACACGGTCGATATCCCGAACTACATCAACCTCTTCCAGCAGAACATGTTTGCGCTGCGGGTGGAGATGACGGTCGGGTTCCTCGTCCGTGACAAGGGCAAGTTCGTCCGGCTGACCGACGGCACCGTCTCCTGACCAGCTGACGACGACGTAGGGAGGTGGCCGGCGTGGCTGTTCTGACTCCTGCCGACCTGGCACCGTTCGCGGACATTGACGAGGCGAAGGCCGAGGCGATGATCGCGGACGCGGAGGCGATGGCTGCGCTGGCCGCCCCCTGCATCAACGACCCCGAGTTC
>CAYLUX010000221.1:0-2790 GCA_964386935.1 uncultured Janibacter sp.
TCGCCTTCGTCGCCGCGGGCGTCGGCATCACCGTGCTGCCCGAGCTGGCCAGCCGTTCGCTGCCGAAGACCGTGCGCAAGGTGCACCTGACCAACCCGAGCCCGGTGCGCGACGTCGTCGCCCTGACCGCGCCCGTGGCCAGGTCCAACGAGGCCGCGAAGCTCGCCGTGGACCTGCTCGGCCAGATCGCCGCAGCCTCCGCCCGGCGGCGCTGAGGCACCTGTCCACATCCCCCGGGCGAAGGGGGCGACCGTCCACCCCCTTCGTCACGCCGGTGACGCTGTCGGCGTCCGGCGGGAGGCTGGGGGCGAGCACCCACACGGGCACGAGACGGACGGTGAGGACATGACGGCCTTCGGCCTCGAGCAGGACCCCGAGCAGGACGGGCAGCACCTGGCCGACCTGGTCATGGCTGCCGCCACGGCGAGCGCCCACCGCGACCCGCGACGGGAGCGACGCGCGGTCGGTCAGTTGATCGCCGTGAGCTCGACGCCCCACGGGCGCGAGGCCCTCGGCTGGGCGGTGACCGGCATCCTGCACGAGCGGATCGGCCTGGCCTGGCAGCGAAACTGGCAACCGGTCGACCTCGATCGGCTCGTCAGCCGCCGGCACGGACCGACCGAGCGGGCCCTGCTCGCGGACGCGATCGCCGAGCACCTCGCCCAGTACGCGCCGGGCACCATCGACCCGCAGTGGTGGCCGCAGCTGGAGGCGATGGACTCACGGTCCTGGTGGCCGGCGCACCGCAACCACCTGCAGGCCCGGGGCGAGCGGGAGGACTGGAGGGCGCTCGTCGCGGCCGTGCCCCGGCTGGTCGCCACCGTGTGGGGTGTGCCGACCATCGAGTCGATGGGGCCGGCCCCGGGGACGGCGGCTCCCGGGCAGGGCCCCCGTCCCGATGTCGAGCCGAAGATCCTCGAGCGGGTCCGCCAGATGCTCGCCAAGGCGGAGTCGACGACCTTCGAGGCCGAGGCGGAGACCTTCACCGCCGCCGCCCAGAAGCTCATGGCCCGGCACAGCATCGACGCCGCGCTCCTGGCCGCGACGAACCCGGACGCGAGCAGGGGCGGGCCGGGAGCCCAGCGCCTCGGCGTCGAGGCGCCCTACGAGTCGCAGAAGGTCGCCCTCCTCGCCGAGGTCGCCCATGCCAACCGGTGCCGCGCCGTGTGGACCAAGGAACTCGGGTACGTCACCGTCGTGGGTCACGCGGAGGACCGACTCGCGGTCGAGACCCTCTTCACCTCGCTGCTCGTGCAGGCGACGAGCGTGCTGACCCAGCAGGGGTCGCGCACCGACTCCCTCGGGCGATCACGGACCGCTGCCTTCCGGCGCTCCTTCCTCGCCGCCTACGCGCACCGTATCGGGGAGCGACTGGAGGAGGCGACGGCCTCACAGGTGGCGAGCGTCGCGGGCGAGCTGGGGGCCGACGGCTCCGAGCGCGGCCGTGCGCTCGTGCCCCTCCTGGAGCAGCGTCGGGTGGCCGTCGACGCGGCCGTGGACGAGATGTTCACCGGCCTGCGAGCCCACCGCTCCTCGCGCGTGAGCGATGTCGAGGGCTGGTACTCCGGCACCACCGCCGCCGACCGCGCCTCGCTCACGGGGTCCGCCGGGCAGGTCGAGGACCGCTGATCACGACGCAAGTCGGTGCGCCATGATCAGGTGGCGGGTCGAGTGGGCGACGAAGGGGGCTCCGCCCCGCATGCGCGCGTCCAGCTCCCGCAACCGGTCGGCGTACCGGGCCACGGTGAAGTCCGGGACCCACCAGGGGCACTTGCGCAGGATCCACACGATCGCGCCGATGTCGTGGAACTCCATGCGGCAGCGTGCCGTCCGCAGCTCCTCGATCACCAGGCCGGCGTCCTCGGCCGCGGCGGCCTCGTGGCCCGGGCGCCTCCCTTCGCGCTGCTCCGGCAGGGGGCCGAGGAGCTCCTCGATGAGCTCGAAGGCCGAGCCGGGGCCGACGTGCTGGGCGAGGTAGCTGCCCCCCGGGCGCAGCACCCGGTGGACCTCCGGCCAGTCCGGTCGCACCGGGTGGCGGGCGGTGACCAGCTCGACGCTGCCCTCGGCGACGGGCAGCATCTCTCCCGGATCGGCCGCGAGGACCTGCACTCCCCGGGGGCCGAGCAGGGCTTCGGCCTTGGTCGCATTCGGCGGCCAGGACTCGGTGACGAGCATCGTCTCCGGGAGCGTGGGCATCTCGCCGATCAGCTCGCCGCCGCCGGTGTCGAGGTCCAGCGCCGAGTCGACCTGCGCCAGCCGCTGCGCGAGCAGGCCGGCGTACCCCCACGGCGGCCGCTCCTCGCTCGCCCGGCCATCGAGCCACTCGAAGCCCCACCCAGTCACGTCGGCGGTCTCGGCCTCGCTCACCAACTGCTCGAAGCTGCGCACGTCGCTCCCTCCTGACTGCCCGGCAGCGATAGCGTCACCCGCATGGTCACAATCTCACCACTGTGCGCCGGGCGGGTCACCTTGCAGCCGGACGGATTCGGGTCCTGATGTCACGGATCTTCGCCGACGGGCTGCTGGAGTCGACGGTCTGCATCGTCTCCGGGGCAGGGACGGGTCTGGGCAGGGCTGCAGCACTGGAGCTCGCCGATCTCGGTGCCACGCTGGTGCTCGTCGGGCGGCGCCTCGACCCGCTCGAGGAGACCGCCGCCCTGATCGGGGAACGGGCCGAGGTCCACACCCTCGACATCCGTGACGAGGAGTCCGTCGAGGCGATGGTCGACGCGGTCATCGAGCGCCACGGTCGGATCGACGTGCTGCTGAACAACGCCGGCGGCCAGTTCA
>CAYLUX010000222.1:0-2779 GCA_964386935.1 uncultured Janibacter sp.
TACCTGCTCGGCACGCCCGCGAACTTCGGGTACATGTCGGGGGCGCTGAAGCACTTCTTCGACTCGACCTTCCTGCAGGTCGGCGGCGCCCTGGACGACTCCGGCGGCGCGGGTGACCAGCCCGGCGCCGGCCCGACGGCCAAGCGCCCCTTCGGGCTGTGGGTGCACGGCCGCTACGACCTCACCGGAGCCGTGCGTGCCGTCACCTCGATCGTGCAGGCGCTGGACTGGCGGCAGGCCTACGACGTCGTCGAGGTGCTCGGGGACGTCGACGACGCGGCGAAGGAGCGGGCCACCGAGCTCGGCGGCACCCTCGCCGCGCTGCTCAGCAGCTGAGCTCCTCCCGTGTCGGGTTCGAGGTTCTTCCGCTCGTCTATTCGGGCGGCGGAACCTCGACCGCGAGGTCGTTGACGGCGGCCTCGGCCTCGGTCACGGCCTGCTCGAGGTCGGCCACCCGTGCCGCTGCCGTCTGCAGCGCCTGCTCGGCCTCGGACCGGGCCAACTTCGCCGCGCTCAGCTCGCGCTCGGTCTCGCGGAGCCGGTCCCGCGCCTCCTCGAGCTCCGCGGCGCGGCGGGCGGCAGCCTCGTCGAGCTCCTCCTCCGGCTCCTCGTCTCCGCCGGCCGGTACCGCCGGCACGAGGCGAAGGGGGGTGGCCACCGCGTCGTCGAGCTCCACCTCACCGAAGCCCGCGTAGCGCAGGGCCCGCAGCAGCTGCCCGGAGGCCAGCGCCCGGCCGCTCGCCTCATCGGCGAGGGCGGCGACCGCGGTGTCGACGACCTGGTCCCGGGCGGCGGGTCCGAGCCGCCGACCCTGCTCCTCGGCGAGCCCGGCGACGGCAGCGACGAGGGCCTCGATGCGCTCGTGGCGCTCCGGCCGGGCCTCGGCCAGGGCGGGGCCGTCCCCCTTCGCCTGGGCGGTGCGCATCCGCTCGCCGAGGTCGTTCAGGTCGGCGATGACGGCGGGCTCGGTCCGGGCCACGAGGTTGAGCAGCCAGGCGACGGTCGTCGGCTTGCGCAGGGCACGGATGTGCTCGGCGAGACCCGGGTTGGCGTCCTTCTTCGCCGCCGTCGCGAGCCGGGTGCGCGTGGTGACGAAGTCGGCCGGGGGCGCGGCGTAGAGCTGCTCGGCCGCCTCGGAGAGGTCCATCCCCCGATCCTGTCAGTCAGGCATGCGTCTCGGCGATGCGCACGAGGCGGTCGTGGTGCTCGCGCCACCTCTTCTCGTCCCACTCCGGCAGGTTGTCGCCGACGCCGCGGTAGCCGGTGAGCCCGTCGAGCTGCTCCCGGAGGATGTCCGCGTGGCCCGCGTGTCGGGCCTCCTCCTGCAGCATGTGGCCGAGGATCTGCCCGAGCGTGACGACATTGCCGTTCGGCCACCACGGAACGGATCCCGTCGCGTCGATCGGCAGCGCCTCGATCGTGTCGTCGGCGTGGGCGAAGCAGCCCTCGACCCACTCGAGCACCTCGGCCATCGACTCCTCCTCGGTGGCGAAGAGGTCGGTGTCGTCCTCGGGTTCGACGTCCGGGTCGTCCCAGGGGAAGGGCAGGTGGGGTGCCGGGCGAGCGAAGGTCGGCCCGAAGTACCCGAGCTCGCAGCACGCGACGTGCTTGAGCAGCCCGAGCAGATTCGTGCCGGTCGGCGTCCGGGGGAGGCGCGCGTCGTACTCGGACAGGCCGTCCACCTTGGTGCGGATCACTTCCCGCTGGGTGCGCAGCTGCTGGTGCAGGATCGTCTTCAGGTCCTCGGTCATGGCAGCCTCCTTGCTGGTGGATCCAGACTGTCACCGGCCACCGACGACGTCACCCGCATTCCCCGCTGGGCCGCGACCCAGCGTGTTGTCAGCCGGGCTCGTTACCGTGACCGCATGTCACTCTCGAAGACCGCCCTCCGACTGGCAGGGCTGACCCTGTTGCTCGTGGCGGCCTCCGGGCTCGCCGGCGGGTTGCAGCTGCTGCGCGCGCACCACACGGGTGAGGCCTCCTTCGGGTTCCTGTGGTGGAACCTCTTCCTGGCGTGGATCCCCTACCTCGTCTCGCTGCTCCTCGTGACCATGCACGCTGCGCGGGCGCGGTGGTGGGCGCTGGCCCCCTTCGGCGTGGTCTGGCTGCTCTTCCTGCCCAACGCGCCGTACATCCTCACCGACCTCATCCACGTCGGCGCGATCGGCGGGGTGCCGCTCTGGTTCGACGTGGCGATGATCGGCTCCTTCGCGGTGACGGGGCTCGCGCTCGGCCTGGCGTCCTTGCTGCTCGTGCACCAGATCGTCGCCGCGCGGCTCGGCTCCTTCGCCGGCTGGGTCATGGCGATCGGCTCGCTCGGGCTCTCCTCGATCGGGATCTACCTCGGGCGCTTCCCGCGCTTCAACTCCTGGGACGTGCTGACCAACCACGAGGGCCTGATCGCCACCGTGCTCGGGCGCCTCTCCGACCCCCTCGGCAACGAGTTCCTCCTCGCCTTCGCCGCTGTCATGACCGGCGCGCTCACCTTCGCCTACCTCGCGACGTGGTACGTCGGACGGGGCGTGGTGCGAGCCGCCTGAGCGAGGTGGCACAGTACAGGGGGTGACGACTCCCGCCGTGACCTCGACCCGGCGGCCACCCGTCCCCACCGAGATCTGGGTCCTCGTCGCCGCGGCCTTCGTCATCGCGGTCGGCTACGGGCTGATCTCGCCGGTGCTGCCGCAGTTCGCGCGCAGCTTCGACGTGAGCATCGCCGCGGCGAGCGTCATCGTCTCCGCCTTCGCCTTCTTCCGGCTCGTCTTCGCCCCCGGCGGCGGCA
>CAYLUX010000223.1:0-2714 GCA_964386935.1 uncultured Janibacter sp.
CCAAGCGCGACGAGGACCACGTCGACATCGCGAAGTCCAACATCCTGCTCATCGGTCCGACCGGGTGCGGCAAGACCTACCTCGCCCAGACGCTCGCGCGGATGCTCAACGTCCCCTTCGCCATCGCCGACGCGACCGCGCTGACCGAGGCCGGCTACGTCGGTGAGGACGTCGAGAACATCCTGCTCAAGCTCATCCAGGCCGCCGACTACGACACCAAGAAGGCCGAGCAGGGGATCATCTACATCGACGAGGTCGACAAGGTCGCCCGCAAGTCGGAGAACCCCTCGATCACCCGGGACGTCTCCGGCGAGGGCGTGCAGCAGGCGCTGCTGAAGATCCTCGAGGGGACCACCGCCGCGGTACCGCCGCAGGGCGGGCGCAAGCACCCCCACCAGGAGTTCATCCAGATCGACACGACGAATGTCCTCTTCATCGTCGGCGGGGCCTTCGCCGGGCTGGAGAAGATCATCGAGTCCCGCGTCGGCAAGAAGGGGCTGGGCTTCGGCTCCGAGCTGCACAAGGCGACCGATGTCGCCGAGGCGATCACCGAGGTCATGCCCGAGGACCTGATGAAGTTCGGGCTGATCCCCGAGTTCATCGGTCGGCTGCCGGTCATCACCACCGTCTCCCCGCTGGACCGGGAGGCCCTGGTGCAGATCCTCGTCGAGCCGAAGAACGCCCTGGTCAAGCAGTACCGCAAGATGTTCGAGATCGACGGCGTCGAGCTGGAGTTCACCGACGACGCGCTCGAGGCCATCGCCGACCAGGCCATCGCCCGGGGGACCGGCGCCCGCGGCCTGCGCGCGATCATGGAGGAGGTCCTCCTGCCGGTGATGTTCGACGCCCCGAGCGACGACGGCATCCGTCAGATCGTGGTCAACGAGGAGGTCGTGCGGCACAACGTGCTGCCGACGATCGTCCGGCACGAGGAGAGCA
Organism: uncultured Janibacter sp.; assembly: GCA_964386935.1. Lineage (GTDB taxonomy): Bacteria > Actinomycetota > Actinomycetes > Actinomycetales > Dermatophilaceae > Janibacter. The sequence goes on from CAYLUX010000223.1 coordinate 940, forward strand.
ACGGCGGCAAGCGCAAGCACAAGCGGTCCGCCTGACGCTGGGATGATGGTGGGGTGAGCCCACCCTTCCGGCTGGTGCCCGGCGTCCCCGGCCCGCGCCAGCAGAGCAGCACGACCTGCGGGTCGGCGTGCGCGACGGTCGCGCGGATGCTCGTGGACGCCCCCTTCGCCCGGTGGATCACCGCGGGGGAGGGCCACCCGGTGCCCGGTGCCGAAGGGAGCACCCCGGCACGGCGATTCGCCTCCTGGGAGCGCACGGTCCAGTCCCGGACCAGTGCCTGGGCGCCCGACCGAGGACAGTTCCTGCCGTGGCCCCCGTCGCTCGGGACGCCCCCGTGGGGGCTGCGGAGCGAGCTGGAGCACGGTGGCTCGCGCCGCGGGACGCGGTATCGCATCGTCTCGTTGCGGGCGCACTCGGAGGAGGCCCTGCGGGCTCGCTACTCGCGGCTGCTCGAGCTCGTCGTCGACGGCGAGCCGGCCGCCCTCTACGTCGGCAGCGCGACCCTGCCGCGGCACATCACGCTCGTGGTGCCGGGGGAGGAGCCCCACACGCTGCGGGTCTACGAGCCGACGTCCGGGGAGACCACCACGCTCGGCGAGGAAGGCTTCGCGACCTCACGGCTGGGCCTGGGTGGCTGGGACCGGGCGTGGATCCTGCTGCAGCCGACCGGGCACCGGCGGGTGGGCGGGGCGCTCCCGGCCCGCAGCACATGGGCACCTCTGCTGACGCCGGAGCCGAGCCCGGACCTGCTGCGCGAGGAGGGCAGGTCCGGGCCGTCGGTCAGTCCTTCTTCTTCGGCTTGACGTAGGGGATCAGCTCCACGTCCTTGAGGCCGACCTCCTCGCCGGCGACGTGCTCGAGGGCACCGGTGACGTGGCCGGCCCGGCGCAGGTCGGTCTCGCCGAGGCGGATCAGCTCGGCCGTCGCCGCCGGGGCGATCAGGGTGGCCGAGGTGATCTCGCTGCGCATGCCGACCTTGGCGTCCGACTTGGCCTTGCGGACGTGGCCGAGCGCCTCGCCGACGGCGTCGAGGAGGGCCGGGTCGCCCCCTTCGGGCAGCTCCTCGGTGGTCGGCCACGACGCGCGGTGCACCGAGCCGGGGCGCCACCAGGACCAGACCTCCTCGGTGGCGTAGGGGATGAAGGGCGCGAGCAGCCGGAGCAGCGACTCCAGCGCCAGGCGAAGGGCGGCCCGCGCCGAGGCGGTCCCGGCCGGGTCGGTGCCCTCCGCGCCGTGGGCACGGTCCTTGACCAGCTCGATGTAGTCGTCGCAGAAGCTCCAGAAGAAGCTCTCGGTGACGTCGAGGCTGCGGGCGTAGTCCCAGCGCTCGAAGCCGGCGGTCGACTCCTCGATCACCCGGGCGAGGGAGGCGAGCATGGCCTTGTCGAGGGGCTCGGTGACCGCTGCGTGCAGGTCACCCTCCACGCTGCCGAAGCCCAGGGCGAACTTGCTCGCGTTGAGCAGCTTGATCGCGAGCCGGCGGCCCACCTTCATCTGGCCGGTGTCGTAGGCGGCGTCGGTGCCGAGCCGGCTCGACGTGGCCCAGTAGCGGACGGCGTCGGCGCTGAACTGCACGACGACGTCCTCGGGGGTGACGACATTGCCCTTGGACTTGGACATCTTCTTGCGGTCGGGGTCGAGGATCCACCCGGAGATGGCCGCATTGCGCCACGGCACCACGCCGTGCTCGTGGTGGGCGCGCACGACCGTCGCGAAGAGCCAGGTGCGGATGATGTCGTGGGCCTGCGGGCGCAGGTCCATCGGGAAGATCTTCG
>CAYLUX010000224.1:0-2700 GCA_964386935.1 uncultured Janibacter sp.
CGGGGCCACGGCAGGTCGACGACCGCCGGGTCGGTCGGCGTCAATGGGGCAGCCGCGCGGGCTCTCCCTTCGGCCACGGTGATCGCGCCCGCCGCCCACCATGGAGTCGACCAGCTCGCTGGCGAAGTCCTGGGCGTCCTGCCCCAGCGTCCGTGCCGCGTCGTGCATCCACTTGCGCTGGTGCAGGTAGTCGTCGAGCTCGCCGACCGGCATCCCGCCGCGGATGATCAGCGCATAGGCGAGGACCCGCTTGGCGCCGTAGGAGACGGCGAGCCCGATGTCGTCGCGCTGACGCTCCATCCGGCTGATCGCCTTGCCGATCGCCTTCTCCGGGTCCTCGACGAGCGGGCCGTGCCCCGGGATGGCCACCCGGGCGTCCAGCTCGCGCAGCCGGTGCAGCGAGGCCAGGGCGTCCTCGATGCCCGCCGGTCCGTCGCGCATGACGTTGACCCAGCCGACGTCGTAGGTGCTGAGCGTGTCGCCGACGACCAGGACGCGCTCGTCGGGGTTCCACAGCGCCAGGTGCCCGGGGGTGTGCCCGGGGACCTCGAGGACCTGCCAGGTGTGCTCACCGAGGCCGAGCTCGTCGCCGTCGCCGACCTGCTGGTCCACCGTGTACCGCGGTACCGGCTGGTCGAGGTACTCGGCGACGCAGCAGCCGGGGTCGGCGCGCTCCAGCGCGTCCCCGTCGTGCCCGGATCCGATGATCCTGGCCCCCGTCTGCTGGAGGTGCCGGTTGCCCCCGACGTGGTCGGAGTGCCAGTGCGTGTTGAGCACGGCCGAGACGAAGGGGGCGTGCTCGCCGGCCATCCCGGCGGTCACCTCCGCGTGGGCGGCGAAGCCGGAGTCGACGAGCGTGGGCTCGTCACCGGTCAGGAGCAGCAGGTTGCAGTCTGGGAACGGGCGCTCGGCCCAGACGATCGAACGGTGCAGGCTCATGCCTCGCGGCCCTCCTCCAGTCGCGGGTGGCCGGCGACGTCGCCGACCACGCCGCCCAGTGTGCCCGAGGCGGGCGACCGCCCCGTCAGCTGGTGGCGAGGAAGTGGAGGACCTGGTCGGTGAATTCTTGTGCGTGTTCGATCTGGAGCCAGTGGCCGCACTGGTTGATCAGGTGCAGGCGGGAGTTGGGGACCAGGGAGGTGAGCTTGAGGGAGTGCTCGAAGTGGACGACGCGGTCGTCGCGCCCGTGGAAGAGGAGGACGGGCACGGTGATGTCGCGCAGTCGGGCGTGGTCGAGCTCGACGACGGCCTTCTTGCCGGTGCCGTCGATGAAGTTCTTCGCGTGCTGTGGGTAGGCCAGGACCATGTCGGTGCGGGACTGGATGAGGTCGTCGGTGGCGAAGTCGGAGTTGAAGGTCATCACGTCCACGAGTTCCTTGAGGGTCTCGAAGGAGGGGTGGCGGTAGCCCTTCTGGAGGATCTTCAGGCCTTCGGTCAGTCCGGCGGGGCCCATGAGGGTGGGGGCCCCGGAGGAGGAGCCCATGGTGATCAGGCGGTGGACGCGCTCGGGGTGCTCGTAGCCGAAGCGCAGGGTGGTGCCCCCGCCCATGGAGTTGCCGATGATCGTGGCCTTGTCGATCTCGAGGGCGTCGAGCAGGTCCAGCAGGGCGGTGGAGTGGTCGCGCTCCTGCCAGGTGACGGGGTCGGACTCGCCCCAGCCGGGCATGTCGACGGCGATGACCCGGTAGTGCTGCGCGAGGGCGGGGATGTTGGGGGAGAAGTTGGTCCAGCCGGTCGCGCCGGGTCCGGAGCCGTGCAGCAGCACGATGGTCTGGTCGTGCTGCGTGCCGGCCTCGTTGATGTGGATGTTCCACCGGCGGGTGGCCACCATCCGGCTGGTGTTCTCGTACGTCAGCTGGCTGGCCTGGTCGGTCGCGGTGCTCATGCGTGCTGCTCCTTCGTGCGTGCGGTCATGACCCCGAAGCCGGCGATGAACTCGCGGATCGGGCGGTAGTACTCGTGGCTGATCTCGTAGTCCCCGGCAGCGGCCAGGGCGGAGAAGGCGGTGACCCAGGTGCGTACCTCGTGGGAGGAGTTGCCGGCCACCTCGCTCATCTCCGCGACGTCGTAGTCGTCGAAGGCCGCGACCTGCCCGGTGCGGCAGAGGCCCATGAACTCGGCATCCCACTGCGGGTTCAGGTCCTTGATCGTGGCTCGGCCGGCGGCGAAGTCGTGGGCGGTGTCGATGACCCGCTGCTCGCGGGCGGCCCGCGCGGCGGGGGTCGGGTTGCGCCCGTCCAGCAGCCGGGCGCGCACCTCCTCGGTGGCGGTGGCCCACTGCGGGACCGGGGGGTCGTGGCTCAGCCCTCCGGAGGCGATCAGCAGGATCCGCTCCTGGCGCGTGCTCGCCCAGCGGCCGATCGCCTCGCCCAGGGCCCGGATGCGGCGCATCGGGACGAAGGGGGCGGCCACCCCGTTGACGAACAGCGGGATCGTCGGCCGGGCGTCGATGCGCCCGAAGATGACCTCCAGCGGCTGGATCGCGCCATGGTCCAGACCCATCGCCCGCGAGATCGTCAGGTCGATCTCCTCGTCCTGCACCGCGCGGGCCAGCTCCTCGGCCACGCCCGCGGACACGTCCAGGTCACCGGTCGCGGTGCCGTAGTCACCCAGTCCGTACGCGCCCAGCCCCAGGCAGAACGGCGGCATCGTGTCGTAGAAGAACCCGTTGTAGTGATCCGGCCCGATCGTGATCACCAG
>CAYLUX010000225.1:0-2686 GCA_964386935.1 uncultured Janibacter sp.
GGCAGCCCGCTGTGGGCGGCATCGGAGAAGACGGTGATGCGGCCGGCGTGCGAACGGAGCGCCTCGAGCAGCGAAAGTGGCGTGCTCTGGCCGTCGCCGACATCGTGGGTGCGGGTCAGGGCGAAGGCGGTGGGGATCGACAGCAGCGCGGTGAGATCCAGCGTGAACGACGTGCCGACGCCGACCTCGAGCGTGTAGCCGTCCGGCGGCGCGAGCGCGTCGAGCAGGGTGGTGCCGTCCTCAGGTCCGAGCATCCGCGGTCTCCTCCCCGGCGGCGACGCAGTCGAGGACGTGCGAGCGCGCGTACTCCCAGCGGTAGGTCAGCCGGCTGGCCCCGAGGAGTTCGCCGTTCCACGCGTTGAGCGGCGACGGGTTGGCGAGCCGCGCGTTGGACTTCTTGAGTGCCGTCTCGCGGCTGCGCACCAGATCGGCCATGAGCGGGTCGCCCAACGCGGCCTCGGGGTGCGCGACGGCCCGCCGGCACCAGGCCTGCACGAAATGCTCGGTGGGCGCGCTGATCCGGATCCGGTGCGCACGGAGATAGCCGAAGATCTCCGGCAGACGCTCCAGCCACGCGGAGGCGAAGGCGGTCCGGCGGTCCATCTCGTCTACCCACGCGGTGCGCAGGTCGGCGAGCCGGTCGTAGTTGGGGATCTCGTCGATGGCGCCGTGCTCCTGGTCGGACTTGGCCCGGTAGAGCAGATCCAGATAGAGCAACTGCGCGCCGTGGATGATGAGTGAGAACCCCTCGGCCATGTGCAGCTGCCCGCGCAAGGGCTGCGGAAGCTGCGGGTCGTCGATGTCCCACGGGAGCTGCGCCGCCTCTGCCAGCGCCGATTGCCGGGCTATCCACGCGAGCAGACTCGGGTGATCGGCCTCGCCACTGTTCAGGGAGGCGATGCGGGTGGCGCCCATCTTCTCCAAGAGGTAGGTGCCCTCCTCCACCGTGGGGAGGATCGACAGCGGCTCGTCCGGGAAGCCCGCGGGCGGGGCCGGCATGGGGCTCCAGATGGGGGGAGCAGCGGAACCGTGTTGCTCGACAACGAGGTCGCGTACTGCCGCGCGGCGCAGATGCGTGGTGCGGATGCCCCACTTCTCCAGCGCGTTCCAGTAGACGACTGTCGGGGTCTGGCGGAGGTCCTTGCCGCGCTCGCGGCCGATGATGCCCGTCGTCGTCTCGTTGTTGCCGCTCTTGAGCGCCGCGATGGTCTGCATCTCGGTCTCGCGCAGCCACCGGTCGTACTGGTCGCGGGTGCGAGGCCGGCGCTGGGCCACGTGCTGCATCGCCCACGGGACCAGCAGGAAGTAGCGGACCCGCGTGTGCAGCGTCGAGGTGCCGGGGAAGAGGAGGTCGGAGATCCCGTCACGGATCGCGCCGATGCCCAGCGAATCGAGCGTGCCCGGCTCCTGGAGGGCACGGACGAGCTCCCGCGCCTGGCATGCGTGATCGTCGTCGAACCGCAGCCAGGTGAACGTCGACGTACTCACGCAGCTCCTCGTGACGGGAGTCCATGGTGGACCGGGGCGAGCGTCATGACTGTTCCTTCGGCCAACATCGGGAATTTCCTGCGCGCTTTCGATGGGTGAGTTTACGACCGCGATTCCGGACACGGGAGCACGTGGCGCGGCGGTTCGGCTACTCCTGCGCCAGCGTCACGTCGAGGCCCTCGCCCTTCATGTACGACCAGTAGATGGTCCAGCCGTCCCACGTCGCGGTCTGCTTGCCATCCATGCCCCGTGTGTGGCTGATCCTGGAGGCGACGCTGCTGGGAGCTTCGGTCTCCGTGAGCACGCAGGCCAGCACCGTGTCGCCGCGGCTCGTCGAGGAGTCGTTTTCGAAGGTCAGCGACTTCATATCGCCGCCCAGAGTGAGGTAGGTGTTGTTGCTGTCGCACTTCTCCGAGACGGCCTTGGCCGAGGAGGTGCCGTGGGATTCGCTTCTCGAGCCGGTGGTGAAGATGACGGTCAGCAGCGTGATCGTGGCGATGGCGAACACTGCGGCGAGCGCGCTGGCGAGGTAGAAGTAAGCCCTGTCGATCACGGGGCGCTGCGCGGCGGCCTGCTGGGGCGCATTCTGCGGAGGGAGTTTCTGCTCGGGTGTGAAGTTCATGGCGATGAATCTAAGCGGTGGGTACGACAACAAACGGGTCGTCTCATTGAAATGAGTGGTACCCGGAGTTGTCGGTGGCGCTTCCTGCTCTGCCTGGTATGAGCCTCGACGTCGTCCCGTCTGCGCTGGAACCGACCGGCCCCTCCGACGTGCCCGCTTCGGACGAGCCTGCTACTGGCGGGTCGGTCGTCCGCCGCGTGCTGCCTGCCAGGCTCCGGCCAGAGTCCTGCGGCAGTGTGCACTAGATGCCATCAGCATTGCAGTGTCCGCCCGACGCCTGCGGCAAGTCCTCGATGAACTCGAGCTCTTGCGTTGTTCGCAATGGGGTTCCGAAACCTGGGCCACTACGGATTGCGGCCCCTCATCCACTTCGGACAGCTCCGCGACCGCGTCAACGTACTCTGAAAGCGGAAGCGCCACATAGCCTGCGCGGCTATATAAATCTTTGCGACCGTGGATCGGCTGACATGGTGATAACGCGACGTCCTACGCCGCGTGGTGTTCGTTAGGCCCGTGGATTACCGGACCGTCAGAAGCACTCGCCGCTGTGGATGAGGAAGCACTCCGGGCATGGCG
>CAYLUX010000226.1:0-2665 GCA_964386935.1 uncultured Janibacter sp.
CTCGGGACCCAGACCAGCCTCGTGTACTTCATCTCCGGGGGCCGGTCCCGTGGCCGGGCCGACCTGGCCCGCCCCTACATGCGCACCGCCGCACTGCCGGTCCTGCTCGTGTCGGTACTGGTAGGCCTCGGCATCTTCCTCGGAGCCGAGGCTCTCGGTCGGTGGCTCAGCCCCGAGATGTCGGCCGACTTCGCCCGGTGGATGCGGGTGCTGGCCGTCGCGGTCCCGGTGGCCGCCGTGGCCAACCTCGCCCTGGCCGGCACCCAGGGGCTCGGAACCATGAAGGCCCTGGCCCTCGTCGAACAGGTCGGGCGCCCGCTGGGTCAGCTCCTCCTCGTGTGGCTGGTCCTCGTCTGGCTCGGCGATCCGGCCGTGCTCCCCGCTGCCTGGTCGATCGTCTACGTGCCGGTGGCCGTCGTCGCGTGGTGGTGGTGGCACCGCGTGGCGCGACCGGCACCGGCCCACGACGCCCGGGCCACGATGCGTGCCCTGAGCCGTCCGTTCTGGGCCTTCTCCACGCCCCGGGCACTGGCAGCGGTCACCCAGACGGCCATGCAGCGCTTCGACATCGTCCTCGTCGGCGCCCTGGCCGGCCTCGCGGAGGCCGCGATCTACACGGCCGCGACCCGCTTCCTCCTGCTCGGTCAGATCGCGGGACGTGCCCTCTCCCTGAGCATCCAGCCGCTGCTGGGAGAGGCTCTGGCCCGTCACGACCGCGCCGTCGCGCGATCCTTGTACCAGGTGGTCACCGCGTGGCTCGTCCTGGGCGCCTGGCCGCTGTACCTCGTCTTCATCAACCACGCGTCGTGGGCGCTGGAGATCTTCGGTGACGGCTACTCGGAGGCGGCGCCGGCACTGGTGCTCCTCAGCTGCGTCATGCTCATCGCCACGGCGTGCGGGATGGTCGACATGGTGCTGAACATGGCCGGCCGGTCGTTGTGGAACCTCCTCAACGTCGTCGTGGCCTTCGGGGTCAACCTGGGCCTGGACCTGTGGCTCATCCCGAAATGGGGATTCATGGGGGCGGCCATCGGCTGGGCGGCCGCGATCACGACCAACAACCTGCTCCCCCTCGTCCAGGTCGCCCGACAGCCCGGCATCCACCCCTTCGGTCGACAGACGCTCAGCGCCATGGGTACGGCGACGCTCCTCTTCGGGGTGCTGCCGGCGGTGGCCCGGCTCGTGGCGGGAGATGGCCACGGCACCTCGCTCGCCGTGCTGTGCCTGGCCGTGGCCCTCTACGCGGTCGCCCTCGTCCTGGCGCGCCGCCACTGGCACCTGACGCTCCTGATCACTGCCGTACGCCGCCGCGGTCGCTCCCGCCGCGAAGGACTCCCGGGGACCGGACCGATCTCCTAGTGTGGTCCCCATGTCGCGCCCTTCGTTGACCGTCCTCGTCGTCGACGACGAGGCCCCGGCACGCAACGAGGTCGCCTGGCTGCTGGACCAGGACGAGCGGGTGGGCCGGGTCCTCACCGCTGCCAGCGGGACCGCAGCTCTCACCGCGCTGGAGCACGAGGACGTGGACGTCGTCTTCTCCGACATCGCGATGCCCGGCCTCGACGGGATGCAGCTGGCACGCGTCATCCGCCGCTTCGCCGACCGCCCCCAGATCGTCTTCGTCACCGCCTACGACACCCACGCCGTGGACGCCTTCGACCTCGACGTCGTCGACTACCTGATGAAGCCGGTCCGCCCCGAGCGCATCGGCGAGGCCGTCCGTCGCTGCCTCGCGGCGCGGGAGAGGGAGGCGCCGGCGGTCCCGAAGCAGGAGGAGGAGACGGTCCCGGTGGAGCTCGGCGGGGTGACCCGCTTCGTCCCCCTTCGTGAGATCCAGTGGGTGCAGGCCCAGGGAGACTACGCGCGGCTGCACACCGCCAGCGGCTCCCACCTCGTGCGCATCCCGCTCGCCTCCCTCGAGGAGCGGTGGGCCGGCGCAGGCTTCGTGCGGATCCACCGCTCCACCATCGTGTGCACGCACCACGTCGACGAGGTACGCAACGAAGGGGGCCGCTGCACCGTCGTCGTCGACGGCGAGGAGCTGCAGGTGAGCCGGCGCCACACCCGGGCGCTGCGCAGCACGCTGCTGCGCCCGCCCTCCGCGGAGGAGCGATGAGCACGCCACCCGCCCGGGTGCGTGTCACCCGCACCCGGGCACCGAACGCGTCCGGCCCGCGGCGCACGGTCCGGGAGGAGATCGCCGGGCAGTCGAGCCTCGGCACCACCTACGTCTCCTCGCTCGTGCGCGCCCAGCGCCACCTCGCCGCCACCGTGCTGGGGGCGGCCGCGCTGACCCTCGGCGCGCTGCCGCTGCTCTTCGTCCTGCTGCCGGCCACCCGCACGCTGGCGGTCGGCGGCCTGCCGGTGGTCTGGCTCGTCCTCGGCGTGCTCGTCTACCCCGCCGTCGTGCTCCTCGCCCGCTGGTACACCCGCGCCAGCGAGCGCATCGAGGCCGACTTCAAGGACCTGGTCGGTCGCCGGTGACCCAGCCGCTCAGCGTCACCGCCATCATCGCGGTGTGCCTGGTCACTCTCGCCCTCGGCGCCCTGGGGCTGCGACTGGTCTCCGGGACCAGCGACTTCTACGTCGCCGGGCGCACCGTCAGCCCGTGGCGCAACGCGAGCGCCATCGGGGGCGAGTACCTCTCCGCCGCAAGCTTCCTCGG
>CAYLUX010000227.1:0-2663 GCA_964386935.1 uncultured Janibacter sp.
GGCGGGAGGGGGCCACGACGACCCGGACGCTGCTGCGCTACGACTGGCGCCGCACGCCCGAGGGGCTGGTCGAGGCGACCGTCGTCGCCGACGCCTTCTGCCACTCGATGGTCCGTGCGCTCATCGGCGCCCTCGTGCCGGTCGGGACCGGGCAGCGGGACCTGCGGTGGCCGCTGGAGGTCCTCGGTGCCGGAGTGCGCGACCCGCGGGTGAAGGTCATGCCCGCCCACGGGCTCTCCCTCGTCGAGGTGACCTATCCCGATGCCGAGGGGATGGCCGAGCGCGCGGAGACCACCCGGGCTCGACGGCCCGCCTGAGGTCTACGCGGCGGTGCGCAGCGCGCCGCCGGGCGGCAGCGGCCACCACCGCCACTGCACGATCCCCACGACCTGGTCGGCGGGGACGAAACGGGCACGGCACTCCTCGTCGGCCGGGAGACCCCGGCAGGCGACCACCGAGTCCGCGCTGTTGGCGCGGTTGTCACCGAGGACGAGGTAGGAGTCCTCGGGCACCGTGACCTTCGGGAAGCAGCGGGTCGACGGGGCCCGGCCCTCGACCGCCCGGTCGCAGGAGGTCCCGTGCTCGAAGGGGTGGGGATGGGCGACGTAGTTCTCCGCCAGCGGCTGGTCGTCGACCCGGACATTGCCGTCGAAGCCGCAGCAGGAGACGGTCTCGCCGGGCAGCCCGATGACGCGCTTGACGGTGTAGGAGTGGTGGCTCGGCCCCACCCCGAGCAGGTCGCCCCCGTAGCGCACGAGGTTCTTCAGGGGCTGGGGCTCCTCGAGGCGCTCCTCTTCCCACGTGCGTCCGTGCTCGAAGGCGATGACGTCACCTCGCTCGAGGTCGTGGGTGTCGACACCGATGATGCGCACCGCCACCCGGTCCCCGGTCATCAGGGTCGGCTCCATCGACTCGCTCGGGATGACGAAAGGCCGCACGACGAAGTGGCACAGCAGGCCCAGCAGGACCAGGCCGAGCGCCACGCGCAGGCCGAAGTCGACGTACCAGGGGCGCATGCCCCGCTGCTCGTCACTGCCCACGGAGCCAGACTATGTACGTCGGGGCAGCGGGATGAGCCCGACGGCCGCAGAAACTCGACGGGCGCCCGGGGTGCCGGCACCGCGCCGGCGGTAGCGCTCCAGCACCGCGTCCAGCTCGGCCCGCAGCGCGGCCAGCTGCGCCTCGTCGACGAGGACCTCACGTTCGTCGAGGCCGCACTCCTCCTGCCAGACGAGCGGCCAGCCCACCTGGCGGTCGATCCACCCGTGCAGTCGGCCGGCGAGGTGGTCGACGTGGTCGTGGGCGAGCCACAGCGCGTCGGCCAGCTCCTCGGCGTCGCCGATCGTGCTCACCGCGACGCCGGTGTCGGGGCCGGACTCCTCTTCGACCTCGGCCGCGGCCCAGACCCGGCTGCGCCCGTCGCCGAGGCCGGTGTCGGTGATGAGGCCGGCTTCCTCGAGCACCCGGGCGTGGTAGCTCGTCGCCCCCGTGTTGCTCGACAGCGCCCGGGCGAGGTCGGCCGCGGTGGCGCCACCGTGCAGTCGCAGGTGGGCGAGGATGCGGGAGCGAAGGGGGTGGGACAGCAGTCGCCACGCCTGCGCGGAGGGTCCCGGGGTGGGTTCACTCACCCCCGGATGATTGCACAAGTTTTGTGCAATCATCCGCCGACGAGATGGGTTGCGGAGTCCGTGCGGGGCCGGAAAGCCTGCCATGCCGGGCTTCCCGGAGCCCTGGCGACGATTTCGACCCGCTCCGGATGCTCCGTAGAATGGAGTGCAGCAGCGCCGTCCACGTCATGTGCACGGCGCCTCCCTTCGCCCCCGGCGAGGGAACCCAGGCACCACGACTAGCAGAGGCATTCACATGCGCACCCACACCACCAAGGGCGGTGAGATCACCCGTCAGTGGCACGTCATCGACGCCACCGACGTGGTCCTCGGTCGTCTCGCGACGCAGGCGGCGACGCTCCTGCGCGGCAAGCACAAGACCAACTTCGCCCCCTACCTGGACTGCGGCGACTTCGTCATCGTCATCAACGCCGAGAAGGTCGCCCTGACCGGCGCGAAGGCGGAGCAGAAGCGCGCCTACCGTCACTCCGGCTTCTCCGGCGGGCTGAAGTCCTCCAGCTACGCCGAGCTGCTCGAAAAGAACCCCGAGCGCGCCGTCGAGAAGGCCATCCGCGGCATGCTGCCGAGCAACAGCCTCGGCCGCCAGCAGCTGAGCAAGCTGAAGGTCTACCGCGGGGCCGAGCACCCGCACGGTGCCCAGCAGCCGACCCCCTACACGATCTCGCAGGTCGCGCAGTAAGCGCCGCCGAGAAGGAACCAGAGGCAATCATCGTGGCTGACACCACCGACAACGCACCGCAGACCCAGGACATCGAGGCCGAGGAGCCCCAGCTGTCCTCCTACACCTCCGAGTCGCAGGGCCCGGTCGGCGACGCAGAGCCCGTCGCCCGCCCCTCGGCCTCCGCGCCGGGCTCCGGCACCGGCCGCCGCAAGCAGGCCGTCGCCCGCGTCCGGATCGTCCCGGGCAGCGGCGAGTGGCAGGTCAACGGCCGCTCGCTGGAGGAGTACTTCCCGAACAAGGTCCACCAGCAGGTCGTCAACGAGCCGCTCGTCGCGCTCGAGCTCGACGGCGCCTACGACGTGCTCGTGCGCGTC
>CAYLUX010000228.1:0-2658 GCA_964386935.1 uncultured Janibacter sp.
ATCGGTCGCCTCGAGGGACGATCCGTGGTGCCGGAGGCGGCGTTGACGCCGGTGTGGGACCGCATGCGCGACGAAGGGCGCCGCCGCCTCGCCGTCGTCGACGAGCGGGGGACCTGCCTCGGGCTGCTCTGCCTCAAGCGCAGCGGCCGCGGCTTCTGCTCCGACACCGACGTCGAGGACCGCCGGCGGGAGCGCGAGGGCCGCTGGCCGTCAGCGCACGAGTGAGGACCGCGAGACGGGGAAGTCGAAGTAGGTGTCCGGGTAGGGCTCGTCGTCCAGGGTGAAGTGCCACCACTCGTTTTCGTAGTTGCTGAAGCCCCGCGCGGCCATCGCGTCGACGAGCAGCTGCCGGTTGGCCCGCTGCTCGGGGGTGCTGCGCTCGTCCGCGGTGTGCGAGCGGGTGTCGAAGCAGTCGTACCCGGTGCCCATGTCGATCGAGTTGTCCGTGAAGCGCTCGGACTGCGGCCAGTAGCAGGGCTGGAGACCGTCCGCGGGCGTCCACCGGTGCTGCCTCGCGGCGGGCAGCTCCACCAGGGTCAGGTCGATCGTGCTCGCCCGGCTGTGCCCGGACTTCGTCGCGATGTAGCCGTCCTCGAAGAGGGTGCTCTTGTCGATCCGGGGGTAGAACTCGCGCTTCATCCGCTGGTCCTGCACGTCCTCCGCCCACCGGACGAAGCCGTCCACCGCCCGCTGCGGCCGGTAGCAGTCGTAGACCTTGAGGGAGTACCCCTTCGCGAGCACGTCCTGCTGGACCTTCGCCAGCTGGGACGCGGCCTCGCTGCTGAGCAGGCAGCGTGACTGCTGGTACCCGTCGACGCGCTCCCCGGTGAAGTTGTGCTTCGTCGAGTAGCGGATGTCGTGCAGCACCGTCGGCGCCACGTCGTGCAGGTCGACGATCCCGTCCGGTGCCTTCGGTCGGTCCTGTGGCGCGGTGGTCGTGGCGCTCGCGGGGGCGGTGGTCGCGGCAGCGAGGGAGAGGGCACCAAGGAGTGTGGCGGCCGAGCGGGCAAGGGCGCGAGTCGACATGTCGACCTCCGTGACGTCGGGTGTCACTCGACCGTAGCGACGCGTGGCGTTCCTCGCTCGACGAGCGGGGTGGGCCTTCGCGACTCTGGATAGTCACGGGTACGACACCATGCTCCGCGTCACTGGCGACGTGGACCCTCGGAAAATCAAGGTTCTGCCAGTTTCGACGTCCGAGTGTGGTGTCATACCCGCGAGTTACGTGGTCGACGGGGCGGGGCCAACCCGGCTCGCCCTTCGCCCTTCGCCCTTCGAGGCTCGCTTGCTTCCCTTCGAGGAGCTCTGCGACGAGCCTCGAAGCATCGGGATCGCCTCAGTCCACCCGCGTGGCGCCGCCCGCCGGGCGGGCGATGAAGGAGGTCGGCGGGTCGAAGCCGGCCTCCTCGTAGGCGGCCGCCACTGCGTCGAAGACCGCACCGGCGGCAGCCTCGTCGACGAGCGCGAGGACGCAGCCACCGAAGCCGCCGCCGGTCATCCGCGAGCCGTGCGCCCCCGCGGCGAGGGCGGCATCGACGGCGGTGTCCACCTGCGGCACGGTGATCTCGAAGTCGTCGCGCATCGACACGTGCGATGCCGTCATCAGCGCCCCGGCCGACCGTGGATCCGCGCCCGATCGCAGCACGCCGACGAGCCGTTCGACACGGTCGTTCTCGGTGACGACGTGGCGCACCCGACGCGGCAGCAGGTCATCCTCGAGCGTGGCCAGTCGCCCGGTGAGGCCCTCGACGGGCACGTCGCGCAGTTCGCTCACCCCGAGCAGCTCGGCCCCGCGCGCGCACGAGGCGTGCCGCTCGGCGTACTCCCCGTCGACGAGCGCGTGCGGGGCCCGGGTGTCGATGACGAGCAGCGCCAGCCCGTGCTCCGCCAGCTCCAGGGGCACCTGCTCGATGTCCATCGACCGGGTGTCGAGGAACATCAGCGACCCCTCCTGCCCGTGCAGCGAGGCCATCTGGTCCATCACGCCGGTGGGGGCGCCGACGACGTCGTTCTCCGCGCGCCGGGCGGCGGCCGCCAGGGCGTCACGGTCGAGACCGAGCCCGGCGAGGTCCTCCCACGCGACGGCGACGGCACACTCGATCGCGGCCGAGGAGGACAGGCCCGCCCCGATCGGCACGTCGGAGTCGAGCACGACGTCCAGACCCGGCACCGCGTGGCCGTTCTCCGTCAGAGCCCACCCGACCCCGGCGAGGTAACCCAGCCACCCCTCCGGCGTCCCAGGACCCACGTCGCCGATGTCGATCTCGGCGGTCTCCCCGACGTGCAGCGAGTGCACGCGGAGCACCCGGTCCTCCCGGGCCCGGGCAGCGACGGCGGCCCCCTGCGGCAGCGCGAGCGGCAGCACGAATCCGCCCTGGTAGTCGGTGTGCTCGCCGATGAGGTTGACCCGACCCGGCGCCCACCAGCAGCCCTGTGGCGCACCGCCGTAGACCTCCGCGAAGGCGGCGCGTGCCCGCTCCACCGGTGTCATGACAACACCTCTCCGTCCGGCACCGTCATCGGCCCGCTCAGGTGCACGTCGCCCTCGACCACGACGTCGGCGCCGAAGGTCACCGGGCCGTCGATGCGCAGACTGCGGCAGCCCCGCAGGCTCGGCGCCCCGCGGGGGAAGTGCCGCTCCAGGTCCGGCAGCTGCTT
>CAYLUX010000229.1:0-2639 GCA_964386935.1 uncultured Janibacter sp.
CGCTGATGAGATCCAGGAGTTCTGCTCGGCGACCTACGGGGTGACCTTCCCCATGTCGGAGAAGATCGAGGTCAACGGTCCCGACCGGCACGCGATCTACCAGGAGCTCGTGGAGACCGCGGACGAAGGGGGCGAGACCGGCGACATCCGGTGGAACTTCGAGAAGTTCGTCATCGACGCCGACGGCACCCCCGTCGCCCGCTTCAGCCCGCAGGTGACCCCGGACGACGAGCGGGTGCTCGAGGCCGTCCGGGGCACGCTGGCCTGAGTCAGCTGCGGCCCTTGGCCTTCGGGGAGGCGTTCGAGGGACGGCCCCAGGGACCGGTGATCGCGAAGGTGCGCCCGGGGTCGCCCTGGATGTTGGCGAAGAGGGTCGTGCCCGCCTCGTTGAAGCACGGTCCGGCCCACTCGCTGTCGTCGAGCCGGTTCAGCGCCAGCGGGTAGGACTTGCCCTGCTCGGTGACCCCGATGAGGTGGGACTTGCCCTCGCCGTCCTCGGCGAGGATGAGTCCGCCGTGCGGGGAGACGGTGATGTTGTCCGGGCCGTCGACGGCGTCGCTGTTCTCCGGGTCGCGGTTGACCCCGAAGATCGTGGTCAGCGTGATGGTCTGCTTCTTCGGGTCGAGGAACCACACCTGGCCGTCGTGCTCGTTGAGCGAGCCGTCGTCCTTGCGGGCGAAGCTGCAGACGATGTAGACGCCACCGTCGGCGAACCACTGCCCCTCGAGCTTGCGCGAGCGGGTGACCTGGCGGTCCTCGAACTGCTTGCGCACCGACATCACGCGCGCGTCGCGGTCGGGCACCTCGATCCAATCGACCGTGTACGTCGTGTTCGTCTTCGTCGCCTTGCTCAGGTCGGTCACGTGCTTGCCGTTGCGCTCGAAGGCGACGAGCGCCTCGAGGGTGCCGACGTTGGGGTCACCGTCGGCGGCGAGCTCGTGGAGCGCACCCTTGCCCTGGCGGTAGGACTTCGGCGGGGTCCAGCGGAAGAAGAGCCCGTTCGGGTCGGAGGCGTCCTCGGTGAGGTAGATGTGGCCCGTCCTCGGGTCGACCGCGGTGGCCTCGTGGGCGAACCGGCCGAGGAACTTCAGCGGGATCGGGCACTTGCCGTCATTGGCCCGCTGGCTGGCGGGGTCGACCTCGAAGACGTAGCCGTGGTCCTTCGTCAGGCCCTGCTCACCGGCCCGCTCCTCGGTCTCCTCGCAGGTCAGCCACGTGCCCCACGGCGTGATGCCGCCGGCGCAGTTGTCGACGGTGCCCGCGAGCGAGGTGTAGTGCTCACGGACCTGGTTGTCCTTGGTGACCACGAGGGTGGAGGTGCCGCCCCGGCCCCCTTCGTCGTAGACGAGGCCGTCCACGTGCGGGACCGAGCCCTCGTCCCCTTCGCCGACCTCGTGGTTGCACACGATCACCGATCCCCCGTCGGCACCGGCGAAGCAGCCCATCGCGTCCTGGTTGCCGGCAACCTCGTAGCCCCCGACCGTCGTGGTGCCGGACTCGGCGAGGACGGTGTAGGAGAAGCCCTCCGGCAGGTCCAGCAGCGGGCCGGCGTGGCGCAGCCGCCCGTAGCCGGAGGCCATCCGGGTGGTCTGGGCGGCGCTGGCGTGCGCGGCGAAGGGAGCCGAGCTCCCGGCGACGACGAGGCCGAGAGCGGCGGCGCCACCCCCGAGCAACGTGCGACGGTCCAGCTGGTTCGGGGTGGTGGACATGATTCTCCTGCAGTCGAACTCAAGTGATCGACCCCAGTCGACGCGCGAACGACTTCGCCGGGACGACCGTCGCTGGTCGTCCCGGCGAAGCCCGGGTGAATTCGCGGCGTCCTCAGGCAGCGAGCAGCGCGTCGATCTGGCCGACCGCGGAGGTCGACCCCTCGACGACGCCCATGTCGAGGACCTGTTGCATGGCCTCGACCGACTCCCAGGTCGAGGAGGTGACCATCCGCGCGCCACCCTCGACGGCGACGAAGTCGACGACCATCCGCGACTCCGGTGCGTCCTCGGTCGGATTGCCGTCGGCGTCGGCGAAGTAGTCACGCAGCTCGAGGCGGCGCGGCTCGTCGACGGCCACGACGGTCCAGCCGCCGTGGAAGGTCTCCCCCTCGGTGCTGGTCATGTAGTAGCTCACGGTGCCGCCGGAGGTGAGGTCGTGGTGGGTGATGGTGGCGGGGCAGCCCTCGGGTCCCCACCACCGCTCGAGCTGGCGCGGGTCGGCCCACACCTGCCAGAGGCGCTCGACGCTGACGGGGAACTCGGCCGTCATGACGAGGGTCCGGTTGTCGATGTCGGTGGTGACGTCGGTGAGAGGCATGTCGATCTCCTGGTGGGTCAGGTGGTGTCGTTGCTGTCGTCGGCCAGCAGGGCGTCGATCCCCGCGACCCGTCCACGCCACACGGCCTCGAACTCGGCGAGCATGGCGCCGACCGCCCTGACGGCCTCGACGTCACCGCTCGCCAGGGACTCTCGTCCGCTGCGGCGCTTGCTGATCAGCCCCGCCCGCTCGAGCACCGCGACGTGCTTCTGCACAGCCGCGAAGCTCATCGGGTAGTGCTCCGCCAGTGCGGTCACCGAGTACTCACCGGCCAGGACGCGGCGCAGGATGTCCCGTCGCGTGCTGTCGGAGAGCGCGTGGAAGAAGGCGTC
>CAYLUX010000230.1:0-2636 GCA_964386935.1 uncultured Janibacter sp.
CGCTCGATGGCGTCGTGCCAGTCACCGCGCCGGGCGAGGTCGTTCCACTCCGGGATGAGGTTGCCCAGCGGGCAGCCCGAGTGGCAGAACGGGATGCCGCAGTCCATGCACCGGCCGGCCTGGCGCTGCAGCTCGCCCGACTGCTGCTCCTCGTAGACCTCCCTCCAGTCCTTGATCCGGACGTCAACGGGGCGGCGGGGCGGCAGCTCGCGCTCGCGGGTGGTGAGAAAGCCGTGCGGGTCAGCCATGGGAAGCCTCCATGATCCGGTCCCAGACGACGGGTCCGTCGACGTCGAGGCCCTCGGCCTCGGCATCGGCCCGCACATCGAGGACGCGCTGGTAGTCGCGGGGGAGGACGAGGGAGATGCGCTCGAGCCCGCCCTCCTCCTCCAGGAGTGCCTTGGCCACGGCCGAGTCGGTCTGCTGCAGGTGCTGGGTCAGCAGGTCGCGCACCACCTCCCGGTCCGCGGGGCGAAGGGGGACGACGTCGACCAGCTCCCGGTTGACCAGGGACTCGTCGAGATCGAGGACGAAGGCGTTGCCGCCGGACATGCCGGCCGCGAAGTTGCGGCCGGTGGGGCCCAGGACGAGGACGGTGCCACCGGTCATGTACTCGCACCCGTGGTCACCCACGCCCTCGACGACGGCGGAGGCGCCGGAGTTGCGGACGCAGAACCGCTCCCCGACGATGCCGCGCAGGAAGAGCTGCCCGGACGTCGCGCCGTACCCGATCACGTTGCCGGCGATGACGTTTTCCTCCGCCACGTACCGCGCACCCTCCGGGGGCCGGACGACGATGCGCCCGCCCGAGAGGCCCTTGCCGACGTAGTCGTTGGCGTCGCCGAGCATGCGCAGCGTGATCCCGGCGGGGAGGAAGGCGCCCAGGCTCTGGCCGGCGGACCCGGTCAGGGTCAGCTCGATCGTCCCCTCGGGGAGCCCGTCCGGGTCCCGCTTGGTCACCTCGTGCCCGAGCATCGTGCCCACGGTGCGGTTGACGTTGCGCACCGGCACCTCCGCAGTGACACGGGTCCCGCTCGTCAGCGCCGGCTCGGCCAGGTCGATGAGCCGCTGGTCGAGGGCCTCCTCGAGCCCGTGCTCCTGGTCGCGTGCGAGACGCACCCCGGAGCCGTCGAAGGAGCTGACCTCCGTGAAGATCGGCCCAAGGTCGAGCCCGGAGGCCTTCCAGTGCTCGATGGCGCGACGGGTGTCGAGCAGGTCGACGCGCCCGACGGCCTCGTCGAGGGTGCGGAAGCCGAGCTCGGCGAGCAGCTCGCGCACCTCCTGCGCGATGTACTCGAAGAAGGTCTCGACGAACTCGGGCCGGCCCGAGTAGCGCTCCCGCAGCTCGGGATTCTGCGTCGCGATGCCGACCGGGCAGGTGTCGAGGTGGCACACCCGCATGAGGACGCACCCGCTGACGACCAGCGGCGCGGTCGCGAAGCCGAACTCCTCCGCTCCCAGCAGGGCACCGATGAGGACGTCCCGGCCGGTCTTGATCTGGCCGTCGACCTGCACGGAGATGCGGTCGCGCAACCCGTTGAGGACGAGCGTCTGCTGGGTCGCCGCCAGACCGAGCTCCCAGGGGCCACCGGCGTGCTTGAGCGAGGTCAGCGGCGAGGCGCCGGTGCCCCCGTCGTGCCCGGAGATGAGCACGACGTCGGCGTGGGCCTTGCTCACACCGGCGGCGACCGTGCCGACGCCGACCTCGCTGACGAGCTTCACATGCACCCGTGCCTGCGGGTTGGCGTTCTTCAGGTCGTGGATCAGCTGCGCCAGGTCCTCGATCGAGTAGATGTCGTGGTGAGGGGGCGGGCTGATCAGGCCGACGCCCGGGGTGGAGTGTCGGGTGCCGGCCACCCAGGGATAGACCTTCGGGCCGGGCAGCTGTCCCCCTTCGCCCGGCTTGGCGCCCTGCGCCATCTTGATCTGGATGTCGTCGCTGTGGGTGAGGTAGGCGGAGGTGACGCCGAAGCGCCCCGAGGCGACCTGCTTGATCGAGCTGCGCCGCTCGGGGTCGAGCAGGCGCTCGAGGTCCTCGCCACCCTCACCGGTGTTGGAGCGCCCGCCGAGGCGGTTCATCGCCACGGCGAGTGTCTCGTGCGCCTCCCCGCTGATCGAGCCATAGCTCATCGCGCCGGTGGAGAACCGCTTCAGGATCTCGCTGGCCGGTTCCACCTCGTCGATGCTGATGGAGGGCCGGTCCTGGCCGTCGGCGATCGAGAAGAGCCCGCGCAGTGTCATCAGGCGCTCGGCCTGCTCGTTCACCCGCTCGGTGTACTGCTTGAAGATGTCGTACCGACGGGCCCGGGTGGAGTGCTGCAGGCGGAAGACGGTCTCCGGGTCGAAGAGGTGCGGCTCGCCCTCACGGCGCCACTGGTACTCGCCGCCGACCCCGAGCTTGCGGTGCGGCAGCCGCACCCCCTCCGGCGGGTAGGCGCTCGCGTGGCGAGCCGCGGTCTCCGCGGCGATGACCTCCAGCCCGACGCCGCCGAGCTGGCTGACCGTACCGGTGAAGTACTCGTCGACGAGCTCCTGCGAGAGTCCGAGCGCCTCGAAGACCTGGGCGCCGCGGTAGGACGCCACCGTGGAGATGCCCATCTTGGACATCACCTTCAGCACACCCTTGCCGAGGGCCT
>CAYLUX010000231.1:0-2632 GCA_964386935.1 uncultured Janibacter sp.
GCCGAGACCCAGGAGGAGGTCGCGTGAGCACCGTCCCGCCCCGCCCGAAGGTCACCCCGCCGGGGGAGTGGACTCTGCCCGAGCCGCGGTCGCTGCAGCTGCCGAACGGCATCACCGCGCTCGTGCACCACGTGCCCGGGCAGTACGTCGTCTCGGTGCGGCTCTCGGTCCCCTTCGCGCTGCGGCAGGAGCCGCGCGAGCGGGAGGGCGTCGCCTGGATCATGTCCCGACTGCTCGACGAGGGCACCGCGAGCCACGGGCAGCGGGAGCTCTCCGAGCTGCTCGAGCGCCGCGGCATCGCCATCGACGCCGGGATGAGCGAGGCCGCCCTCGGGGTGGATCTCGACGTGCCGCAGCGTTTCCTCGGTGAGGCGCTGGAGCTGCTCACCGAGTGCGTCTCCGAGCCCTCCTTCGAGGAGGTCGAGGTGGCCCGCGTGGCGCGCACCCGCCTGGCCGAGATCGAGCAGGAGCGGGCCTCGGCCGGTCGCCGGGCCTTCCTGGAGTTCGCGGCGACCTACCACGACCCGCAGGGCCGGGCCAGCCGTCCCGCCGCGGGCTCGCCCGAGACCGTCTCCGCGATCACCCGCGAGGACGTCGTGGCCTGCCACCGGGAGCACGTGCATCCGCAGGGCGCCACCGTCGTCGTCGCGGGCGACCTCACCGGTGTCGACGTGGACGAACTGCTGACCCGCACCATCGGCGCCTGGACCACCGACGGGCGGAGCCACGAGGTCACCCGGGAGCCGGCGCCGCGCGCGTCGGACGCCGCCCGCGTCGTGCTCGTCGACCGCCCCGGGTCGGTGCAGTCCGAGATCGTCATCGGCGCCCCGGGGCCGGACCGGCGCAACGAGCACTGGCCTGCCTTCCCCGTGCTCGCCTGGATCATCGGCGGCGCGCCGAATGCGCGGATCGACCAGGTGCTGCGCGAGGAGAAGGGCTACACCTACGGCATCCGCTCGGGCTTCCGCACCCGGCAGGTGGGCGGCAACTTCGTCGTCGCCGGCTCCGTGCGCGCGGACTCGACCGTGGACTCGCTGCGCCTGCTCGTCGACATCCTCGACGGGGTCTCGGAGGGGATCAGCGAGGAGGAGACCCGGGCCGGCGTCGACTTCACGACGCTGACCGCTCCCGGCCGCTACGACACCGCCGACGCGATCGCCGACGAGACGGTGAGCCTCGCGGGCGACGAGCTGCCGCTGACCTTCACCGGGGACACGCTCGCGGCGATGCGGCGGCTGACCCCGGCGGACCTGGACACCGCCTGGCGCGAGGTCACCCCCGAGTGGACGATCGTCGTCGTCGGGGACGCCTCGCTCTACCGGGACGGGGTCGAGGAGCTCGGCCTGGGGCCGGTCACCGTCGTCCCGAACTGAGTCCGGGCCCCCGGGCCGCGAGCGCGGACGGTAGTGATTTCCCGGGAAACCCGGGGTCGAACGGCACGAGATGCACCAGGACGACCCTTCGTGCACAGGGCGGGGGTCGACGGGACGGTTGTCCCCAGCTCGGTCCGGGCTCTGGAGGCCGGCGGCCGGGCACGGTGGAGTGGCTGGATGATCCACACGCACGGCCAGCTGCGGGAGCAGTACTCCCGCCGGGAGATCGACCGCTTCGTGTCCGAGGGGGAGCTGCTGCGGGCGGGACGCCATCTGGTCACGCCCGACACAGATGACGCGATCGTCGCGGCCCTGCGCAAGGGACTGCGGACCACCTGCCTGACGGCAGCCCGCCACCACGGGATCTGGACACCCCCGGGGCCCGGCCGGCACGTGTACGGCAGACGGGGGAGGCCGGTCCCTCGGCAATGGATCGGGCACGGGTACCACCACGCCTGGCCGGAGGCCGACCCCGTGGCCTCACCCGCGGTGTTGATCGAGCACGCTGCTCGGTGCATCGACCCCATCGACGTGGGGATCCTCGCCGACTCAGCACTGCACCTGGAGCTGCTGCACGAGGCCGATGTCGAGGCGATCCGCCGGGCCTCACCGCGGCGGGTGCAGCAGGTCCTCGCCCATGCCTCCCGGCTGGCCGAGTCCGGGACCGAGTCCAAGGTGCGCCTCCACCTCGAGCTGCGGCGCGTGCCGATCCGTGCCCAGGTCGAGATCGACGGGGTCGGCCGGGTCGACCTGCTCGTGGGCGAGCGCTGGATCCTCGAGTGCGACAGTCGGGCACACCACACGGACGAGGAGGCCTACGCCAAGGACCGCGGGCGCGACTTCGACGCCACCGCACTCGGGTATCGCACGAGCCGGCTCACCTATGACATGTGCTTCGCCCGATGGGACGAGACGGTTCAGTGGCTGGCGCAGGTCCTGGCCACGGGGGAGCACCTCGTGCCTCCGGAGCAGTGGCTGCGCACCCGCAGGGTGAGGCGCGGTCACAAGAGGTAGTGATTCTGCCCGAAACCCGGGGTCGAACGACGCGAGATGCACCAGGACGACCCTTCGTGCACGCCCCTACGCGTCGGGCGTGAGGCGCCGGAGCACCTCGTCGTGCAGCAACCCGTTACTGGCCAGGGCATTGCCGCCCCACGGCCCCCGCTGACCGTCGAGGGAGGTGAAGCGGCCCCCCGCCTCCTCCACCACGGCGACGAGCGCGGCCATGTCGTAGAGCTCGAGGTCCGGCTCGGCGGCCA
>CAYLUX010000232.1:0-2614 GCA_964386935.1 uncultured Janibacter sp.
CCGCCCACGGTCCCGCGGTGGCGGACCTGCGGGTCGGCCACCTCCTCGAGGGTGCGGGCCAGCAGCGCCGCGTGCTCCCCGACGAGCGGGTGGCGCATCACGTCGTGGTGGGTGGCCATGGCCCCGACGACGAGGGTGTCGCCCTCCTCGGAGACCTGCTGCAGGTCGGCGATCCGCCCGAGATCGATGACGGTCTCCGGCGAGTTCATCCGCAACCGCAGGATGGGCAGCAGGCTCTGCCCGCCGGCGAGCACCTTGCCGTCGTCCCCGGCCTCGGCGATCGCGGCGAGCGCCTGCTCGACGGACTCCGGTGCGACGTAGTCGAACTGGGACGGGATCATGACGCAGCTCCTTCCGAGCCGGACTGGATCGCTCGCCACACCCGCTCGGGCGTGGCCGGCATCCGGATGTCGTTGACCCCGAAGGGCCGCAGGGCGTCCACGACGGCATTGATCACGGCCGGGGTGGAGGCGATGGTGCCCGCCTCGCCGACCCCCTTGACCCCGAGCGGGTTGTCTGTGGACGGGGTCACGGTCCGATCGGTGTCGAAGTGAGGCAGGTCCGACGCCGAGGGCAGCGTGTAGTCCACGAAGCTGCCGGTGACGAGGTTGCCCTCGTCGTCGTAGACGGCCTCCTCGAAGAGCGCCTGGGCGATCCCCTGGGCGAGCCCGCCGTGCACCTGCCCGTCGATGAGCAGCGGGTTCACGGGGGTGCCGACGTCGTCGACGCAGGCGTACGTGCGGATGTCCACGTGGCCGGTCTCGGTGTCGACCTCCACCGCGCACAGGTGGGTCCCGTGCGGGTAGGAGAAGTTCACCGGGTCGTAGGTCGCCTCCGAGTTCAGCGTCGGCTCCATGCCGTCCGGCAGGTCGTGCGCCGTGAAGACCGCGAAGGCCGTCTCCTGGATGGTGACCGACTGACCGGGCGCACCGGCCACGGTGAAGGCCCCGTCCTTGAACTCCAGGTCCTCCTCGCTGGCCTCGAGCTGGTGGGCGGCGACCTTCTTGGCCTTCTCGATGACCTTGTCCACGGCCTTCATCACGGCGACGCCCCCGACGGTGAGAGACCGGGACCCGTAGGTGTCCAAGCCCTTCGGCGCCGAGGCGGTGTCGCCGTGGATGATCTCGACGTCCTCGAAGGGGACGCCGAGCCGGTCCGCGACGATCTGGCTGAAGCCGGTCACGTGGCCCTGCCCGTGCGGGCTGATGCCGGTGACCACCTCGACCATCCCGGTGGGGAGCATGCGCACCGAGGCGCTCTCCCAGCCGCCGGAGCCGAAGTCCAGCGAGCCGAGGACGCGTGAGGGCGCCAGCCCGCACATCTCGGTGAAGGTCGAGATGCCCAGTCCCAGCTGGACCGGGTCCCCCGCCTCGCGGCGGCGTGCCTGCTCGGCCTTCAGCGCCTCCCAGTCCGCGAGCTCGACGGCCCGCTCGGTCGCCGCCTCGTAGTTGCCGCTGTCATAGGTCAGACCGGCGACGGTCGTGAACGGGAACTGCTCGTGGGCGATCCAGTTCTTGCGCCGCAGCTCCAGCGGGTCCATCTCCAGCTCGGCGGCGAGCTCGTCCATGATCCGTTCGATCGCGTACGTCGCCTCGGGCCGGCCCGCGCCGCGATAGGCATCCGTGGGCACCTTGGTGGTGAAGACGCCGTCGCAGGTGAAGCGGTAGGCCCCGAACCGGTAGATGCCGGGGAACATGAAGGCCCCGAGCACGGGGATGCCCGGGGTGATCATCCGCAGGTAGGCGCCCATGTCGGCGAGCAGGTGGATGTCGAGCCCGGTCACCTCCCCTTCGCGGGTGGCGGTGATCGTCACGTCCTGGATCTGCGCGCGACCGTGGTGGGCAGCCTCGAGGGTCTCCGAGCGGGTCTCGGTGTACTTCGCCGGGCGCCCGAGCCAGCGGGCGACGAGCGTGGTGATGACCTCCTCGGGGATGATCGTGATCTTGCCGCCGAAGCCGCCACCGACGTCGGGTGCGATGACCCGGATCTTGTGCTCCGGCATGCCCAGCGTCATGCCGAGCATCGTGCGCAGGATGTGCGGGATCTGGGTCGTCGACCACATCGTGATCGCGTCGTCGTTCGGCTGGACGAGGATCGAGCGCGGCTCCATGAAGGCCGGGCTGAGGCGCTGCTGGATGAAGCGCCGGGAGACGGTCACCTCTGCGTCCCGCTTCGCGTCGTCGACCGATCCCCCGGATCCCGCCTCCGCGGAGTCGAAGACCCAGGTGTAGGACTTGTTGGTGCCGGCCGACTCGTGGACGAGGTCGGCACCGTCCCCCACCGCCTCCTCCAGGTCGAGCACGGGCGGCAGCGGCTCGTAGTCGACCTCGATCTCCTCGAGGGCGTCGACGGCCTCCGCCTGCGAACGCGCGGCCACGACGGCCACGGCGTCACCGGCGAAGTTGACCTGGTCGACCGCCACCGAGGGTGCTCCCGGATTGACCATGTCGGGGGTCACCGGCCAGGCGCAGGGCAGGTCGCCCTGCTCCGCGGCGAAGTCCTGTCCGCTCCAGGCCCCGAGGACCCCGGGCGCCCTGCGGGCGTCGGAGACGTCGATCGAGGTGATCTTCGCGTGGGCCATCGGGCTGCGCAGGATGGCCAGGTGCACCATGCC
>CAYLUX010000233.1:0-2612 GCA_964386935.1 uncultured Janibacter sp.
GGCGCCATGACCAACCCGGTCGCGGTGGCTGTCGTGACGGGTGCGACGACCCGGCGTGCCATCGCGGTCGGCATCTGCTCACCGATGATGATCGCGAGGACTGCGGTGAGGACGCACGGCGTGAGGGTCTGGTCGGTGATCTCCCCCGCGATCGTCGCCCAGCACCCCACACCCAGGGCCAGGAGGAAGAGGACCAGTCCGGGGCGGGTCCCACGCACCGCCGTCACGACGGCCTCCTCGCGGCTCCGGCAACCGGCAGCCGCCCTCGCTCGTGGGCCCTGCGCAGGGCGGCCACGCACGCCGCGTCCAGCCCCGTGCCGACGAGGGTCTCGCAGCGGATCACCGCCGCCTCAGGGTCGCGGGTCTCGAGCAGACGGTCGGCCCACGTCTCGGCCACGGCGAGGATGCGGGCCCCGAGCGGGATCGATCCGCCGCTCAGGCCCTGGGGCCAGCCCTGACCGTCCACCCGTTCGTGGTGGCCGACCACGAGGCCCAAGGGACCTTGGAGGAAAGAGATCCCGGAGAGGACGCGCTGGGTCGCTCCGGCGTGGTCACGACGCTGGATGGCCTCGGGCTCGGAGTCAAGCGCGAGCATGCCGACGTCGCGGATCTGCGCGGCGATCGCCACCCTGTCGACGTCACCGGGCTTGATCCCGAGGGTATTGGCGATGGCAGTGGCCGCGTCCGCGACGAGCTCGCTCTCCCGCTTGGTCCCCGGGTACCGCTCGTCGAGCGCCACGACGAAGGGGTTGAGCACCTCGTGACGCGTCGACCAGACCGCCGCGTGCTGGGCCAGGGCCCACTGGATGACGTAGAGCGAGGGGAAGAAGAAGATCGCGGACACCCAGCCCAGACCGGAGGGCGCCCAGAGAACGGCGAGGGCATACGCGGCGACCCCGTACATGGCGTATGCCGGGATCGCCTGCTTGATCAGGTCCACGACGAATGCGCGGAAGGACCCGGCAGAACTAAAGGTCAGGACTCCGGCCACAAGCGCTGCGTTCGCAAGTGCCGCCATCAGAGTCGCAACGCCCAGGCGCCACGCGAGATCGAGCACATCACTCTGCGCGGCTTGCCCGATTCCGAGTGGGCCGCCTCCCAGCATCCGATAGACGACCCCTCCTGCAAGAACAAGGAGGACCCGCTGGGCCGCGTTGAAGATTCGCTTGATGGGCTCCCGGGGGGCAGCCAGCTCAGGGACCGCCCCAACAATCGCGGCACCCATTGGCCCGACCAGTGGGATGGCCGTCAACTGGACGATGCCCGAGGCAGAGATGCTGATCGAGCCGATCGCCTGCGGACGCCCAAGCGCCCCCATAAGGCTGAGGGCCAGCAGGGCCAGGAACCAACTCAGTCGCTGCGTGAAGCCATCCCAAGCACCGACCACGGCGATGGCCGCCAGTGCGCCCGCAACAACCGCGGCCACATAGGGCAAGGTCGAGGGGTGCGACTCCCTTGCCCGTCGAGTAGTGGAGACCAGTCGTTACGCCCAGTCGATGTTGTCAGTCGTGAGCGCCCAGTCGATGTTCTGGGTCGTGAGCGCCCAGTCGATGTTGTCGGTGACCTGGGCCCAGTCGATGTTGTCAGTCGTCATTGCCCAATCGATGTTGGCCTGGGCACCGATCGAGAACACCGAGAACAGGGACAGTGTGGCGGCGGCGATGAGGGGAGCAATCATCTTCTTCATGGGGCCATGATGCCAGCCCGACCCCCCGCATAACTATGCCTGTCGACTCTCTGACCAAACCGTGACCTGGCCGTGTGTTTGAATTGGACCCGTCTGGATGCCCGCCCGCCGGCGGGACCCCACAGTGAGGAGACACCCATGAGCAAGCGTTCCCGGAAGCGCCGCGCGCGCAAGAAGAACGCCGCCAACCACGGCAAGAAGCCGAACAGCTGAGCGGCCTCCGCCCGTGAGGGCGGACCCGAGGGGCCCGTGTCCGATCTGGACACGGGCCCTCTTTCATGCCCCACCCCCTTCGCCCACCCCGGCGCGGGACGGGAATGTCGGGGGATCCCCCTTCGTTGCACGGTGGTGACAAGCACACCTCGCACGGACAGGAGTCAGGCTTGCTCGTACTGCACACCGGTGAGCGAGCGTCCACCCCGCTAGGGTGGAGCGCGATGACTGATCCCACGACCGACGCACGCGACGCCCAGGCAGAGGCGGACGCGGCCGTCGACGTGAAGCAGGAGAGCACCGAGGAGCGCCGGGCGCGGTTCGAGCGCGAGGCGATGCCGCTGCTCGACCAGCTCTACTCGGCCGCGCTGCGAACCGCCCGCAACCCCACGGACGCCGAGGACCTCGTCCAGGAGACGTACGCGAAGGCCTTCGCCGCCTTCCACCAGTACCGTCCCGGGACCAACCTCAAGGCCTGGATGTACCGCATCCTGACCAACACCTACATCAACAGCTACCGCAAGAAGCAGCGCGAGCCGAAGCAGTCCGACTCCCCCGAGGTCGAGGACTACCAGCTGCACAAGGCCGAGCAGCACACCTCCAAGGGGCTGCGCTCCGCCGAGGTCGAGGCGCTGGACCGGATGCCCGACACCCAGGTCAAGCGGGCGCTGCAGGAGCTGCCGGAGGACTTCCGGATGGCGGTGTACCTCGC
>CAYLUX010000234.1:0-2604 GCA_964386935.1 uncultured Janibacter sp.
CGGCGCACCCCCTTCGCACCGGGCGCCGGCCTCCCCCTTCGACAAAACCATTTGGTCGCTGTCGGTGGGGTACCGGAGCATTGGGGTATGTCATCCGCAGCCGCCCCGGAGCACCCCACGACTCCGGCAGAGACCACGCTCGTGCTGCGGGTGCTCACCGTCGCCACGTTCGTCGTGATCCTCAACGAGACGATCATGAACAATGCGATCCCGCGGCTGATGGACCACTTCTCCGTCCCGGCGACGTCGGCGCAGTGGCTGACCACGTCCTTCATGCTCACCATGGCGGTCGTCATCCCGATGACCGGCTGGATCATGCAGCGCCTCGCCGTGCGCGGCACCTTCGCCCTCGCGATGGGCCTCTTCACGCTCGGCACGACCATCGCCGCCGCCGCGCCCTCCTTCGGGATCCTCGTCGCCGCCCGCGTCGTGCAGGCCTCCGGCACCGCGGTGATGGTCCCGCTGCTCATGACCACGCTGATGACGCTCGTCCCCGTCGCCGACCGCGGCCGGACCATGGGCAACCTCTCGCTCGTCATCGCGGTCGCGCCCGCGATGGGCCCGGCCGTCTCGGGGGTGCTGCTGCGCATGGGCTCCTGGCGGCTGATCTTCCTCGCCGTGCTGCCGATCGCGGCCGTCGCGCTGTGGCTCGGGCTGCGCCGGCTGCCCGACGTCGGCGAGCGCGAGGACAGCCATCTGGACCTGCTCAGCGTCGGCCTGGCCACCGTCGGCTTCGGCGGCCTGGTCTACGGCCTCTCCGCCATCGGCGGGGGCGGCGCCACCGACGGCGCTCCCGCCCCGGACCCCGCCATCGACCCGCTCCTCGCCGCCGGCGTGGCCACCGTGGCCCTCGTCGGCTTCGTGCTGCGCCAGCGGGCGCTCGTGCGCTCCGGCGACCCGCTGATGGACCTGCGCACGCTCCGGGTGCGCAGCTTCGCGGGGGCCTTCGTGACGATGTGCGTGGGCTTCGCCGGGCTCATCAGCTCGCTGATCCTGCTGCCGATCCACCTGCAGGACGTGCTCGGCATGACCACCCTCGAGGCCGGTCTGCTGCTCATCCCCGGCGGCCTCGCGATGGGGCTGCTCGGCCCCACGATCGGGCGGCTCTACGACCGGTACGGCGCCCGCCCGCTCGTCGTGCCCGGCAGCATCGGCTTCACCCTCTCCCTCACGCTGCTCGCCCTGCTCGTGCCGACCGCCGGGCAGTGGACGATCCTCGTGCTGCACGTGCTGCTCTCGCTCTCCCTGGCGCTGCTCTTCACCCCGCTCTTCACCGCGGGGCTCGGCGCGCTGCCCCAGGACCTCTACGCGCACGGGTCGGCGCTGCTCGGCTCCTCGCAGCAGGTCTTCGGCGCCGCCGGCACGGCGACGGCCATCGCCGTCATGGCCCTCGTCGCCGGGTCCGACGCCTCCACCGAGCAGCTGGCGAAGGGGGCCAGCGCCGCCTTCGCGCTCCTCGCCGCCCTCGGCGCGGTCACGATCTTCACCTGCCTCACGGTGAGCACCCCGCCGCCGGAGGTCGAGGACCTCGAGGAGGCGGAGGCCGCCGCCACGCGGTGAGGCGACCGCCTCAGACCTGCGGGTGCAGGTCCGGGCGGTGCTCGTCGAGGGGCGCCTCGACGTCGAGACGATCCCTGCGGGCGACGGCGAGCACGATCAGCGCCTGGGCGAGCGCGTAGGTGAGCATCACCCAGAAGCCGTGCATCGGCAGGTCGACCTGCAGGAAGGCGTGCATCCCGATGAGCGCGTCCGAGACGACGAAGAGCGCCCCACCGACCCCGGCGACCACGTCGATGCCGGTCGCGAGGACGGCCATCGCCACGACGGCACTGCCGTACACGACCGAGGCGATGATGTTCCCGCCGCCGATGATGAGGATCGCGAGGACGACGAGCCAGATGAGCACGTAGACCGTGAGGATCGGGATGTCCTTGACCACCGAGCGCGACGCGTACGGCAGGAAGGCCGCGATGAAGGCGACCTGCGCCAGCAGGAAGGGCACGACCATGAGGACGAAGCCGATCTCGCTGCCGTCCGGGGCGAGCCGGGGCAGGGAGTCCCCCAGCCACGAGAGCACGAGAGCTGCCAGGACGAGGCGGACGAGCCGCGACTTCGGGGTGGGTGTGCCGGCGAGCAGCACCCACGCCAGGGCCGGCACGATCAGCACCTGGGTGATGTCGGTCAGTGCGCCGCCGGGGGCCGTGACCTGCCCGAAGAGGTGGACCACCGTGACGACGACGAAGGCGATGAGGCCGGGCATCATGCATCCGACCCTAAGGGAGCGAAGCGGTCTCGGCAGCCTGTCCGGAGAGGGACTACGGTCGTGACATGAGCATCCTCGACACGCCCATCGCCCGCCTCGACGGCAGCCCCGGCACCCTTCGCGACCTCACCGGCGGCAAGCCGGCGCTGCTCGTCAACGTCGCCTCGAAGTGCGGCCTGACCCCGCAGTACACCGCGCTGGAGGCGCTGCACGAGGAGCAGGCCGACAACGGGTTCACCGTCGTCGGCCTGCCGTGCAACCAGTTCGGCGGCCAGGAGCCGGGGACCGCTGATGAGATCCAGGAGTTCTGCTCGGCGACCTACGGGGTGACCTTCCCCATG
>CAYLUX010000235.1:0-2590 GCA_964386935.1 uncultured Janibacter sp.
AGCAGCAGATCCAGATGCACCTGGACATCGAGGTCAGCGACCTCGAGGCCGCGACCGAGTCCGCGCTGCGGCTCGGCGGGCAGCTCTCCGAGCACCAGCCCCAGGAGGGCCAGCGGGTGCTCATCGACCCCTCCGGCCACCTCTTCTGCATCTACGTGGGGGAGCCGGATCCCTCCGGCTGAGTCGGCGGCGCGGCGGCGGAGCGTGGATTTTTGCCAGCCGCCTTCCGCGTGTAGAGTTTCACGTCGTTGCCCCGGTGGAACCCACCACCGGTAGCGACCACTCGTCCGGGTGGCGGAATTGGCAGACGCGCTAGCTTGAGGTGCTAGTGCCCGTATTAGGGCATGGGGGTTCAAGTCCCCCCTCGGACACACAGTGAGAAGGGTCCCGGTTTCGACCGGGGCCCTTCTGCCGTACCGGGGGCCGATCTTTGTCATGCTCGGCGCATGGATTCGCTCGAGATGACCTTCACCGGGTCCGGGGGAGAGACCCTCGTCGGCACCCTGGACCTGCCGCCGAAGGAGCCGGAGACCTACGGCGTGATGGCGCACTGCTTCACGGGCGGTCGCAACCACCCCGCGACCAAGCGGGTCGCCGCGGAGCTGACGGAGCGGGGGATGGCCGTCCTGCGCTTCGACTTCACCGGCCTGGGAGACTCCGGTGGGGACTTCGCGAGGTCGACCTTCTCCTCCAACGTCGCCGACATCGTGCTGGCCGCCGACTGGCTGCGGGAGCACCACGGCGCACCGACGATGCTCGTGGGCCACTCACTCGGCGGTGCCGCCGTCATCCCCGCGGCGTTGGACGTCCCGGAGGTCGCGGCCGTGGCCACCATCGCTGCCCCGGCGAGCCCGGAGCACGTGATCCACCTCTTCGAGGGCATCCTCGACCAGGTGCGCAGCGAGGGCAGCGCCGAGGTCGTCCTGGCCGGCAAGCGGATCACGATCTCGGAGGACTTCGTGCGCGACCTGGAGGAGACCGGGATCAGCGACGCGGCCCGCAGCCTGGACCGCCCACTGCTCATCCTGCACTCACCGGAGGACGAGCTGGTCGAGCTGACCAATGCCAACGGCATCTTCCGCGCCGCGCGTCACCCCAAGTCCTTCATCGCACTGGACGGTGCCAACCACCTGCTGACGAAGCCGCGCCACGCCAAGCGGGCCGCCCAGCTCATCGCGGCCTGGGCGGACCCCTACCTGCCCGAGACATTCACGCCAGAGAAGGACTAGTCATCTCACCGACCGACCACAACACGACCGCGTCAGCCGACTCCTCACGGGGCTGGAAGACCGTGCCCGTGGTGCTCGTCACCGCCTTGGGGATCGGACTCCTCGGTGTCGTCGCCATCGTGGGCCTCGCCGTCACGGCCGACAGCGGCGGCACTTCCGAGGACCCCGAGGCACAGGTGCGTGACGTCGTCACCGAGTACATGGATGCCCTGAAGAAGGGGGATGTCGAGGCGGCATTCGCGGTCTCGAAGCCGGGCGAGCACGGCGGCCCCGAAGTCCTGCCGACGAAGGTCTACGAACGAGCGCTCGAGGCGGCCCCGATCCGCGACGTCGTGGTCAAGGACCCGGTGCTCGATGAGATCTCCGGTGAGGTCGACGTGACCTACACCGTCGGAGGTACCCCAGGGAAGAAGTCGTTCTCCGTCCACGACTACGACCAAGACGGCGAGTGGGAGATGATCCCGGGAGGCGCCTCGGGCCTCGTCTCCCAGTCCCTGACGGGTCTGGACGTGACCCTCAACGGCGCACCAGTGGACCAGGACCAGAGCTACTGGCTGATGCCGGGTGCGTACGAGGTTGCCATCGACTCGCCGCGACTCACCCTCGAGGGCACGCGGACCCTGACCGTCACGGACCGGACCGTCCCGGACGATTGGCCCGAGCCGAAGGTGACGAAGAGGGGCGTGAAGGACTACCGCGCAGCAGTGCGCGAGGAAGTCGAGACGTGTCTGACCGACCAGGACTTCGACGCCGGGTGCGAGATGGACGTCACGCCACAGCTGACGCAACAGGGGTGGAAGCCCGTGGACGGCACTCTGGACCGCAGCCTGTCCCGCGAGGCGGAGCGGAAGCTGGAGCGGCTCGAGCCGGTGCTGGACCCCGGTGACGACGCGACGGCGGTCAGCAGCGACCCCATCGGCCCGATCGACGTCACGTACACGTGCACCAAGGGCGGTCAGCGCGGCGAGTGCGAACTCTTCCTCGGCATGCACATCACCCCCACGGTGGACCTGACCGACCCGCAGACGCCCGTCCGGTGGGACTGACCCGCGTGCGCCGTACGCTGGCCGGTATGAGCGAGATGACCGCACCCGAGCAGGAGGTCGTGCGGATCTGCAGGGACCTCCTGCGGATCGACACGAGCAACTACGGGCCCGGCAAGGAGGGACCGGGCGAGCGCGAGGCTGCCGACTACGTCCTCGCCGAGCTGCGCGAGGTGGGTCTGGAGCCAGAGCTCTTCGAGTCCGAGCCCGGCCGCACTACGGTCACCGTCCGCATCGCGGGAGCCGACCGCGAGCGGGGTGCCCTGTGCATCCACGGGCACCTCGACGTCGTGCCGGCCAACGCCGAGGACTGGACGC
>CAYLUX010000236.1:0-2474 GCA_964386935.1 uncultured Janibacter sp.
ACGCCTGCGTCTTCGCCTTGGCGTCCTGGGCCTCCTCGACCCGGTGGATGATCCGGGCGAGGGTGGTGTCAGCCCCGACGCCGGTCGCCCGCACCTGCAGGAAGCCACCGGTCGAGACGGTGCCGGCGAAGACCTGGTCACCGGTGGACTTCTCCACCGGGATGGACTCACCGGTGATCGAGGCCTCGTCGAGCGCGCCGGTGCCGCCGACGACCTTGCCGTCGACCGGGACCTTCGCGCCGTTCTTGACCAGGACGGTCTCGTCGTGGGCGACCTCGTGGGCGGGGACCTCGACCTGCTCGCCCTCGCGCAGGACGACGGCCACGTCGGGGGCCACCGCGACCAGCTCGGCCAGGGCCGAGCGGGTGCGGCTGAGGGTCGCGTCCTCGAGGGCGTGACCGACGGCGAAGAGGAAGGTCACCGCGGCGGCCTCCCAGTAGTTGCCGATGACGATCGCGCCGATGGCGGCGATCGAGACCAGCAGGTCGATGCCGACCACCTTCGCCGTCAGGGCCCGCCAGGCCTTGACGACCACCGGGGTCCCGGCGACGACGGCGGCGGCGATCATCATGACGTCCGCCCAGGGCGTCGCCGCCTCGGCGCGCTCCAGGGCGAAGGACGCCAGGATGGCCAGTCCCGAGATGATCGGGACCGACCAGCGACGGTCGGCCCATGGCCTCTGCGTGTTCATCACATGCTCCTCGATCTCGTCACGGGTGGGTCAGAAGGCGGAGACGCGGGCGGTGTAGCCCGCCTTGGCGACCGCGGCGACGAGGTCCTCGTCGCTGGCGACCGCGGGGTCGTGCATGACCTCGATGCGCGAGGAGGCGAAGTGCACCCGGACCGACTGCACACCCGGCAGTCGTCCGACCTGCTTCTCGATCTTCGTCACGCAGGAGGGGCAGGAGAAGCCCTCGGCACGCAGCACGGTCAGGGTCCTCTGTCCGGCGTTCGTGGTGGTCACGGTGTGGTCCTTTCCTCGGTGACCGCTCCCCTGTGGAGCCGTCACCCATGAAGTTACGGATCTCCGGAGCGCGCCTCCTTGACGCAGATCAAGTTCTGCGAGAGGGGGTTTCCCCGACGTGTGGAATCGGTCAAGATGTGGTCCAGCGACTCCCGGCACGCGGCCGGGGCCACCACCCCGGGGGTAGGCGATGGTTGACGAGGGCCCGACGACAGGCGGGGGCTTTCGCTGGTTGATGCTGGCGATGGCGACGATCGGCTTCGCGATCAACTTCTGGGCGTGGTCGCTGATCAGCCCGCTCGGGCCGCTCTTCCGCTCCACCGGCCAGCTGGGCGAGCTCTCCGAGTTCGACGTGTCGCTGCTCGTCGCGGTGCCGGTCATCGTGGGGTCGCTCGGCCGGATCATCGTCGGTGCCATGACCGACCGCTACGGCGGACGGATCATGTTTCCCGCGGTCTCCGCACTGACCATCCTGCCGGTGCTCTTCATCGGCTTCGTCGCGGTGAACTCCTACACCCTGCTGCTGCTCTCCGGCTTCTTCCTCGGCATCGGCGGCACGATCTTCGCGGTCGGCGTCCCCTTCGTGAACGCGTGGTTCCCCCCGTCCCAGCGCGGCCTGGCCGTCGGCATCTTCGGTGCCGGCATGGGTGGTACCGCGATCAGCGCACTGACCACGGTGACGCTCTTCGAGGCGGGGCAGGTCCTCCCTTTCGTCATCACGGCGGTGCTGCTCGCGGTCTACGCCGCCCTCGCCTGGTCGATCATGCGCGACGCCCCCGGCCGCGTGGCCCCGACGACCAGCCTGATGACGCGGCTGAAGGCCAACGCGACCATGCCGATCACGTGGCAGGCGGGCATCCTCTACGCCGTCGCCTTCGGCGGGTACGTCGCCTTCTCGGTCTACCTGCCCTCGTACCTGATCACGGGGCACGGTCTCGAGGCCAACGACGCCTCCATGCGGATGGCCGGGTTCGTGCTCGTCGCCGTGATCATGCGCCCGGTCGGCGGTGCGCTCTCCGACAAGGTCGGCCCGATCGCCGTCCTCGGGGTCTCCTTCGCCGTCACCGCGGTCTGCGCCGCGATCGCCGCCGGCGCCCCGCCCCTGCACGCCGGCGGGACGGTCGCCTTCCTGGCCATGGCCGCGGCCCTCGGGGCCGGCAGCGGTGCCACCTTCGCCCTGATCGCACAGGTGACCGACCCGGCGAAGGTCGGTGGCGTCACCGGCATCGTCGGTGCCGCCGGTGGCCTCGGCGGCTTCGTCCCCCCGCTGATCATGGGGTACGTGTACGGCCGCTTCGACTCCTACGCGATCGGCCTGTGGCTGCTCGCGATCACCGCGGCGCTCACGCTCGCGCTGACCTTCGGGCCGGTGCGGCGGCTCGGGGAGTCCGCGGCCGTGTAGGGAGGTCAGCGCGGTGACACCCGGGTGAAAGGGCCACCCAGCACCCTCGGTCCATGGACACCCCACCCACGGACACGACCCGGACCGCGGAGCGCCCGGCGGTGCTCG
>CAYLUX010000237.1:0-2437 GCA_964386935.1 uncultured Janibacter sp.
CGATGGACGCGCCCTTGGTCGCTCGTTCCGCCCACGCGGCGCGTGGGGCCCGGCTCCCTTAGTCGGGCGCATCCACCGGTCCGCGCCGTCCGCTGCGACCCCCTTCGCCCGCGGCCCACTTGTGACTCGCGGGTACTGCACCATTCTCCCGGTCGCCGGCGATGTGGGCCCCCGGAAAATCAGAGTTCCGTCAACGCTCGAGGTCCGAGCGTGGTGTCGTACCCGCGAGTAGCCCGGGCGGGGCGTCAGAGCAGCGGACGCCAGGGGGAGAGGATGCCCTCGGTGACCCGGTTGATCATCGGGCGGGCGAGCCACTCCTGCAGCGTCAGCTCGGTGCAGTTGCCCGAGTCCAACTCGAAGATCTCCTCCATCCGCCGCGCGACGTGCGGGTCGAGGATCTCCATGTTGACCTCGTAGTTGCCGGCGAGGCTGAGCCGGTCGATGTTCGCGGTGCCGATCGTGGACCACAGCCCGTCGATGGTGCCGGTCTTGGCGTGGACCATCGCGTTCTCGAAGCGCAGCAGCCGCACCCCGCCGCGCAGCAGCTCCTCGTAGTTCACCCGGCTGACCCAGTCCGCGACGATGTGGTTGCTGAAGTGGGGCACGATGATCCGCACGTCCACGCCCCGCTCGGCGGCCTGGACCAGCGCGCGGGTGAAGGCGTCGTCGGGGATGAGGTAGGCCGAGGTCAGCCACACCCGCTTCGTCGCCCGGTCGATGGCCTCGAGGTACATGTTGCGGATCGGGTAGACCATGTCCGCCGGCAGGTTCCGGTGCACCCGCATGTGGTGGCTCCAGGTCCGCCGGCGCGGCTGCGGCAGCTCCGGCCGCCCGCCGTAGTGGTTCCAGTAGTCGACGAAGGCGTTCTCCAGCTCCACGACCATGTCACCGGAGAAGCGGGCGTGGGTGTCACGCCACTTGTTGGCGTACTCCTGGCCGACGTTGTACCCGCCGATGTAGGCGGCCTTCTCGTCGACGACGAGCA
Organism: uncultured Janibacter sp.; assembly: GCA_964386935.1. GTDB lineage: Bacteria > Actinomycetota > Actinomycetes > Actinomycetales > Dermatophilaceae > Janibacter. The sequence goes on from CAYLUX010000237.1 coordinate 986, forward strand.
GCTTGCGGTGGTTGCGGCCCCAGTGGCTGGGCATGAAGAAGGCCGCGCCGCCGGTGAGGAGCGGGTGGCGCTTGACGTGGATGCCCTCGGGCAGCGAGCGGTAGAAGGAGTTCGGCACCACGAGGTTGGCGAACTCGTCGAAGACGATGTAGACCTCCACGCCCCGGTGGTGCGCGGCCGTGAGGGCCTCGCGGAAGCGCTCACCGACCGCGTCCCCCTTCCAGATGTAGCTCTCGAAGAAGATCCGCTCCTCCGCGGCGGCGATGTCGGCGAGCATGTCCTCGAAGACGAGCTCACCGAAGGTGTAGACCCGCACCTCACCCCCGCTGACCGGGATCGGCTCACCGGAGCGATAGGGGAACTCGCGCTCCGGGCGGTCTCGTCGGCGCACCGAGTCGAAGACGAGCAGGCCTGCGGCAGTGGCGGCCTGGGTCCCGAGCACCGCCAGGCCGGCACGGCGGACCGCCGTGCGGATCGTCTGGCGCCGGCGACGTCTGCGCGAGGGACGAAAGGGCATGACGTCACCCTAGATGGAGCGGCCGAAGGGGGCGTGACTGCACGACCCGCCGAGCAGTGCCTTGACGTGGGGCACCTCGTCGTCCATCCTCATTGCGTCGATTCATCCGGCTCGCTGGCCCTCGGGGAGGGCACCGGCCGCGACCACCGTCGAACCGTTGGTTCGACCGGGGTGGACAGTCCTGTGCATGTGCGTCTAGACTGTCGCTTTGCGCTGCCCTTCTCCTGTGGCGGCCCGGTCGGATCGCACAACGCTCCTCGGCGCGGAGGTGTGTTTCGGTGCCGGTGCCGGGTTCCCGTCGGGACAGGAGTGGCGCCGCCCGACCCTCAAGGCCCGTGGAAGGATCCATCCTTGGCTGCCTCGCGCACCGCTTCCCCGATGTCCACCGCACTGACGGCCAGCGGCCGTCTGTCCTTCGCCAAGATCCGTGAGCCGCTCGAGGTCCCCGACCTCCTGGCCCTCCAGACCGACAGCTTCGACTGGCTCCTCGGCAACGAGAGGTGGCAGGAGCGGGTCGCCGACGCACTCGACGCCGGCCGCCGCGACGTGCCCGAGCGCTCCGGCCTGGAGGAGATCTTCGAGGAGATCTCCCCGATCGAGGACTTCTCCGGCTCGATGAGCCTCTCCTTCCGGGAGAGCCGCTTCGAGGAGCCGAAGTACTCCGTCGACGAGTGCATCGAGCGCGACCAGACCTACGCCGCGCCCCTCTTCGTCACCGCCGAGTTCATGAACGCCGACACCGGCGAGATCAAGAGCCAGACGGTCTTCATGGGCGACTTCCCGCTCATGACCCACCGCGGCACCTTCATCATCAACGGCACCGAGCGTGTCGTCGTCAGTCAGCTGGTGCGCAGCCCCGGCGTGTACTTCGAGCGCACCCCGGACAAGACCTCGGACAAGGAGATCTTCTCCGCCAAGGTCATCCCGAGCCGCGG
>CAYLUX010000238.1:0-2432 GCA_964386935.1 uncultured Janibacter sp.
GCGGTCATCGCAGATCCCCCTCGTCCGCCCGTCGGGCCCAGCTGTGGAAGGACTCGCCGACTTCGCGCTGGTCCAGGTAGGTCCTGGCGAGACGCTCGATGTACTCCGGCAGGTCGTCCCCGGCCACCTTGAGGTTGCGGGCCTTGCGCGCCAGGGCGGTGTCCTCGGCCAGCGAGCCGCCGAGCAGGACCTGGAAGACCTCCTGGTGGGTGCCGTCGGCTCGCTTCTCCAGCATCCCCTTGAGGCCGACGTCACCGACCTGGCTGCGCGCGCAGGCATTCGGGCAGCCGTTGACGTGGATGCTGAAGGGGATGTCGATGTTCGGCAACCGCTTCTCCAGCTCCTCGACGGTCCACCGGGCGCGGTTCTTGGTGTCGGTGAGGGCGAGCTTGCAGTACTCGAGGCCGGTGCATGCCAGGACGTTGCGTCGCCACTCGCTCGGGAAGACGTGCAGGTCGACCTCCTCGAGCCGCCGCGCCACCGACTCGGCCTGCGCCGGCGGGACGTCGAGGACGAGCACCTTCTGGTGCGGGGTGATCCGCACCCGCGCGCTGCCCACCTCCTCGGCGATCTCGGCGACGCGCAGGAGCCCCTCCGCCCCGACCCGGCCGCCGATCGTCGTGGCGCCGACCCAGACGCGTCCGTCGTGCTGCTCGTGGACCCCGACGTGGTCCCGTCGGGTGCCCTCGGGGACGGTCGGCTCGGGTCCGTCGACGAGGCGCCGACCGAGGTACTCGCTCTCGAGGACCTCACGGAACCTCTCCGGCCCCCAGTCCTGCACGAGGAACTTCAGCCGTGCCTTGTTCCGCAGCCGCCGGTAGCCGTGGTCACGGAAGATCGAGGTGACCCCGTGCCAGACCTCCGGCACCTCCTCGAGCGGCACCCAGGCCCCGAGGCGCTGGGCGAGGACCGGCTTGACCGACAGGCCACCCCCGACCCAGACGTCGAAGCCCGGGCCGTGCTCGGGGTGGACCACGCCGACGAAGGAGACGTCGTTGATCTCGTGGGCGACGTCATGTCGCGGCGAGCCGGAGATCGCCGTCTTGTACTTGCGCGGCAGGTTGGAGAACTCGGGCTGCCCGATCCACCGGCGGCGGATCTCCCCCACCGCCCAGGTACCGTCCACGATCTCGTCCTTCTCGATCCCGGCGACCGGCGAGCAGAGCATCCCGCGGGGGCAGTCGCCGCAGGCCTCCGTGGTCATCATCCCGACGCTCTCCAGGCGCTCCCAGATCTGCGGGACGTCCTCGATGCGCACGTTGTGCAGCTGGATGTTCTGCCGGTTGGTCACGTCGGCGGTGCCGCGGGCGAAGTCCCGGCTGATCCCGGCGACGACGCGCACCTGGTCGGCGCTCAGCTTGCCGCCATCGGTGCGGATGCGCATCATGAAGCGCTCGTCGGCGACGTCGTCCTCGCCGGTGTGGGTGCCGTCGAGGCCCGGTTTGCGCTGGGTGTAGAGACCCATCCAGCGGAAGCGACCGGTGAGGTCGCTCGGGGCGATCGACGAGAACCCCTGCTGCGAGTACACGTCGATGATTCGCTGACGCACGTTGAGCGCGTCGTCCTCGTGCTTGAAGGCCTCCACGTCGTTCAGCGGAGTGCGGTCCCCGTCGGCCCAGGCGCCGGTGGCCTTCGTGCGGGTGGGGCGCGTCGTCACTGTCATGCGCACAAGACTACACAGACAGTTATGCATTGCATAACGTTCAGTTATGCATCTCAAGAAGTGGGCCGACTCGCCCCCTTCGCTCAGGCGAGGGTGATCAGCTCCCGGTAGTCCGCATTCCAGAAGTCCTCGATGCCGTCGGGCAGCAGGAGGATCCGCTCGGGGTCCAGGGCGTCCACGGCGCCCTCGTCGTGGGTGACGAGCACGACCGCGCCCTTGAAGGTCGAGAGCGCCCCGAGGATCTCCTCGCGGCTGGCCGGGTCGAGGTTGTTCGTCGGCTCGTCGAGGAGGAGCACGTTGGCGCTGGAGACGACGAGCAGCGCGAGGGAGAGCCGGGTCTTCTCGCCGCCGGAGAGCACGCCGGCGGGCTTGTCGACGTCGTCCCCGGTGAAGAGGAAGGAGCCGAGGACCTTGCGCACGTCGGTCTCCCCGAGGTCGGGGGCCGCGGACTTCATGTTGGCCAGGACGGTGCGGTCGACGTCGAGGTTCTCGTGCTCCTGGGCGTAGTAGCCGAGCTTCAGCCCGTGACCCGGCTCCACCTGCCCGGTGTCTGGTGCGTCCGCCCCGGCGAGCATCCGCAGCAAGGTCGTCTTGCCGGCACCGTTGAGCCCGAGGACGACGACCCGGCTGCCACGGTCGATCGCCAGGTCGACGTCCGTGAAGACCTCCTGGCTCCCGTAGGAGCGGGAGAGCCCGGACGCGCGAAGGGGGGTCCGCCCGCAGGGCGCCGGGTCCGGGAAGCGCAGCTTGGCCACCCGGTCGGTGGCCC
>CAYLUX010000239.1:0-2428 GCA_964386935.1 uncultured Janibacter sp.
GGGCGAGGCCCTCGACGACGGCGGACTTGCCGACGCCGGGCTCACCGATGAGGACAGGGTTGTTCTTGGTGCGCCGGGAGAGGACCTGCATGACCCTCTCGATCTCCTTGCTGCGCCCGATGACCGGGTCCACGTCGCCGTCGCGGGCGGCCTGGGTCAGGTTGCGACCGAACTGGTCGAGCACGAGCGAGCCGGAGGGCTGGCCCTCGGCGGGGCCGGAGGCGGCACCGACACCGGCGCCCTGCCCTTCCTTGCCACCCTGGTAGCCGGAGATGAGCTGGATGACGGTCTGGCGCACCCGGCCCAGGTCGGCGCCCAGCTTGACGAGGACCTGAGCGGCGACGCCCTCGCCCTCACGGATGAGGCCGAGCAGGATGTGCTCGGTCCCGATGTAGTTGTGGCCCAGCTGCAGCGCCTCGCGAAGGGAGAGCTCCAGCACCTTCTTCGCGCGCGGCGTGAAGGGGATGTGCCCGGAGGGCGCCTGCTGGCCGGGGCCGATGATGTCCTGGACCTGCTCCCGGACGGCATCGAGGGACACACCGAGGGACTCCAGCGCCTTGCTCGCGACGCCTTCACCCTCGTGGATGAGGCCGAGCAGGATGTGCTCGGTCCCGATGTAGTTGTGGTTGAGGAGGCGCGCCTCCTCCTGGGCGAGGACCACGACCCGGCGGGCCCGGTCGGTGAACCGTTCGAACATGGGATCTGTCCCTTCGTGTTGCTAGAACCACGACTCTAACCGCCCCGCGCCCTGATACCGCGGGATCGGTGATTCGGGTGAGACAACGCCACTCCCCCTCGGCCTGTTCCCCAGCCCCGTTCGACTCCGCCGTGTTCGCTCAGAGCACAACCAGCGGGTCCGCTCAGGAGGCGGGGACGTCGAGCACCACGTCGAAACCGAGCAGCTCGGTGCCCGTCGAGACCGGCGTGCGGGGGTTCGCGGCCTTGTGCGCCCGCCGCCCGTCACCGTCGCGCCAGGCCTCGAAGGAAGCCTCGTCGGCCCACTGGGTGACGACGAAGTAGCTCTCGCCCCCGTCGGTGGGCCGCAGCAGCTGGAAGCCCTCGAAGCCGGGGGCCTGCTCCACCGCTCCCTGGCGCTCAGCGAAGCGCCTCTCGAGCTCCTCACCGGCGCCCTCGGGGACGGTGATGACGTTGATCCGCACGATGCTCATGCTTCGACGGTATCCCCGGCCACCGAGCGCCGGGCCCCGGTGGTCGCCGATCGGACCACCCGCCACCACAGCGCCCAGGCGACCACGGCCACGACCCCGACCACCTGCTGCACGTGGATCCAGGCGGTCAGGTCCGAGGCGGTGAGGAGGTCCCCTCCCGTGGGGTCCAGGACGGTGATGGTCGAGAGCACCACCCACGCGATCCACCACGGCAGCGGGTTCGGCCGTCGCGCACCCACACCCCGGGCGGCATCGGCCACCACCTGGAGGGGGAACCACAGGTGGACCACCGGGACGACCCAGCCGAGGACCGCCCAGTACGCCGCACGGCGGTGGAAGGTGCCCGGCGAGGCCCACTCCGCGACCTGACGCAGCCGGAGCAGCCACACCGAGGTCGCGACGAAGGAGGCGATGAGTCCCAGCATCGCGATGGCGCCGAGCACGCCGACGAGCAGGAGCGTGGACTCCCCCGCGCTCCCGCCGTGCTCCCACCAGGTCGTCAACTGGCTGGTTCGCAGGGTCAGCACGAGGGCGCTGGCCACGAGCGCTGCCGTGGTCACGGCGGAGGCGCCGATGACGGCGTAGTGGGCGAGGACCGGAGCCCGGGGCGGCTTCGTCCCCACCGGTGGGGACGAGGCGGTGGCGTAGTGCGTGGCGTCGTACTGGCTCATGTCGGGAACCTAGGGACCCCCGACCTCCCCCGCTCGGCGACGACCGCCACCCTGTGGACAACCAGCGAAGGGAGCCGCCCCCACCTTCCGTAGGCTCCCCTCCATGCGCACGGTCTTCGACCCCACGGACCCCGGCACCAACGCCTACGACCTGCTGACGAGCATCGTCGTGCCCCGCCCCATCGCGTGGGTCACGAGCACGGGCGCGGACGGCGTCGGCAACCTCGCGCCGCACTCCTTCTTCAACGTCGCCTGCCAGAAGCCGCCGATGGTCAGCTTCACGTCCGTCGGGCGCAAAGACACCCTGCGCAACGTCCTCGCGACGGAGTACTTCGTCGTCAACCTCGTGACCGAGGAGCTCGCCGAGGTCGCCAACGCGAGCAGCGCCCCCTTCGACCCGCACGTGGACGAGGCGGCGCACGTCGGTGTGCGACTGGAGCCGAGCGAGGTCGTGCCCGTGCCGCGGGTCGCCGACTCCCCCACCTCGATCGAGTGCCGCCTGCACTCGACCCTCAAGCTCGGCAACAGCCACCTGGTCATCGGCGAGGTCAAGGCGATCACCGTGCGCAGCGACGCCCTCGAGGACGG
>CAYLUX010000240.1:0-2423 GCA_964386935.1 uncultured Janibacter sp.
GACGTGATCGGCGGCAGCACGGCCCACCGCGCGGAGTTCCTCGTCCAGCCCGAGCTCGTGCTCCGCGGGTCGACAGCGCGGGCACGCTGACGCGACTCGACCCCCGGATTCTGTCGGGAGCGGAACTCTCACCGCAGCGCCGCCGGCCAGTCCTACGCTGAGGCATGGCCGAGTCAGCCCAGACCACCCACCGCGAGGCGACCCCCTCGAGCGGGCGCTGCTCCAGCGACGACGACGAGCAGCCGAGCCACTGTGGCGCGATGCCCTGGGCGAGCAGCTCCGGCGACGACGCCACGAGCGTCGCGACACCCTCGACGACACGGCCACCCGAGCGGGGATCTCCCCCCAGTACCTCTCGGAGATCGAGCGTGGGCGCAAGGAGCCGTCGAGCGAGATGATCGCCGCCGCCGCCGGTGCCCTCGACGTCACGCTGCTCGACCTCACCCTCGCCGTGGCCGAGACGCTGCAGACCCCGGCCAGCGCGCCGGCCCGCGGGACGGCCCGCGGGACGGCCTCGGTCCTCGCGCTCGCTGCGTGAGCCTCACCGCACGTCGATCACCTCGTCGACGAGCCCGTAGTCCCGTGCGGCAGCCGCGGTGAAGACCCGGTCCCGGTCGGTGTCCGCGCGCAGCTCGGTGACCTCGCGGCCCGTCGCCCGGGCGAGCACCCCTCGATGTCGGCCCGGATCCGCACGAGCTCGTCCGCCGAGAGGATGAGGTCGGGGATCGGTCCTCGCCCCTGCGCGGAGGGCTGGTGCAGGACCACGCGCGCGTGGGAGAGCGCCGCGCGCTTGCCGGGCGCGTCGGCGGCGAGCAGCACCGCACCGACCGAGATCGCTTGTCCCACACAGGTGGTCGCGACATCCGGGCGGATGTAGCGCATGGTGTCGTGGACGGCGAGCATGGCGCTGGGGTCGCCCCCTTCGCAGTTGACGTAGAGCTGGACGTCGCGGTCGGGGTCGACCGACTCGAGGTGGATCAGCTGCGCGATGAGCGCGTTGGCGACGCCGGCATCGATGGCGGTGCCGAGGTAGATGATCCGCTCGGTGAGCAGGTGCGAGTAGACGTCCATGATCCGCTCGCCGCGCGGGTGCTGGGCGATGACGTTGGGGATCGGGTAGGTGCTCATCGGTTGCTCCCGATGAGTCCGCCGCGGAAGCCGGTGGGCACGCGGCCGCCCGGGACCACGTCGTCGAAGCTCGCGACGATCTCGTCCACGAAGCCGTAGTCGAGCGCCTCGGCCGCGCTGTACCAGCGGTCACGAAGGGAGTCCTCGAGGACCCGCTCGAGCGGTTGCCCGGTGTCGCCGGCGATCAGGTCGAGCACGGTGTCGCGGGTGTGCCGCAGGTCGTCGGCCTGCAGTTCGATGTCGACGGCCGTGCCACCGATCCCGGCGGACCCCTGGTGGAGCAGGATCCGGGAGTGGGGGAGGGCCCGCCGCTTGCCGGGGGGTACCCGACGACAGGAGGAACTGCCCTGCGCTGCAGGCGAGCCCGAGGGCGAGGGTGCTCACGTCGTTGGGGACGAGGTGCATGATGTCGCGGATCGCGAGCATGGCCGGCACGGAGCCGCCGGGGGAGTGGATCCACAGCGCGATGTCGGCGTCGGGGTCGGCCGCCGCCAGGGCCATGAGCTGGGTCATGAGCAAGGTGCCGTTGTCGTCGTCCAACGCGCCGTCGAGGACGAGGACACGCTGGTCGACCAGCTCGTGGCGGGTGCGGGCGTCGAAGAGGTGTGGGGTCGGTGTCTCGGTCATGCCCTCACGGTGACCCCGTTGGCTCCCGGGCGACAGGGTGTGCTGCCCACGGCGGATCCGCTCTCGGCAGCGCTGTCAGACGCAGGGTCTAGCCTCAGCAGGGTGAGCACCTCGTCTGCCGCCCCGTCCATCTCGACCGTCGGTGCGCTGCGGGCCGCCGGGCACGTCGCCAAGCCCCTGCGCGTCGAGCTGCGCGACAACCTGCTCGCCCGACTGCGCGCCGGCGAGGACCCGTGGCCGGGACTCCACGGCTACGAGGACACGGTCATCCCCCAGGTCGAGCGGGCTCTGCTCGCCGGCCACGACATCGTGCTCCTCGGGGAGCGCGGCCAGGGCAAGACCCGGCTGCTGCGGACCATCGCCGGCCTGCTCGACGAGTGGACCCCGGTGATCGCGGGCTCGGAGCTGGCGGAGCACCCCTTCGACCCGATCACCCACGCATCCCGACGGCGTGCGACCGAGCTCGGCGACGACCTGCCGGTCGCCTGGCTGCACCGCGACGAGCGCTACGTCGAGAAGCTGGCCACCCCCGACACCTCCGTCGCCGACCTCATCGGCGACGTCGACCCGATGAAGGTCGCCGAGGGTCGCTCCCTGGGCGACCCCGAGACGATCCACTTCGGGCTCGTCCCGCGCAGCCACCGCGGCATCGTGACGATCAACGAGCT
>CAYLUX010000241.1:0-2419 GCA_964386935.1 uncultured Janibacter sp.
GGGGGCGCACGTGCCCCATTGTCACAACCAGCCGAGGTCCTGCGCTCGTCGGGCGGCCTCGACCTTCGTGCCCATGCCGGTCTTGCCGATCGCGGAGGAGATGTGGTTGCGCACCGTGCCGGGGGAGAGGTGCACGTTGGCGGCGATGACAGGGGCGGAGTGCCCCTCCAGTGCGTAGCGGAGCACCTCCTGCTCGCGGTCGGTGAGCGGGTTCGGCCCTCCGACGACGACGTCGGTGGCCAGCGACGGGTCGACGACACGTCCCCCCTTCGCCACCGTGCGCACCGCCTCGGCGAGCTCGTCGGAGGGGGTGTCCTTGACGACGAACCCGCGCGCGCCCGCCTCCAGGGCCCGGCGCAGGTAGCCCGGCCGACCGAAGGTCGTCACGATGAGCACTCTCGTCCCGGGTGCCTCGCGGGCCAGCTGCTCGGTGGCGGCGATCCCGTCCAGTCCGGGCATCTCGATGTCCAGGACCGCGACATCCGGCTCGGTGCGACGGACCGCCTCGAGCACCTCGTCACCGGAACCGACGTCGGCGACGACGTCGATGTCTTCCTCCATCCCGAGGAGGGCGGCCATGGCACCGCGCACGAGCGCTTGGTCGTCGGCCAGCAGCAGCGTGATCACGGCAGCTCCACCCGTACGCTCGTCCCGGGTCCGCGCGTCCCCGGAGTCCCGTCGCCGATCGTCAGGTCACCGCCGGCCTGGACCACGCGCTCTCGCAGGCCGGTCAGGCCGGAGCCCTCACGCTGTCCGCGCAGTCCTCGCCCGTCGTCGACGACCTCGAGCCAGGTCGGCCCCCAGGAGACGCAGACGTTCCGGGCGCCGCTGTGCCGCACGACGTTGGTAACCGTCTCCCTCAACACCCATGCCACGGTGATCCGGTGGGCCGGGTCGACGACGGCCTCGTCCGTGGGCAGCTCCGCCTCGATCCCGGCGTCCCGCAGGGCATTCGCCGCGGAGTCACGCTCGTCGGAGAGCCGGGCCACCCGCAGGCCGGCGACGGTCGCGCGGATCTCGGCGAGGGACTGTCGGGTGATGGAGCGGATGTCGGCGAGCTCCTCCTTCGCTCGCTGCGGGTCGATGTCGACGAGCCGCTCGGCCAGGTCGGCCTTGAGCGTGACGACGGTCAGGGAGTGTCCGAGGACGTCATGGACGTCGCGCGCGACCCGGTCCCGCTCCGCCGAGACGGCCAGCGAGCGACTCACCGCCTGGCGGCGCTCGTCGCTGAGGGTGAGCCGACGCAGCAGCAGCCCGAAACCGCCGATGAGGACGGGGAGGAAGAGGTAGGGCCACGCCTCCGCCGTGTCGCCGCTGGCGAGCAGCATGACGCCAGCACCGAGGACGGTCGCCACCACGATGGGAGCCGCCCACCGGTCGGGGAAGCTCCACGCGGCGACCGAGGCGAGGAAGGGGGTCAGCCCCAGCGCGTCCACGCCGATGATCCCCATCAGGCCGAGCACGATCGCGATGCTGGCCACGAAGCCACCGACGACGACGAGCAGGTCATTCCGGGACCAGCCGCAGCGCAGCGCCGCCTGACCCCGCAGGAATGCCCACAGGTAGAGCGCGGCGAAGACGACGATTGCCCCGACGCCGAGGACTCGTAGCAGGGGCTGATCTGCAGTCCGGTCGACGACAGCGGCGATGGGGAAGCCGACGAAGACCAACCAGATGGCGGCGAGGATCCAGCCGTGCCGGGCCCACGGGTCCGGCACGTCCTGGCCCGGCACGTCCTGGTCCCGGAAGCCGAGCCCCGCCGCCGAGGTGGTCACTGTCGTTCCCGGCCCCGACGCGCCAGGTACACCGTCGCCACGGCCATGATGAGCGTCCACACCACCACGTTAGTCAGTGGCACCCACAGGGACTCGTGCGCGAGGTTGCCGTTCATGTCCACCGAGTAGCCCTCGGTCAGCGGGTACCGGGCGAGGGAGACCATGCCGTAGAGGGGGGTGAACTTCGCGATGGTGAGCATGGTCCCCGACAGCGGGATGAAGATGTTGCCGAGGAAGGCGAGGATCACCAGCGACCCGGACGCCGCTCCCACGGCGGACTCGGAGCGGAAGGCGAGGCCGAAGATCAGGCCGTAGAGGGCGAACAGGGCTGCCCCGAAGAGCACGATGCCGGCGGATGCCGCCCAGACCCAGGCGTCCCCCTTCGCTCCGGTGGCGATGCCGATCCCGTAGATGAGGATGATCGGGATGAGTGCGATGGCCAGGGCGATGACCGCCTTGCCTGCGACGTAGGAGCTGTCGCGAAGGGGGGTCAGCCCGAGTTGTCGACCCCATCCCTGCTGTCGCTCGACCGCAGCCTGCCCACCGATGCTCACCGTGGCGGTGACCGCGCCGTAGACGGCCATCGAGATCATGATGTACAGGGCGACGTTGCCGTGCCCGATGTCCTCGTCGCCGAAGGTCTG
>CAYLUX010000242.1:0-2416 GCA_964386935.1 uncultured Janibacter sp.
CAGGTGCGGATGATGTCGTGGGCCTGCGGGCGCAGGTCCATCGGGAAGATCTTCGAGAAGCGCTCGGATCCGCTGCGCTCCTGCTCGAGCCAGTTGCCGGCGATCTGCGGCGAGAGCGAGGAGGTCGCCCAGGTGTCCATGACGTCGGGGTCGCCGGTGAAGCCGCCCGGCTGGTCGCGCTGCTCCTCGGTGTAGCCCTCGGGGACCTGGGCCATCGGATCGATCGGCAGCCGGTCCTCGGCCGGGACGAGCGGGCTCTCGTGCTGGGGCGTTCCGTCGGCGTCGAGCCGGTACCAGACCGGGATCGGGATCCCGAAGAAGCGCTGCCGGGAGATCAGCCAGTCCCCGTTGAGGCCGGCGACCCAGTTCTTGTACCGGGCGCGCATGAAGTCGGGGTGGAAGGCGATCTGGTCGCCCCGCTCCTGGAGGGCCTGGTTCAGCTCGGCGTCGCGGCCGCCGTTGCGGATGTACCACTGGCGGGAGGTGACGATCTCCAGCGGCTTCTCGCCGCGCTCGTAGAAGTTGGCCTTGCGCTGGGTGGTCTCCGGCTCGCCGTCCAGGTCACCGGAGTCACGCAGCGCCTCGACGACGGCCTGACGGGCGGAGTGCACGGTCTTGCCGGCCATCTCCTCGTAGACCTCCGCCCCCTTCGCGGTCTCGACCCAAGAGGGCACCTCCTGGGCGATCCGGCCGACGCGGGTGACGATCGAGCGGGTCGGCAGCTGCAGCTCACGCCACCACGTGACGTCGGTGAGGTCACCGAAGGTGCAGCACATCGCGATGCCGGCGCCCTTGTCCATCTCCGCGGCGGGGTGGGCGATGACCGGGACCTCGACACCGAAGAGCGGTGAGGTGACGGTGGAGCCGAAGAGCCCCTGGTAGCGCTCGTCATCCGGGTGGGCGATGAGCGCGACGCACGCCGGCAGCAGCTCGGGACGGGTGGTCTCGATGTGGACCGGTCCGTCGGCGCCGTGGAAGGCCACGCGGTGGTAGGCGCCGGGGTAGTCCCGCGCCTCCAGCTCGGCCTGGGCGACCGCGGTCTGGAAGGTAACGTCCCACAGGCCCGGGGCCTCGGCGGTGTAGGCCTCGCCGCGGGCGAGGTTGCGCAGGAAGGCGGTCTGCGCCGTCGCGCGGGAATGGTCGTCGATGGTGCGGTACTGGATGTTCCAGTCGAGGCTGAAGCCCAGGCGCCGGAAGAGGGACTCGAAGGCCTCCTCGTCGCGCACGGTCAGCTCGTCGCACAGCTCGATGAAGTTCTGCCGGCTGATCGGGACCGCGTCGGCAGCCTTGATCGACTTCGAGGTCCCCTGGTGCGGCGGGGTGAAGTCGGGGTCGTAGGGCAGCGTGGAGTCACCGCGCACGCCGTAGTAGTTCTGCACCCGCTTCTCGGTCGGCAGGCCGTTGTCGTCCCACCCGATCGGGTAGAAGACGTCGTAGCCGCGCATCCGCTTGTAGCGGGCCATGCAGTCGGTGTGGGTGTAGCTGAAGACGTGCCCCATGTGCAGGCTGCCGCTGGCCGTCGGCGGCGGGGTGTCGATGGAGAAGATGCTCTCCCGGTCGCCGTCGCCGGAGAAGGCGTAGGTCCCCTCCTCGCGCCATACCTGCGCCCACTTCTCCTCGAGGCCGTCCAGGGACGGCCGGTCGGGGATGTGGGTCTGCGGCGCGGGAGAGTGCTCGGTCATGGGCCGAATCTTCCCATCACCCCGCCGAGCCGGGCCAATCGACCCGGGCACCCGCCCGCGGCGTCGTAGGCTGCGAACATGAGAATCGAGCCCCTCTACCAGCTGGTCCTGGTGATCGCCCGCATCATCTTCCTAGTCAACGGTTACCGGTTCACCATGAAGGGGCGTCGCAACATCCCGCGCAGGGGTGGTGCGGTGCTGGCCGTCAACCACACCGCCTACCTCGACTTCATCTTCGCCGGGCTCGCGGCCCGCAGGAGTCGGCGGCTGGTGCGCTTCATGGCCAAGAAGTCGATCTGGCAGCACCGGGTCGCCGGGCCGATCATGCGGGGCCTGAAGCACATCCCGGTCGATCGTCGGTCGGGCGCCGGCGCGCTGGCCGAGGCCACCGAGCGGCTGCGGCAGGGGCAGATCGTGGGCGTCTACCCGGAGGCGACGATGTCCCGCTCCTTCGAGATCAAGGAGCTGAAGTCGGGCGCCGCCCGGATGGCGCAGGAGACGGGGGTCCCGATCCTGCCGACGATCGTGTGGGGCGCCCAGCGCATCTGGACCAAGGACGTGCCCAAGCGACTGGGGCGCACCAACACCCGGATCCACATCACGGTGGGGGAGCCGATCCACGTGGCGCCGGAGGACGACGTCGCGGAGGTGACCGAGCGGCTGCGCGCGGAGATGAAGCGGCTGCTGGACGAGACCATCGCCGGCTACCCGGAGCCGAAGGGGGAGGAGCTGCG
>CAYLUX010000243.1:0-2416 GCA_964386935.1 uncultured Janibacter sp.
AGGGTCAGTACGCCCGGCCGGGCCCCGTCCCGCTGCAGCGCGGTCGGCACGCCGGCCTCGGTGAGCTGGCCGGAGTACCAGTCGCCGGAGATCGCGCCGGCGGTGATGTGGTCGAAGGGCAGCTCGGAGAGGCCCAGGGTCTCCTGCCAGCCGGCAGTGGAGTCGCCCGCCCGCATGAACTCGGTGGAGTGGCTGTGCCCGCCGAACGCGACCGCCTCGTGGCCCGCGACGATCTCGTGGATCTCCTTGACCTCCTTGACCTGGTGCTTGCTCTCCGCCTGGTCGGCGTAGTCCACGAGGGGGATGTGCGCGGCGAGGACGACCGTCTTCTGCTTCGGGACCTTCGCGATGTCCTGCCGCAGCCACTCCAGCTGCTCCTCGCCGAGGGCGCCGTAGTAGGTGTCGCCGTCGGGGTACTGGACGCTGTCCAGCGCGACGATGTGCATGTTGCCGACGTCGTAGGAGTAGTAGTCCGCGCCGAACTGCGAGCGGTAGGTGTCGAAGCGGTTCTCGCTCTGGGCGTCGTAGTCCAGGTCGTGGTTGCCCGGGAGCATCCGGACGGGCCCGTTGACCATGCCGGTCAGCTCACGGGTCTGGTCGTACAGCGAGAGGTCGTCGCCGACGATGTCGCCGAGGAAGAGCGCCCCGCACCCGGCGTAGTCGTCGCGCTGCGCGAGGTCGGTGAAGGCGCCGGTGCGGGCGTAGCCGACCTCCTCCTGGGTGTAGGTCTGCACGTCGCCGCCCATGATGCAGTTCTGCTGCGGCACCTTGGTCTGCTGCGAGCGGGCCATCGGGAAGTTGACCGCGTCGGGCAGCTCACCGGTCGGCTCGATGCCGCCGTACTTCAGGTCGGGGGAGCCCTCGGGCAGGTGGATGTAGGAGAACTGCGCGATGTTGTCCTCGTCCACCGGCACCTGGTAGCCGGCCGGCTGGGTGACGAAGACGTTGGTGTTCTCGTCGACGGGCAGCTCGTAGCGGCCCTTGGCGTCGGTCGTGACGACCTCGCGGCCGTTCGAGACGCTCACGCCCTTGATCCCGCGCTCGCCGCGGTCCTGGGTCGAGTTCTGGTTGCGGTCGTCGAAGACGACCCCGTCGAGGGTCTGCTGGTCCTCGTCGCTTCCGGGGACGACCTCCACCTCGCCTTCGTAGGTCCCGCCCTTCCCCTGCGAAGGGGAGGCCGGCGCGGCCTGGGCGGTGGTGGCGTCGGCGGGTGCCGCGTGCGCGCACGCAGCGGCGACGGGGCTCGCCGCGAGGCAGAGGGTGAGGGCGCCGGTGGCGATCGGCGCGATGGTCCTGGTCGGCTTCAGGGGCATACCTGTGTCCTCCATGTGTGGTGACGGCCGCGGGTGCGGCCGCCGTCCACCGTGGAGGCGGCACGTGAACCGGCCGTGATCGCGGGCGCCGGAGCACGCGACGGGCCGGGTGGAGGACGGTGAACTCCCCGTCAGGAATCCGTAAGCACGCTCAGGTCCGCAGGACCTTCTCCATCGCCTTGCCCTTGGCGAGCTCGTCGACGAGCTTGTCGAGGTAGCGGATCCGCCGCATCAGCGGGTCCTCCACCTCCTGGACCTTCACCCCGCAGACCGACCCGGTGATCTGGTCCGCATTCGGGTTCAGCGTCGCGGCGGCGAAGAAGTCCTCGAAGGTCGTGCCGTCCTGCAGGTGGCGGGCCAGCTGCGCGTCGTCGAACCCGGTGAGCCACCGGATGACCTCGTCCAGCTCGGCGCGCGTGCGCCCCTTGCGCTCGACCTTGTTCACGTAGTGCGGGTAGACCGAGGCGACGCTCGTGGTGAAGATCCGGCTCATCCGCGTGACCCTAGTCCAGACGCATGGTCAGAAGGCCTTGTCCAGCACGGCGAGGAGCCCCTTGACCAGGGGCTGTGCGTCGGACGCGGCCGACAACATCGCGAAAACCGATTCCTTGGACTCCTTCCACACCGAGCCCTCGTGCTCCCGCCACGCCGGAACGAGGTCGGCGATGACGGCCTCCCGGTCGGCAGGTGGCACGTCGTCGGCCATGAGCACGAAGGAGACGAGGTCGGTCAGCTCCAGACGGAGCAGCTCGCCGGCCAGCTCGCGGCGCACGGCGATCCGCTCCGAGCGCAGCCGTTCGACGAAGCGCTCCCGCAGGTACCGCGAGTCGATGACGAGGTGCACGTCCGTGGCCGGCTCGGTCCGGTGCACCTCGAAGCGCTCGATGACGGCCTTGAGGTAGTCGTCGCCGATCGACTCCTGGTCGAGGCGGTAGCGCATGGTGCGAACACGGGAGACCGGCACCTTGAGCGTCGCCGCGACCTGACCGTCGCCGGCCCCGGCGTCCAGCGAGCCGGTGGCCATGAGCAGCCGAAAGACCTTGAGCTCCAGCTCCGACTTGGCGATCGACCCCCATGGCGCGCCGAGGACCTCCTCCTCGAAG
>CAYLUX010000244.1:0-2412 GCA_964386935.1 uncultured Janibacter sp.
AGGCCCTCGGCATGACCTCCGCCGAGATCCTCGAGGAGTTCGGCGACTACGAGTCGATGCGGGCCACCCTCGAGAAGGACACTGTCGAGGACCAGGACGCCGCGCTGCTGGACATCTACCGCAAGCTGCGTCCGGGCGAGCCGCCGACCCGTGAGGCCGCGCAGAACCTGCTCGACAACCTCTACTTCAACCCCAAGCGCTACGACCTGGCCAAGGTCGGTCGCTACAAGATGGACCGTAAGCTCGGTCTGGCCACCGACCTCTCGGAGTCCGTCCTCTCCCTCGAGGACATCGTCGCGACCCTGAAGTACCTCGTCGCGCTGCACGCCGACGAGACCACCATCCCGGGTGTGCGCAACGGCGAGGCGGCCGACGTCCCGGTCGACACCGACGACATCGACCACTTCGGCAACCGCCGCGTCCGCAGCGTGGGCGAGCTGATCCAGAACCAGATCCGCACCGGTCTCTCCCGGATGGAGCGCGTCGTGCGCGAGCGCATGACCACCCAGGACGTCGAGGCGATCACCCCGCAGACCCTGATCAACATCCGCCCCGTGGTGGCCTCGATCAAGGAGTTCTTCGGGACCTCGCAGCTGTCCCAGTTCATGGACCAGAACAACCCGCTCGCGGGTCTGACGCACAAGCGTCGCCTCAACGCGCTCGGCCCGGGTGGTATCTCCCGTGACCGCGCCCAGATGGAGGTCCGTGACGTCCACGTCTCGCACTACGGCCGCATGTGCCCGATCGAGACGCCCGAGGGCCCGAACATCGGTCTCATCGGCTCGCTGGCCAGCTACGGGCGGATCAACGCCTTCGGCTTCATCGAGACCCCGTACCGCCGGGTCGTCGAGGGTCGGGTCACCGATGACATCGACTACGTCTCCGCGGACGAGGAGGACCACTACGTCGTCGCGCAGGCCAACGCGCCGCTGAACGACGACGGGACCTTCCGCGAGGAGCGCGTCCTGGCCCGCACCAAGGGCGGCGAGGTCGACCAGATCCCGGCCGAGGACGTCGACTACATGGACGTCTCGCCGCAGCAGATGGTCTCGGCCGCGACCGCGATGATCCCCTTCCTCGAGCACGACGACGCCAACCGTGCCCTCATGGGCGCGAACATGCAGCGTCAGGGCGTGCCGCTGGTCCGCTCCGAGGCCCCGTACGTCGGGACGGGCATGGAGCACCGCGCGGCGCTGGACTCCGGCGACGTCGTCCGTGCCGAGAAGGCCGGCGTCGTCACCGAGGTCTCCGCGGACCTGGTCACCGTCGCCAACGACGAGGGCGGCAGCCAGACCTACAAGATGATGAAGTTCACCCGGTCCAACCAGGGGAACAGCTACAACCAGCGCGTGATGGTCTCCGAGGGCGACCGTCTCGAGGCCGGCCAGCTGATCGCCGACGGGCCGGCGACCGACGGCGGGGAGATGGCCCTCGGCCGCAACCTGCTCGTCGCCTTCATGCCGTGGGAGGGCTACAACTACGAGGACGCGATCATCCTCAGCCAGCGGCTGGTCCAGGACGACGTCCTCTCCTCGATCCACATCGAGGAGCACGAGGTCGACGCCCGCGACACCAAGCTCGGCCCGGAGGAGATCACCCGGGACATCCCGAACGTCTCCGAGGACGTCCTCGCCGACCTCGACGAGCGCGGCATCATCCGCATCGGTGCCGAGGTCCGCGACGGCGACCTGCTCGTCGGCAAGGTGACCCCGAAGGGGGAGACCGAGCTGACCCCGGAGGAGCGGCTGCTGCGCGCCATCTTCGGCGAGAAGGCGCGGGAGGTCCGCGACACCTCGATGAAGGTCCCGCACGGCGAGACCGGCACGGTCATCGGCGTCAAGGTCTTCGACAAGGACGAGGGCGACGAGCTGCCCCCGGGCGTGAACCAGCTCGTGCGGGTCTACGTCGCCAACAAGCGCAAGATCACCGACGGTGACAAGCTCGCCGGCCGCCACGGCAACAAGGGCGTCATCTCCAAGATCCTCCCGGTCGAGGACATGCCCTTCCTCGAGGACGGCACCCCGGTCGACGTCGTGCTCAACCCGCTCGGTGTCCCCGGCCGTATGAACATCGGCCAGATCCTCGAGCTGCACCTGGGCTGGGCGGCCAGCCGCGGCTGGAAGATCGAGGGCGACCCCGACTGGGCCGCGATGATCCCGCAGGACGCCCGCGAGGCCCCGGCGGACACCCGCGTGGCCAGCCCCGTCTTCGACGGTGCCGAGGAGGAGGAGATCACCGGTCTGCTCGACTCGACGCTGCCGACGCGTGACGGCAAGCGCCTCATCGACGGCTCCGGCAAGGCGAGCCTCTTCGACGGCCGTACCGGCGACCCCTACCCGGACCCGGTCTCCGTCGGGTACATGTACATCCTCAAGCTGCACCACCTCGTGGACGACAAGATCCACGCGCGCA
>CAYLUX010000245.1:0-2409 GCA_964386935.1 uncultured Janibacter sp.
ACTCCGGCATGACCGGGTGGGAGCAGAACGGCCACGAGACCTCCTTCCACTCCGCGGACACCGACGAGGCCGCCCGCCGGCTCGCCCGGATCCTCGACGAGGAGCAGGCCGACATCCTCGTCGGATACGACTGGCACGGCGGCTACGGGCACCCCGACCACGTCAAGGTGCACCACGTGGCCCACCGCGCCGCCGAGCTCGCGGCCCGCCGACCCCGGGTGCTGGAGAACACGATGAACCGGGACCGGATGCGGCGGCAGCTCGAGCTCGCCCGCGGGTCCGGTGTCGACATCGAGATGGACGCCGACGCCCCGGCCGACGACGGCAACCCGATCGGCCTGCCGGAGAAGGAGATCCACCACGCGGTGGACGTCACCGAGGTCATCGCCGTCAAGCGCGAGGTGCTCGCCTGCCACGCCTCGCAGGAGGACGTGCAGTTCATGCTCGGCATGCCGGAGGAGGTCTTCGCCGCGGCCTTCGGCGTCGAGCACTACGCGGAGCCGGGCCGGCCGGAGGGGATGGCGAGCGACCTCCCCTTCGCCTGACGGCGCCCGCTCCTCGACCCCCGGACGGACCCGGGCACTGATCTCCGGCGGTACTCCGGGATCGGTCGTGTGTCGTGAGCGGCCGGGGCCGCGCCGCAGCGCATTCAAGGCGCGTCCGCACCCGGTACGCCCTCCCGCTTCGGGCAAGAAGACTACTCGGAGGACCCCAAGCCCTCGCTCGCACGGAAGTCGGCCTCGTCCGCGCTGACCAGTCCCAGTCGGGAGATCGGCCGATCGCTGACCACCTCGGTCGCCCACGCGAGCGCCGTCGACCAGCGGTTGGCGGCACGCGGCAGGGAGGCGAGGTGGTACCCGCGGGCAGCGATCTTGGCGGGCCAGCCGGACAACCGCAGACCCAGCGGGTTGGCCACGGCGTACTTCGGGCCGAGGTCGACGACCAGACCGAGGTTGCG
Source organism: uncultured Janibacter sp. (assembly GCA_964386935.1). Taxonomy (GTDB): domain Bacteria; phylum Actinomycetota; class Actinomycetes; order Actinomycetales; family Dermatophilaceae; genus Janibacter. The sequence continues at coordinate 959 of CAYLUX010000245.1, forward strand.
GTGCTTGTACCGGGTGCTCGTGCCGACCCCGAGGCTCGCCGCGACGTTGCGGGCGACCGTCTTGCCCTGACGGACCGCGTGCTGCGCCGTCGGGGGCGTGATCGCGTACTTCTCCGAGCTCGCGAGGTCCGGCACCGCCGCGGCGTCACCGGCGGCGAAGACATGCGGATGGCCCGGCACGGACAGGTCCGCGTCGACGGCCAGCCGGCCCTGCTGCAGCGGCAGGCCGAGCGTCTCGAGCATCGGCGCCCCCGTCACGCCGGTGACCCAGGCGACCGTCCGGGTCCCGATGACGTCGCCGTCGGTGAGCGTCGCCTCCTGTGCCGTGAGCTCCTCGAGGCTCGTCCCGAGGCGGACGTCGATACCCCGGCCGCGCAGCGACTCCAGCGCGCGGTCGCCGAGCTTGTCGCCGACCTCGGGCATGACGCGGTCGGCGAGGTCGATGAGCACGAACCGCGCCCGGTCCGTCGGCCGGCCGCGCTGGCGCGCGTGGTCCTCCGCGAGCGCGTGCAGCTGGGCGACGAGCTCGGTCCCCGCGTACGAGGCGCCCACGACGACGACCGTGCGGCGGGCCTGCGCCACCTGCGGGTCGGGCTCGTGCTCGGCGAGCTCGAGCTGCTGGAGGAACTGCTCGCGCAGGTACAGCGCCTCCGCGACGGTCTTCAGCCCGCGGGCGTGCTCGGCGACCCCGGGGACACCGAAGAGCTTGGTCACCGACCCGGGAGTGAGGACCAGCCGGTCCCAGTGCAGCTGCTCGTCCTCGGGCGCGCCACCACTGACGTGCAGCGTCCCTCGCGCCAGGTCGACACCGTCGACGCAGCCGGGCCGCAGTGTCACGTCCGGCAGCTCGTTGGCCAGCGGCACCGCCACGTAGCGGGGGTCGATGAGCCCGCCGGCCACGTCGGGCAGCAGCGGGGTGTAGAGCATGTAGTCGTGCATCGAGACGAGCACGACCTCGGCCGAGTGCTCGGCACCGCGCAGCCGTCGGGACACTCCTCGGGCCGCCTCGAAGCCGGCGAACCCACTCCCGACGACGACGACGCGCTCGCGGCGGTTGCTGCTCGGGACGGTCACAGGAGAACTCCCTTCATCGTGGCTGTCGCTCTCGGTGTACCCACTCCAGTCCGTCGCATGCCCAGCGGTCCGGAGCGTGCAGGCCTCTTCCGGTGAGTGACGATCCTCCTCAGCAGCATGCACCGTGGTGACGGATCCGGCACCCGCCCCGGCCTTCTCGGTGAACCAGTGGGCGCGGAGGGCCTCACACAACAGGCGATCGGTCAGCTGATCGGCGTGAGCCAGATGCAGGTCCCACGCGGATGACCACGTTGGCGCCGGTCACCGCCCTTCGGGTCAGCCGGCAGCGGGTCCGCTGCCGTGCAGCGCCCGGTCCAGGTCGGCCCGCAGGTCCTCGACGTCCTCCAGCCCGACGGAGAGGCGCAGCAGGTCATCTC
>CAYLUX010000246.1:0-2392 GCA_964386935.1 uncultured Janibacter sp.
AGGTGGCGAGGATCGTGGGGGCGTCCGCGGGCATGGCCGAAGTGTAGGAGGGCCTAGCGGCGAAGGGCGCTCACCATGTCTTCGTTGGCCGCCCGCCACCGCTCACCCATGGAAACCCCGCCGTGGGCGTCCCCTTCGTCGATGAGGAGCTGCGAACCGGGCCAGGCACGGTGCAGCCGCCACGGGGTGATCGCTGGTGAGGAGATGTCACGTCGTCCGTGGATCAGCGTGCCGGGAATGTCATGAAGCCGCTCCATCCGGTCAAGGATCGGTGGGTCGCAGAAGCCGTCGTGCGACCAGCAGTGGGTGGTCAGCCGAACGAAGGCATGACGGAAGCGGTCGTCCTCCCACCTCGGGTCCCGGGCGAAGCCGCCTGCACCGATCGATACGTGGCTGTCCTCCCAGAGCGCCCACTCGTGGGACGCCGCGTCCCGTACCGCCGGGTCGGGCGAGTCCATGAGCCGGGCATAGGCCTGGACCAGGCGTCCCTCGCCCCGCCGGTAGCCGACCTGCCCCGCCTCGGCGTGCCCGGCGAAGCGGTCCCAGGCCTCGGGGAAGACCGCCCCCACGCCTTCGGTGATCCAGTCCACCTCCGCCCGGCTCGTCGTCGTCACGGCGTAGAGGATGAGCCCGAGAACTCGTCGCGGATGGGTCTGCGCGTAGGCGAGGGCCAGCGTGGAGCCCCACGAGACTCCGTTGACGAGCCAGGCGCCGACGCCACGGGCCACACGAAGCCGCTCCATGTCCGCCACGAGGTCGGCCGTCGTGCTCAGGGGCGTCGTCGGATCGCTCGCGTGGGGACGGGAGCGACCGCAGCCGCGCTGCTCGAAGCCGATCACCCGCGTCCGTGTCAGGTCGAAGCGGTGCCGGAAGGAACTCTGGCCGAGCCCGCCCCCGGGCCCTCCATGGACGAAGAGTGCCGGGACGCCACCCGGGTCACCCCATTCCTCCCAGTGGATCGACTGCCCGTCGCCGACGTCGAGCAGACCACTGGCACGAGGCGTCTCCGAGGTCGTCATCGCCTTATGACACCACGATCGCCGCCCTCCCGGCCCGCTCCCGGTGCCTGTGGACAAACGGAAGCACGACCGCGGCGACTGGGCCATCGTGGATGGGCATGGACGAGATCCCTCCCGAGGTCCCCGGTTACCGCCTCACCCGGTGCATCGGTCGCGGCGGAACCGCGACCGTGTGGCGCGCGCGGCGGATCGGCGACGAGGAGCTCGTGGCCGTCAAGCTGCTGCCCGGACTCGCCGACGAGGAGGCGGTGCGCGAGTACTCGCTGCTGCAGCACGCGGCCGCCGAGCACGTCCTCACCCTGCACGAGGCGCTCACCCTCGAGGAGGTGCCCGGCCTCGATAAGGCCGGGGGTGGGCCGGCGACCGCCCTGATCCTCCAGCTCTGCGAAGGGGGCAGCCTCGCCGGCGTCGTGGCCGAGCGGGGCCACCTCTCGGCGGGGGAGACCGTCACGGTCATCGCCCCGATCGCCCGGGCCCTGGCCGGGCTGCACGAGCTGGGCATCGTCCACGGCGACGTCAGCCCCGGCAACGTGCTGCTGGAGTCCGGGGGACGCCCCCGCCTCTCCGACCTCGGCTACGCTCGGCTCGCGGGGGAGGTGCCCGACGAGGTGCACGGCACGGAGGGATTCGTCGCGCCGGAGGTGCTCGAGGGGCGCGCGCCGACCCGCGCGACCGACGTCTACTCCCTGGGCGCCCTCGCCTGGCAGTGCCTCGCCGGCGCCCCGCCGGGGCACGTCGCCGAACGGCCCGCGCTCGCCGACCTCATCGACGACGCCGACGCGGTGAGCGTGGAACTGGTGGAGCTGGTCCAGCGCTGCCTCGCCGGCGACCCGGAGGAGCGGCCGGAGGCCGAGGACGTGGCGCAGGCGGTCTTCGACGCCGCCGACCCCGAGCCACTGCGGATGGGGTCGTCGGGGGACGTGGCCGGCAGCCTGACCCGCAGGCTGCGCCGCGGCGAGGGCGAAGGGGGCAGCGTCCTGCCTTCGTGGCAGCGGGAGCTGGTCGCCCGGATCGACGAGGGGCTTCCGGTCCGGGTGCGCTGGTGGCGCAGGTGGTGGGCGCGTCTGACGGCCGGGCGACGGCACCGTCCCAGCAGGTCCGGCCCGGCTCGTCACGGGGCCGGACGCCTCGGCGCGATCGGCTCGGGTGCCGCCGCCCGCGGGTGGCTGGCCGTCGTCGGGCTGGTCCTGGTGCTCGCGCTCGCGGTCTCCTGGCAGCAGCTCGCCCCGGCGAAGGGGGACTCCTCGGACGTCGCGGCCGATGCGGCGCAGGCTGCGGTCGGGTCCGGCGCGGTGCTGGCGGAGCGCTCGGCCGTGGCGGAGTCCCCGAAGCAGGTGGCCTCGGCCCTGACCGAGCTGCGCGAGGAGATGATG
>CAYLUX010000247.1:0-2387 GCA_964386935.1 uncultured Janibacter sp.
GCGGCACCTTCGCCAACATCCGGCTGAAGAACCAGCTGCTGGACGGCGTCGAGGGTGGCTTCACCCGGGACTTCACCCGCGGTGGGGAGCAGACCACGATCTTCGAGGCCAGCGAGAACTACCAGGCGGCGAACATCCCGCTCGTGGTCCTCGCCGGCAAGGAGTACGGCTCCGGCTCCTCGCGTGACTGGGCCGCCAAGGGCACCGGCCTGCTCGGTGTGCACGCGGTCATCGCGGAGTCCTACGAGCGGATCCACCGCAGCAACCTCATCGGCATGGGCGTCGCCCCGCTGCAGTTCCCGGAGGGCCAGAGCGCGGAGTCGCTCGGGCTGGACGGCACCGAGACCTTCGACATCGTCGGTCTGGCCGCGTGCAACGACGGCGACATGCCGGCGTCGGTGAAGGTCACCGCGACGAAGGACTCGGGCGAGAAGGTCGAGTTCGACGCGGTCGTGCGCATCGACACCCCCGGTGAGGCGGACTACTTCCGCAACGGCGGGATCCTGCAGTACGTGCTGCGCCAGATCGCCGGCTGACCTCGATCAGCCCGAGCGAAGGGGGTGTCCGCCGACCCGGCGGACACCCCCTTCGTGACGGTCGCTGCCGGGTGGGCATACAATCGAACACGTGTTCGACAACGAGCCTCCGGTGCGGGTGGCGGCCCCCGGGTCGCCGGGCGCGGCGACGGCACAGGCGCGGGCGAAGGGGGGACCGCCCGGCTGGCCGGACCGGGTGCCACCACCGGGGACGCGCGGGTGGGAGGCCGCGGTGGTCCCCTGGCTGCTCGACCTGTGCCCCCCGGACTACCGAGGGCACGCGGTGCTGCGGCGCCACCCGGTGGCGCTGGCCTGGCTGGCCGAGCACCACGTGGAGGCCCAGGTGCAGGCGATGCGCCAGGCCTACCGCCGGGTACGGGTCGACCTCACCGAGCGGCTGCCGACCGGCACGGTCGATGCGCTGCTCGTCTGCCTCGAGCAGGAGGGGCTGCGGCTGCGGGCCGCCCAGCGGGGGATCGCCCTGGTGCGGGACGCCCTCGAGGGCCAGATCTTCGTGCCGCGGCTCTGAGGTGGGCTCGCGGACGGCCTCGCGTAGAATCGATCGGTCACCCCCACCGGAAGGAACGCCAGCGTGGCAGTCCTCGAGACGATCACCTCTCCCGCCGACCTCAAGCGGCTCACCAGTGAGCAGCTCGGCACCCTCGCGGAGGAGATCCGCGCCTTCCTCGTCTCGCGGGTCTCGCGCACCGGCGGGCACCTGGGGCCCAACCTCGGCGTCGTCGAGCTGACGATGGCGATCCACCGGGTCTTCGACTCCCCGCGCGACACCGTCGTCTTCGACACCGGCCACCAGTCCTACGTGCACAAGATGCTCACCGGGCGACAGGACTTCGACGCGCTGCGCGGTCGTGGTGGGCTCTCGGGGTACCCGAGCCGTGAGGAGTCCGAGCACGACGTCGTCGGCAACAGCCACGCCTCCACCTCGCTGTCGTGGGGGCACGGCATCGCCAAGGCCTACCACCTGCGGGGGGAGGACCGTCACGCCGTGGCCGTCATCGGTGACGGGGCGCTCACCGGGGGCATGGCGTGGGAGGCGTTGAACAACATCGCCGCCGACAAGGACCTGCCGATGGTCATCGTCGTCAACGACAACGAGCGCTCCTACGCCCCGACCATCGGCGGCCTCGCCGACCACCTGGCGATGCTGCGCACCCACCGGCAGTACGAGCAGGTCCTGGACTGGGGCAAGCGCAAGCTGCACGACACCCCGGTCGTCGGTCGGACCGCCTACCAGGCCTTCCACTCGATGAAGAAGGGCGCGAAGGACTTCTTCGCGCCGCAGGGGATGTTCGAGGACCTGGGCATCAAGTACCTCGGTCCCGTCGACGGGCACGACGAGGCGAGCGTCGAGCAGGCGCTGCGGCGGGCGCGCGACTTCGGTGGCCCCGTCCTCGTGCACGTCATCACCCAGAAGGGGCGGGGCTACGACCACGCGTGCAATGACGTGGCCGACCAGTTCCACACCGTGGGCAAGATCAACCCCGAGACCGGGCTGCCCCTGGAGATCAAGGGGCGCTCGTGGACCGATGAGTTCAGCGACGAGCTCCTCCGGCTCGGGGCCGAGCGTGAGGACGTCGTCGCGATCACCGCGGCCATGATGATCCCGGTCGGGCTCAAGCCCTTCGCGGAGCGGTACCCGGAGCGCACCTTCGACGTCGGGATCGCCGAGCAGCACGGGACGACGATGGCGGCCGGGCTCGCCTTCGCCGGGATGCACCCGGTCGTGGCGATCTACGCCACCTTCCTCAACCGGGCCTTCGACCAGCTGCTCATGGACTGCGCGATGCACCGGGCCGGGGTGACCTTCGTCCTGGACCGCTCCGGCATCAC
>CAYLUX010000248.1:0-2353 GCA_964386935.1 uncultured Janibacter sp.
GCTACAACGTCCTCGTCGACAAGTGGGGCCGCCTCTGGGAGGGCCGCGCCGGCGGGCTCGACCAGGCTGTCATCGGCGCCCACGCCCTCGGCGTCAACGACGAGACGACCGGCATCTCCGCTCTCGGCAACTACGACGAGGTCGCTGCTCCGGACGCCATGACCGCGGGGATCGAGCGCTTCCTCGCCTGGAAGCTGGACCTGCACGGCGTCGACCCCACCGGCACCGACACCATCAACGGCGAGCAGCACAAGACGATCATCGGCCACCGTGACGTGAACCAGACGATCTGCCCCGGCCAGTACCTCGCCGAGCCGCTGCCCGAGATCCGCAGCGGGGCCAAGGCGCGCCAGTCATAGGGCCGCGACTCACTTCGCCGGGCGGATCTCGCTCTCGACGACCCACTTGTGGTTCTTCATCTTCATGCCGTCATCGGTGTAGTCGACCATGTAGACGGTCTCACCGGTCGATGAGGCGATGGTCGCCATCGCGCCCTTCATGCCCTTCATGTGGTCGGCGAGCAGGGTGACCTTGGTGCCGTCGTCGAGGCGCTGCGAGCCCGCGCCCTTCAGCTCCTCCTGCACCACCCACTTGTGGTCGGTGACTCGCTTGCCGCCACCCTTCGGCGTGTAGTCCACCGCGTAGGTCCAGGTGTCGTAGGCGCCGGCAATGGTGGCCTTGGCCCCCTTCATGCCCGGCATGTGGTCCGCGGTCAACATCACCTTGGTGCCCACCGGGAACTCGGGGTCGGTCGCCTTCTCGATGCCGGCCGGCGCCGGGCCACCGTCCATCGGGTGCTCCATCCCGCCGTGGCCGCCCTGGCCCCCGCCACCGTGCCCGTCCTGGTGCTTGTTGCCATCGTGCTGGCCGGCCGAATGGCTCGGCTGGTCGTCCGCGCCACAGCCGGTCAGCACCAGGCCGACTCCGACCGCAGCGACGGAGAGGATCGTGCGGCGGTTCTGCATGTGGAGGCTCCTTCGTCGGTGGTTTCGCACATTCAACGACGCAAATTTATACCCGTACCGGGTATAAGCGCCAACGGGCCGGCGCCGTCAGGAGCTGCAGGTGCGGTCCTCCCCCTTCGGCAGCTCGCCGGTGAGCCAGTAGTGGTCGACGGCCTGGTCGACGCAGTCGCTCCCCCGGCGATAGGCGGTGTGGCCCTCGCCCTCGTAGGTGAGCAACGTCGAGTTGGCGAGCTGGTCGTCGAGCCGCTTCGCCCACTTGTACGGCGTCGCCGGGTCATTGGTGGTGCCGACGACGAGGATCGGGTCGGCCCCCTTCGCCGAGACCTTGTGCGGCTCCTCCTCTGCCGGCGTCGGCCAGACCGCGCAGGCGGACGCCTGCCACGCGAAGGAACTCCCGAGGATCGGCGCGACGTCCTCGATCTTCGCCGCGTACTCCGACCAGTCCTCCGCCGAGGTCGTGGGCTGGCGATCGGCGCAGCTGATGACCCGGAAGGACTCCATGAGGTTGGAGGAGTAACCACCCGACGGGTCGCGCCTCGCGTACTGCATCCCGAGCGACATCAGGCCACTGCCGTCGCCCTCCTGGGCGGAGACGATCGCCTTGGTCAGCGTCCACCACTGCGCCTCGTCGTACATCGCCTGGGCGATGCCCATCGTCGCCCACCCCTCGGTGAGCTTCAGACCACCGCTGCCGCTGATCGGCTTCTGGTCCAGCTCCTTGAGCAGGTCCTGGACCGAGTCGGTGACCTCCTTGACGTCCGAGCCGAGGGGGCAGGTCTGGCTGACGCAGTCCTTCGCCCAGGCCGTGGTCGCGTCATCGAAGCCCTTGGCCTGCCCCTTGTCGAACTCCAGGTTGCTCAGGTCGGGAGCCACGGCCCCGTCGAGGACCATCCGGCCGACGTTCTTCGGGAAGTTCTCCGCGTAGAGAGTCCCTAGGTAGGTGCCGTAGGACTTGCCCAGGTAGTTGAGCTTGGCGTCGCCGAGGACCGCCCGCAGCGCGTCCATGTCCTGCGCGACGTCCTTGGTCGAGACGTGCCCCAGCTCGGTACCGACCCGCTCCTGGCACTTCTTCGCGAAGTCCTTCGACGTGCTTATGGCCTCCTGCCGCTCCGCCTTGTCGTCCGGGGTCGGGTCCTGGCCGAGGAAGTCGTCGAGCTCCGGGTCGGTGAGGCAGTCGATGGGCTCGGAGACGCCGACACCGCGCGGGTCGAAGCCCACGATGTCGAAGTGGCGACGGATCTCGCTGCTGACGATCTGGTCCGCGGCCGAGGCGAAACCCATGCCCGAGGCCCCGGGGCCGCCGGGGTTGACGAAGAGCGAGCCGGCGCTGTCCCCGGTCGCCTTCGCCCGGTAGACGCCGATCTTCATCGTCTCGCCCTTCGGCTTCG
>CAYLUX010000249.1:0-2353 GCA_964386935.1 uncultured Janibacter sp.
CCGCGCGCCTGATGGCCGACATGTTCAAGTGCGCCGGCGCCGACCGGCTCATCACCGTCGACCTGCACACCGACCAGATCCAGGGCTTCTTCGACGGCCCGGTCGACCACCTCATGGCTCGCCCGATCCTCGCGGACTACGTGCGCGACAAGTACGGCGACCGCAAGCTGGCGGTCGTCTCCCCGGACGCCGGCCGGATCAAGGTCGCCGAGCAGTGGTCGCGCCACCTCGGCGGCGTGCCGCTCGCCTTCATCCACAAGACCCGCAACATCGACCGGCCCAACGAGAGCGTCGCCAACCGCGTCGTCGGCGAGGTCGAAGGCCGCTGGTGCGTGCTCGTCGACGACATGATCGACACCGCCGGCACGATCACCAAGGCCGCCGACGCGCTCATGGCTGACGGCGCCGCCGGCGTGATCATCGCCGCGACGCACGCGATCTTCTCCGGCCCGGCCGTCGAGCGGATGCAGGCCTGCGCCGCGGAGGAGATCGTCGTCACCGACACCCTCCCGCTCGTCGAGGACCAGAAGTTCGACGACCTCACCGTGCTCTCGATCGCGCCGCTCGTCTCCCGTGCGATGCGCGCGGTCTTCGAGGACGGCTCGGTCACCAGCCTCTTCAACTGATCGGGTCGGTCGGGGGTCAGGCCTGCCGGGAGCGGTAGGCCGCCGCGGCGAGGCGGTTGCCGCAGCCCCCTTCGCAGTAGCGCCGGGAGCGGTTGCGGGAGAGGTCGACCAGCACGCTCTCGCAGTCCTGCGCCGCGCACACCCGCAGGCGGGAGCGCTCGCCGAGGCGGACGACGTCGACGAGCGCCATCGCCGCCTCGACCTGCATCCGCACCGCGAGCGGCGCCTCCGGCGGGGTCGCGTGCACGTGCCAGCCGTAGTCGCCGTGGTTGACGACCTGGGGGAGTGCCTCGCCCTCGCGCAGCAGGGCATTGACCAGGTCGACGAGGTCCTCGTCTGACCCGGCCCGCCAGGCGCCGGCCAGCCGGGGGCGCAGCTCGCGCACCGCGGCCAGCTCCTCGGCGTCACCGGTGATCCGGCCGGTCCACTCCCAGCGCGCGACGAAGTCCGCGAGATCGGCCGTGCCCACCAGGGTGTCGTGCTCCCCGAGGTGGGTGTTGACCAGGTCGGCGGCGGTCCGCAGCGCGACATCCGTGTCATGGGCGAAGACCACATTGACTCCTGACGGTGCATCGGTCTAGCGTCATCGGCATCACTGTAGTTGACTCATGACGCATGGAGGTGGCCACGTGCGTGCCGTCAGCGGCGCCCCCTTCGCCCTCGGCCTGGCGATCGCGCTCCTCTCCGCCGCCACGTTCGGCTCCTCGGGAACCTTCGGGACCGCGCTCATGGCGACCGGGTGGAGCCCCGGCGCCGTCGTGACCGCGCGGATCGTCGGAGCCGCGCTGCTGCTCGCCGTGCCCGCCGCCCTGGCGATGCGCGGCCGCTGGCACCTGCTGCGCCCCAACCTCGGTCGCATCCTCGCCTACGGCGTCTTCGCGGTCGCGGGCTGCCAGTTCGCCTACTTCATGGCCGTCGACCGCCTCTCGGTCGGGGTCGCGCTGCTCCTGGAGTACCTCGCGCCGGTGATCATCGTCGGCTGGCTCTGGGCCCGCCACGGCCGCCGGCCTAGCGTGCTCACGGCGACCGGCGTGGTCGCCGCGGTCGTCGGGCTGGTGCTCGTGCTCGACGTCACCTCGGCGGCCGGCGTCGACCTCGTCGGGGTTCTCTGGGGCCTGTGTGCCGCAGTCGGTCTCGTCGTCTTCTTCGTCGCCGCAGCGCACGGCGACGACGCGCTGCCGCCGATCAGCCTCGCCGGCGGCGGCCTGCTCGTCGGGGCGCTCGGCCTGCTCGCCGGGGTCGGCACCGGACTGCTGCCCTGGTCGGCCTCGACCAGCGACGTGGCCCTCGCCGGGTGGTCTGCACCGTGGTGGAGCGCAGTGCTGGAGCTGGCGCTCTTCGCCGGCGCGATCGCCTACGCCTCCGGCATCGCCGCGACCCGCGTGCTCGGCTCGACGGTCGCCTCCTTCGTCGGGCTGAGCGAGGTGCTCATGGCGATCGCCTTCGCGTGGGTGCTCGTCGGGGAGGAGATGAGCCCGATCCAGCTGCTCGGGGGCGTGGCGATCCTCGCCGGCGTCGTCGCGGTCAAGCTGGGCGAAGCGGACGGCCCCCACCCCGCGGAGCCGGCCGCCGACATCGGTGTCGCCGACGTGGCCGAGCCCGCGCTCCACGGGCTCGAGGGCCCCACCGCGGACAGACGTTTGGCCGACTCCGCGCGCCTGGACTAGAGTTACGGGGTTGCCTCGGCGAGGGACGCTGCACGGTTGCAGTGATCCGTGATCGACGCG
>CAYLUX010000250.1:0-2323 GCA_964386935.1 uncultured Janibacter sp.
CCCAGAGGGGTTCGTGCAGGCCTCGCTGGAGATGCTCGGTGACGCGTCCCTGATCCTCCCGGCGGCGACATGAGTGACGCGCTCACGATCTCTGAGGCAGTGCCACTCGGGACCGTTCACCTGCAACGGCTCCTCAGCGGCGCGGGCGTGCGCTCGCTGGTGATCAAGGGACCTGCCTTCGCGGCGCTCGGGGTGCGGGCGGAGCGTCACAGCAATGACATCGACCTGCTCGTCCACCCAGACGATCGACCGCTCGCGACGGCCACCCTCGCGCGGGCCGGCTGGTCCATCATTTCGCACTGGTTCCCACCGGCGCTGGACGGCATCATCTACTCGACGACCTTCCGGCATCACCGTTTCCCGGTCCCGCTTGATCTGCACCACTGCTTCAGTGGGTTGCTTCGTGACGCCGGGGCCGCCTTCGAGGTCCTCTGGCGGGAACGGGTCGGCGTCGAGATGGCACACCAAGAGGTCATCACCGTCGGCAGGGAGCATGCGCTCGTCATCGAGGCGCTCAACGCCATCAAGCTCCTCCCCACCGAGAGCCGCCGTCTCGCGGCGGAGCACGTCGTCGACGCCGCCGACGATGCCGACTCGGCAGCCGTCGCCGCTGCCGCCGAGTCGGTGGGGGCCAGCCACACGGCAACCCCTCTCATCATCGCGCTGGGAGGGGCAGCTCCGAACGGTCCACCACCACCTGGCCTCGAGCAGTGGCTACGTCGGGGAGCGCGCAACACGGGTCGTGATCTCGTCGTCGACCTGCTGGTGCGCTCACCCTGGCAGATCCCTCGCGTGGTGTGGGGCCAGCTGACGATCGACCCCGACACTGCACGCTTCTGGGCGGAGTCGCACCATGTGACCTACCGGAACCGGTGGCAGGTCCTTGGCTTGCGGATCCGGCGTCTCTTTCGTCGTTATGCTGTGCCCGGCCGGTCCGGGTGAAGGGGAATGTCGTTGCGCGTCATCGCGATCCATCGCTACTTCTGGCCGGACAGCCCTCCGTACGCCTCCTTCCTGAGGCAGATCGCCGCCCGCTGGGCAGGGGACGGGCACAGTGTCGAGGTCCTCACCGGCCAGCCGTCGTATGCCTCCGCACAGGAGCGCAGTCCGGCGTCGGAGAGCCTCGACGGTTTCAGGATCCGTCGCCTCCCCGTGCTCCGGGACCGTGCCGGGGGCTGGCGCCAGCTGGCCAACCTCGTCCTCTTCCCACTCGTCGTCGCCCTGCGGATCCTCGTCAGCCGCAGACCGGACGTGGTCATGTGCTCGACGGTCCCGCAGGTCACGCTCGGCTGGGCCGTGTCCCTGGCCGCCCGGGTACGAGGCGCAGCCTTCGTCTACCACTGCATGGACCTGCACCCGGAGATCGGGCGGATCTCTGGGGAGTTCAGCAACCCCGTCGTCTACCGGGTCCTGGCCCGTCTGGACCTCGCGACGATGCGGCGAGCCCGTCGCATCGTGGTCCTCTCGGAGGACATGCGCCGGTCGGTGCTCGCGCGCGATGCCCAGCTCGCAGATCGCGTGAAGGTCCTCAACAACTGGGCGCTGCCCGACTTCTCCGAGCCTGAGCCGGCACCCCTCGGTGAGCCCGATGCAGGGGTCCTCCGGCTCGTCTTCGCGGGGAACCTCGGCCGCTTCCAGGGGCTGGAGCGTGTGGTCACGGCGCTCGACGACCTCCCCGAGGACGTCCGCCTTGAGATGGTCTTCATGGGCGAGGGGCGCGCCAAGGCAGGCGTCGAGGCAGCTGCGGCCCGGATCGATCACGCGGGCGTCGACGTGATCTTCCTGCCGCACGGGTCCCCGAGCGCGGCCAAAGCCCTCATGCGGACTGCGCACCTCGGCCTCGTGACGCTCGTGCCCGACGTCGTCCGGTACGCCTACCCCAGCAAGACAGCCACGTATACCGGCGAGGGCCTGCCTCTGCTGGTCCTGTGCGAGCAGGACAGCCAGCTGGCGCGCTCCGTCCGCGAGCTCGGGCTCGGGTGGAGCGCCTCGGCCGATGACGCCCCGGCGCTCGTCGATGCGTTGACGCAGGCGAGTGAGCGACTGTCTGGGTCGCAGCTGCGTACGGAGCGTGCTGCAGTGGCCCGCTTCGCCGACGAGGAGTTCAACGAGCCCGAGATCCTGCAGCGGTGGAGCGACATGCTCGTCCGTATCGACAAGCCGGAGGAAGCAGCATGAGTCAGCCCGTCGTGATCGTCGGTGCGCCCCGGTCCGGCACCAACATGCTCCGTGACGTCCTCACCTCGGCACCGGGGGTGACCACGTGGCCCTGCGACGAGATCAACTTCGTCTGGAAGCACCACAACCTCGACATCGAGCACGA
>CAYLUX010000251.1:0-2313 GCA_964386935.1 uncultured Janibacter sp.
GGTCCGTGTCGACCTGAGGACTTCACCCCGAGGCCCGAGGGGAGTGGGCCGAGGTCGGGTCCCCCGCCCCTGCCGCATCTTGTCTTCGGCCGCGAGAGTGGCAGGGTTCGGCGCCTCGCGGTGACCGCCGCAGGATGCGACGGCCCGTAGACCGTAATACAGAAGGTCACAAAACGGTAAAGCGACCCCCGGCGTGCCGGAATCCGTCGGTCGCGGCGGCGGTGCGGAGGCGAACTCCCTTCGGCCCCAAGTGGAAGCGGCGGGTCATGGCGTCCGTGAGGCAGGCCACACTGCTTTACGGATCCGTGACGTCATGGGCTTCACGACCGTCACCCTCATCGTCTCCGGGATCGTCTTCGCCGCGACGATGGTGGTCGCCTCGCTGTAGTCCCTGAGTAAGAATCCCTTTGCGGCCCCCTTCGCAGGCCACTAGACATGGTCGGATTGTCTACGAGGGGACAACGGAGTCCCCTCGGTTTCCAGGGGGGAAACGATGAAGAAGGTCGTCATGTCGTGCACGGCCCTGGTCGCGGTAGGGGCCGTGGCCACCGCGCAGCCGACACTGTTCAGCAGCAGCGACTCCGGGCAGGAGTCCGCCGGCGCGAGCGAAGGGGGTGGCCCCGCCCCCGACGACGGCGAGGCCACCGCTGTGGACGCCCGCGGAGGTGGGAAAGTGCCGGTCTGCCTCGTGCCGAAGCACGAGCCGGACCGGGCACGCACCATCCGGGTGCCCATGGCCGCCGTCGACAAGGTCATCCGCTCGACGCTGTCCTACCGGGGTCCGTGCGCCGAGTACGGCGAGTCCGCCGTCCGCGGTGACGGGACCATGACCGCGTACTCGCAGGTAGAGGAGGACGGCACCCCCGTCGCCGTCGGCCTGGCGATGTCGGAGGACACGCTCGAGGGGCTGCCGCAGGACCCGCCCACGGACGGGCTGTGGTGCTACGACAAGGACGGTGACGGGTCCGAGGACCCGATGAAGGAGTGCTCCGGCGGGTACGAGGACGCCCTGCAGCTCGGGGAGGACTTCCGGGCGAACGCCGACACCCCGCTCGAGTACGTGCTGGCGAACTGGAATCCCATGGGGCACATGCCTCCCGGTGTCTACGACAAGCCGCACTTCGACGTGCACTTCTACATGAACCCGAACGAGGAGCGCCTGGCGATCCGGCCGGGCCCGTGCAACGTCCTCGTGCACTGCGACGACTACCCGAAGGGCAAGGACCTGCCGGCCGATCGCTACCTGCACCCGGACTTCGAGGACCTCGACGCCGTGGAGCCGGCCATGGGCAACCACCTGGCCGACCTCACCTCGCCGGAGCACAACGGCGGGGACTTCACCCACACCTTCATCTACGGGGTGTGGGACGACGAGGTGACCTTCTACGAGCCGATGGTCACGCACGACTGGTACTCCGGACTCGTCGACGGGAGCGTCGAGGAGGGCTGCCACGAGATCAAGCAGCCCGACGCGTGGAAGGAGTCCGGCTGGTACCCGACCGAGTACTGCATGCGCTACCGGGAGAACCGGAAGGAGCTGACCACCACGCTCGAGGCCTTCGAGTACCGGCAGGCCGCCTGAGGGGGCGCGGTGGCCGCCCGGCCCCCTTCGTTTGGTGGCGAAGAGGGTGGCGGAGTTGACTGGTGTCGACTCCGTGAGAGAGGAGCGCACCCAATGCGCACTGTGAAGGCCTGGGCGGCCACCGCCGCCACCGAACCGCTGACCCCGACGACGATCGAGCGCCGCGACGTCGGACCCAACGACGTCCTCATCGAGATCGCCTATGCCGGTGTCTGCCACAGCGACATCCACACCGCGCGCAGCGAATGGGGCGAGGCTCCCTACCCGCTCGTCGTCGGCCACGAGATCGCGGGCACCGTCGCGGAGGTCGGTTCGGCCGTCACCCAGCACGCCGTCGGCGACCGCGTCGGGGTGGGCTGCCTCGTGAACTCCTGCGGCGAGTGCGAGAGCTGCCGAGCCGGCAACCAGCAGTACTGCCCCGACCAGATCGGGACCTACGCGGCCACGGACCGGGACGGGACCGTCACCCAGGGCGGGTACTCCACCCATGTCGTCGTCGACGCGGACTTCGTCCTACGGATCCCGGAGGGGATCGGCCTCGACGTGGCGGCGCCGCTGCTCTGCGCCGGGATCACCACGTGGTCGCCGCTGCGTCGCTGGGGCGTCGGTCCGGGCTCCAAGGTGGCCGTCGTCGGCCTCGGCGGCCTGGGGCACATGGGCGTCCAGCTGGCCGTCGCCCTCGGCGCCGAGGTGACCGTCATGTCCCAGTCGCTGAAGAAGCAGGAGGACGG
>CAYLUX010000252.1:0-2303 GCA_964386935.1 uncultured Janibacter sp.
GCCGACCACCTCGCGTGGATGGTCGCGACGATCATCGACGCCCACTCCTGAGACGATGCCACGCGGACGCCCGTCGCAGTAGCATTGATCCCTTGCCGTGCTCACGGCAACCGGTGAGGGGAGATCACCATGGGGACGTCGGCACCACGCATCCGGCCCGCAGTCGCGGCGGGTGTCCTCGCGCTGGCACTCGTCGGCTGCGCGGGCGAGGAGACCGTCGCCGGCGACGGGCCCACGACGGAGCGGCCATCAGCACGCAGCTCCAGCTCCTCGGCGTCGTCCACGTCGCGCTCGCCGAGCACCTCCTCGAGCACCGCGCCGACATCAGCCTCGAGCACCCCCTCGGCGTCGAGCACGACGACCTCGACGAGCACCTCGAGCACCACCGCCCCGCCGTCGACGGCGACGTCCACCTCCTCATCCACGACGCCCACCGCGGCGTCCGGTCCCCAGCAGTGTGGCTCGGTGACGTCCGTGCCGGGGACCCCGCTGACCGTGCGGATCGTCGCCGGTGAGATCACGTGCAGCGACGCGGAGGAGCTGCTGAGCACCTACTACCGGGAGGTCCCCACCCAGGGGCAGGGCAGCGGAGGGCACCTCCAGCTCGAGGAGTGGAGCTGCATCACCTCCTCGCCCGCGTCCTTCGCCAGCAGCGGCGTGGCCACGACGTGCACCACGGATGCGGGCGCGCAGATCGTCACCGAGGGTGACCCCGGCACCCCAGCGACCACGCAGGCCGCACCCACCACGACACCGACGCCAGGGGTGACGACGGCCACGCCCGGCCCCGACGGGTCCTACTGCGCCCAGATCGACGCGGCCACCCTCGAGCAGATGTTCCCCGGCGGCCAACTCGACGAGCAGCTATGCAGGAGCTACATGCAGGGCGGTTGAGGCCCGCGCCCACGGACGCCGAAGGGGGCCACCACCCGTTGCGGGTGGTGGCCCCCTTCGAGGCTCGTCGCTGGCGCTCCTCACACCTCAGGGCAGCGCCTTCGAGCTGAGCCGGGTCGGTCAGGCGCCGACGCGGAAGCGGGCGAACGCGGTGGCCTTCGCGCCGGCCTCCTCCAGGACCTTGCCCACGGACTTCTTGGAGTCCTTGGCGAAGGGCTGGTCGAGGAGGACGTTGTCCTTGAAGAAGGCACCGACGCGACCCTCGATGATCTTCGACATCGCGGCCTCCGGCTTGCCCTCCTCCTTCGCGGTCTCCTCGGCGATGCGGCGCTCGTTGGCGACCGTCTCGGCGTCGACGTCCTCGCGGGCGAGGACCGAGGGGCTGAACGCCGCGATGTGCATCGCGACGTCGCGGGCCGTCTGCGCCTCGCCACCCTCGGTGCCCAAGAGGACACCGATCTGCGCGGGCAGGTCGGGGCTGGTCTTGTGCAGGTAGGAGGTCACGACCTCGGCCTCGATGCGGGCGACCCGCTTGATCTCGACCTTCTCGCCGATGGTGGCGTTGGCCTCGTCCAGCAGCTCCTGGACGGTCTTGCCGTCCACCTTCGCGGCGAGCAGGGTCTCGGCATCCGCGGCGCCGGTCTCGACGGCCACGCCGAGAACGGTGTCGGCGAGCTCGCCGAACTTCGGGTTCTTGGCCACGAAGTCGGTCTCGCAGAGGACCTCGACGAGGGTGCCGACGCCCTCGCCCGCCTTGGCGACGACCAGGCCGTTGGAGGTGGTGCGCCCCTCGCGCTTGGTCACGCCCTTGAGGCCCTTGATGCGCAGCGCCTCGGTCGCCTTGGCCTTGTCGCCGTCGGCCTCGTCGAGCGCCTTCTTCACGTCGAGCATGCCCGCGCCGGTGGACTCGCGCAGTGCCTTGATGTCAGCGGCGGTGTAGTTCGCCATGTATGTGCCGTTCTCCTTCGCAGGGATGGACCAGTGGGGTGGGCTCAGGCCTCGGGGGTGTCCTCGGCGGGCGTCGCCGGGGCGGTCTCGGGCGAGCTCGCGGTCTCATTCGAGGCCGCGGTCTCGGCCGGGGTCTCGGACTCGGCGGGAGCCGTGGTCGCGGGCACCTCGGCTGCTGCCTCGGTCGCCGCGGCCTTGGCCTCGGAGTCCGGGACGGTGGCGGCCGGAGCCTGCTCGACGGCGGCAGCGGTCTCCCCTTCGCCGGCGAGGAGCTCGCGCTCCCACTCGGCCATCGGCTCGGCCTCGGCCGGGGCGCCACTCGTGGCGTTGCCGCCACCGCGGGCCATGAGCCCGTCGGCGACCGCGTCGGCGACGACCCGGGTCAGGAGGGTGACCGAACGGATCGCGTCGTCGTTGCCCGGGATCTTGTAGTCGACCTCGTCGGGGTCGCAGTTGGTGTC
>CAYLUX010000253.1:0-2301 GCA_964386935.1 uncultured Janibacter sp.
CTACGCGGGCCTGGGGCTGGACGACGCCCTGCACACGGAGGAGTTCACGGCGGCCAGTTGATACGATGCTAGAGCATACTTAGGATGGAACCGTGACTTGTGCCGCAATCTACGTCCGCCAGTCGATCGACCAGGATCAGGGCATCTCGCAGCAGCTCGCCGACTGCCGGGAGGAGGCTCGCCGCCGTGGTTGGCGGGTCCTCCACGAGTTCAAGGACAATGACACCTCCGGGAGCAAGGCGCGAGGGGCCGGGACCGGCTGGGCGGACATGCTCTCGGCCTGTGACCGGGGCGAGTTCGACGTGCTGATCGTCGTGGACGTGGACCGCCTCACGCGCCGCCTCGCCGACGTGCTCGAACTGCGCCAGAAGCGCGAGATCAGGATCGTGACCGTACGCGGCGCTATCGACACCCAGGACGACGACTTCATGCTCAAGCAGCTCGTCCTCCTCGCTGAGCGCGAGGTGCAGGTCAAGACCCGACGCGCGCGCCGCTACGCCATCGAACGGCGCAAGCAGGGCCACCCAAGCCCCGGCCACACGCCCTACGGGTACCGCTGGCTGCCTGCCTCGGAGCGCGACGCGAACGGCACCCGGTTCGAGATCGTCGAGGACGAGGCGGCCGACGTGCGACGCATCTTCGGAGACTTTCTCGCGGGCGCGCCTCTCGGCCAGATCGCGCGTGACCTGAACCGTGCCGCACGGACCACACGAGCGGGGAAGCCGTGGAGGCGCACCACGGTGCGTCGGATGTTGATGAACCCTCACTACGCTGGGCTCCTGCCGCCCGCGCAGCAGGTCGCCGCGGGGCACTACGACCTCGCCAAGATCGACCTCGACGAGTGCGAGGCCGGCGCGTGGGAGCCGATCGTCTCCCGCGCCTATGTCAGCGCAGCTCGGGCGCAGCTCGTCGGGCGCGAACCCGTCCACAACGGCACCGCGCGCCGCTGGCTGCTCTCCGGTCTCGCCGTCTGCGCGACCTGCCGGGAGCCCGTGTACGCAGCCTCGGGGAAGAGCCACCCGACGAAGCGCGTCGACGGATCGGGCAAGGCCGCCTCGAAGCGGTACCACACGTACCGCTGCCGCAACAATCACTTCCACCGCGCAGGCGACCCGATCGATGAAGCCGTCACGCTGATCTGCATCCGCAGGCTCCAGGAGCCCGACGCCTCAACGCTGCTCGCGCAGGCCGCGGACGACGGAGAGAGCCCGAGTGAGCTCAACGCGCAGCTGGCAGACCTCGACAGGCGCGAGCAAGGCATCTACGACCTCCTCGCCACCCGAGGCAATACCGGGAACGCCATGCACGCTCTCGAGACCCTCGACGATGAGCGCGCCGATCTCGAAGCCCGCCTCCAGAAGGTCATCCAGCACGATCCGCTTGCCGAGGCCGTCCACAGCGGCGACGCGGAGGCATGGTGGGACGCCGCGAGCCTTGGGCGCAGGCGTACCGTCGTTGAGGAACTCATGACCGTGGTGATCCGACCGGTCCGGAAGGGTCAACGCACCCCGACCGTCGAGAAGGTCATTCCCACCATCGCGATCGAGTGGGTCCAGGGCTGACCAGCAGGTCGCTTAGTCATATCGAAAAAGGGAAATTCGATCCTTCGCTCCCTTTGGCGTTCAAGATAGCAACCAGGTTTAATGTCGGCAGTCTCAACCGGTCAACGCATCACCAGACCTCGATGCGGAGACCATACCTTGTCCACTCGCGACCTTCGATACGCTCACCTTGTGCAGAGCCTTCCCGATGATCTGATCGCCCTCCCAGCCGGAAAGGTAACGCTTCACGATGCGCGACGCTCCGAGCATCGCACCGTGGCGCTGGAGGCGTTCTCTCTCGGCCGTACTCCCGTCACGGTCGACACCTGCGATCTGCCGCTCAGCGGGATCACGTGGAAGCAAGCCGTGAGTATCTGCAACGAGCTTTCCGAGGCGCATGGACTGTCGACGGCATATCGCATCTCAGGCGATGAGGTGCAGTGGAAGCTCGAGTCTGACGGCTTCCGCCTGCCCACAGAGGCCGAGTGGGAGTACGGGTGCCGCGCGGGCACGAAGGGTCCACACTACGGCCCGCTTTCCGGCGTCGCCTGGACCACTCTGGACGCGGGGGAGGGACCGCACCGCGTCGCCCTGAAGGAGCCCAACGCCTTCGGCCTGTACGACACTCTCGGCAACGTCTGGGAGTGGTGCTGGGACTACCTCGATCCCGCGCGCTATGGGAACTACCGGGTCTTTCGTGGCGGAAGCTGGGCTGACAAACCGTGGAGTGTCCGCGCGTCGGTCAGGCGAGGCAGCGCCC
>CAYLUX010000254.1:0-2294 GCA_964386935.1 uncultured Janibacter sp.
TGCGGGCGGTCATGTACGAGTGCGCCCGCCGCGGTTTCGAGTCGATCACCCTGTGCACCTTCGCCGCGATCCCGTGGAACGGGCCCTTCTACGCCCGCCTGGGCTTCCGCGAGATAGAGGAGGCCGCCGCGCCCGAACCGGTCCGGGAGCTGCGCCGCCACGAGCGGGAGGTGGGCCTGGACCGCGGCGGCCGCCGGATGATCATGCGCGCCGTCGTGGCCACCGCCCCCGTGACCCCGCGCCCCGCCGTCAGCGTCATCCCCGTCCGGGACGGACCGGAGGGTCTGGAGGTCTTCGTCCAGCACCGGCAGTCCACGATGGACTTCGCGGCCGGCGCCGTCGTCTTCCCCGGCGGCAGGTGCGATCCGGGGACGAGGCGAAGGGAGCGTCCCTGCCCCTGCCCGAGGAGGTCGAGGTCGAGCACGTGCACCGGTGGCGTCGCCTCCGGCGCGAAGGGGGCGACCCCAGCGTGCGGGCCCGCACGCTGCTGGCCACCGGGCTGCGGGAGCTCGCCGAGGAGACCGGGATGCGCGCCGACCCCGCGGCGTTGGTGCCCTGGGACTGCTGGGTGACGCCACCGACCTCACCGAAGCGCTTCGACGTCGCCTTCTTCGTCCTCCACGTCCCGGAGGACGCCCGGGACCAGCCGAACCACCGCACGAGCGAGGCTACGGACTCCGACTGGGCCCCGGTGGGCCGGCTGCTGCGCGACCAGTCGGTCGGCCGGCTGACGCTGCTCACACCCACCCGGGTCCTGCTGCGGGAGCTGGCCGACCTCGGGGACGTCGCCACGGTGCTCGCCCGGCGCCCGGTCGTCCTCGGCGAGGTGGACGACGCGCCGGGTGCCCGGCCGCGGGAGGGGGACTCTCCGCGACCGGGCACCCGGTGATCGAGCCCAGTCCTGCGAGATGCAGGTGACTCACACTCGCGCGACGGGATCCAACGGGAGGGGCGCCTTCCTGTTGGGGGGTGCAGACGAGGTGCTGAATTGCTCGAACAGGCCGTCGACGCGCGCCCGCTCCACCGAGGAGGTCGGCCAGAGGAAGGCGAAACCGAGGTAGATCGCCGTGTTGACGATGAGCCCCGCCACCCCCGACGTGATGCCGAAGGCCCACGGATGGACGCCTGGTACACGTATTCGAGGACCGCTGCGAGAGCGAATCCGACGACCATGCCCACGAGTGCACCCGCAGCATTGCCGCGCCGCCAGAAGATGCCCAGGTAGAGCGATGGTGCGAGTTGGACGACTCCTTGGTACGACACGAGTCCCAAGGTCACGAGACCCGTCGTGGTGGTGGCTGTGGCCGTCGCCCCGATGACGGCGAGAACAGTGACCACCAGGATGACGAGCTTCGCCGTCCGGGTCATGCGCTCGTCCGATGCCCCCCGTACGTGGATGACGTCCTGTGCGAGGTGGGTCCCGATGGCCGAGTTGAGCGCATTGGCGTTGCCCATCGTCGCGGCCAGGACGCAGACCCCTGCCAGTGCCAGGACGAGTGCGCCGCCGTGTGAAGCGGTGAGGAACCAGACGTTGTCAGGCGCTCCGGCGACCTCGGGCAGCTGTGAAGCCAGCATCGACAGGGTGAGCAGCGCGGCACAGAAGATCACCACGACCGGAGCAGCCTTCACCGCGGACCTCTTGATGGTGCTTGCGGTCCTGGCGGTGAACAGGCGGACGAAGATGTCTGGCCAGCACCACGCCCCCAGAGCGCCGGTGAGCACGATGGAGAAGAAGTACATCGGGCCGAGGTCGCTCCCGGGACCGGGGAGCTTGGCGAAATCGCTCGGCAGGTCGGCCAGCGTTGCACCTTGCCCGACGAGCCAGACCATCAGTCCCAAGGCGATTGTGGTCCCGACTCCGTAGGCGAAGATTCCTTGGACCATGTCGCTGATCACGATGCCGCGCATCCCCATGCGTACGGTCCAGATCTGTCGTACGGCGAGGACGGCAATGCCGACGAAAACTGCCTGAACAGGAGTGACCAGCCCGAAGGACAGGTAGGAGAAGACGAGCCCCAGGGACTGGAAACCAAGGACCAGCCACGGGAACACCGTGATCACACCGATGAGAGCGGACACAACGCGTACCGGGGTCGAGTTGTAGCGCATTCCCACGAAGCGGCTTGTGTCTTCAAGTCGAACTTCTTGCCCCAGGTGAAGACCTTGTCCGCCATGAAGAGCATGAAGAAGATGGCCAGCAGTGAGTAGAAGGTGAGGTAGTACCCGATCACGCCCGATGCGTGCCGTAGCCGATGAGGATGTTCATGACTCGTCCTCCGGGCTGCGGTTGGGGT
>CAYLUX010000255.1:0-2196 GCA_964386935.1 uncultured Janibacter sp.
CCCGGCTTCATGATCGGCTCCGAGGTCGAGCGCGGCGGCATCATCCGCCACGGCGCGAAGATGGTCTCCGCGGTCTCCTCGGCGACCGTCCCGCAGTTCTGCGTCGTCGTGCGCAAGGCCTACGGCGCCGGCCTCTACGCGATGGGCGGGCCCGGCTTCGCCCCGGACGCGACGATCGCGCTGCCGACCGCGCGGATCGCCGTCATGGGCCCCGAGGCGGCGGTCAACGCGGTCTACGCCAACACGATCGCCCAGATCGAGGCGGAGCAGGGCGAGGAGGCGCGCGAGGAGTTCATCGCCGCCAAGCGCGAGGAGTACCTCGAGGACGTCGACCTCGAGCGCCTCGCGAGCGACCTGGTCATCGACCAGGTGGTCGAGCCCGAGGACCTGCGCGGTGAGCTGCTCGCCCGTCTGCGGTACGCCCGCGGCCGGGAGCGGACCTTCTCCACCCGCCGACGGGACATCCCGCCGGTCTGATCGGGGGCGATTCCTCCCTTCGTCCTGCACGTGGAGCCCATCATCCCTACCGTGGGGTAACCACGTTCCCGACGAAGGACTCATGATGACGCGTTTGACCCCGCTCGTTGCCGCCGCTGCCTGCGCGGTCGGCCTCGTCGCCGCCGCGGGCCCGGCCGGCGCCGCGACCGACGACCCGCTGCGCAAGGACCTCTGGGGCCTGGACCAGGTCCACGCCGAGCAGGCTTGGCCGACCTCCACCGGTGACGGGGCCGTCGTCGCGGTCGTCGACACCGGCGTCGACCTCGGCCACCCCGACCTGCAGGGCCGGCTCGTGCCCGGCGCCGACTTCGTCTGCGGCGAGCAGACCGGCTCCTGCGGCGACGGGAACTGGAAGGGCCGGGACGACAAGGGCCAGGAGAGCGACTCCCACGGGACCCACGTCTCGGGCACCATCGCGGCCGCCGCCGACAACGGCATCGGGGTCGCCGGCGTGGCCCCCGACGCGAAGATCATGCCGATCAAGGTCCTCGAGGACGGCTCGGGCACGAGCGAGGACATCGCCGAGGGCATCCGCTACGCCGCCGACAACGGCGCCGACGTGGTCAACCTCAGCCTCGGCGGCCTCCCCGGCACCCAGCTCCTGACGATCCTCGGTCAGGACACGGCGATGAAGGACGCGATCCAGTACGCCCGCGACAAGGGCACGCTCACCGTCGCCGCGGCCGGCAACACCTCGACCCTGCTGTGCAACGACCCCGCCTTCAGCAGCGACTCGCTGTGCGTCGGCGCGACCGACCGCGACGAGCAGAAGTCCTACTTCTCCGAGCTGCCGGTCCAGCTCGGCAAGCTCGGGATCGCCGCTCCCGGTGGGTCCGGGCGTCTCCTGGGCGGTCCCTGCAGCGACGACATCGTCTCCACCGTGCCGCGCGGCACCGGCAGCGGGGAGTGCTACGGCAAGGACTACGACGCCTACGCCGGCACCTCGATGGCGACCCCGCACGTCGCGGGTGTGGCCGCGCTGCTCGCCGCCCAGGGGCGCGACGCCGGGCAGATCGAGAAGACCCTGCTGCAGACCGCGCGCAACCCGCTGACGGGTGTGCGCGGAGGCCTCAGCGCCTTCTACGGCCGCGGCATCGTCGACGCGAAGGCGGCCGTCGCGACCCCGGTCGGCTGACCCGCACTCGCCTCAGCTCGGCACGGCCAGGTCCCACCAGGCCGTGCCGAGCTCGGCGAGCATCGTGCGCAGCAGCGGCAGGCACAGCCCGACCACCGTGCTCGGGTGGCCCTCGATGCCCTCGACGAAGGGGGCGCCCCGCCCGTCGATCGTGAACCCGCCCGCGACGTGCAGCGGTTCGCCGGTGGCGATGTAGCCCTCGATCTCCGCGTCGCCGACGTCGGCGAAGGACACCCGGGCAGAAGCGGCGCGACCCACCGAGGGGCCGAGACCGCCGACGCCGTCGGTGATCGTGAGCCAGTGCCCCGTGTGCAGCACCCCGGTGCGGCCACGCATCCGGGCCCACCGCTCGCGGGCCCGCGCGGCGGTGTGGGGCTTGCCGAAGATCTCCCCGTCCAGCTCCAGGACCGAGTCGCAAGCGAGGAGCGGCCCCGGTGACCCGCTGCGGGGGGCGACGTCGGCCCCCTTCGCCTCCGCGAGGAGCTGGGCCACCTCGCCCGGGGTGATCGCGGGGTCCGCCTCCCGCGCCCGGGCCTCGACGGCGGTCTCGTCGACGTCGCTGA
>CAYLUX010000256.1:0-2194 GCA_964386935.1 uncultured Janibacter sp.
CCATGGCACCGCAGCTGTACCCGGAGGACCCTCGCTTCACGACCGAGTCCGAGCAGGTCGTGTGGGAGCGGTTGCGGGACACCCTTCGCCCGCAGGACACGCTCATCGCAAACCTCCGCTTCACCGACACCCGCAAGGACCACGAGGCCGACCTGGTCCTCGTCATGCCGGACGTCGGTGTCGTCATCGTCGAGGTCAAGGGGGCGGGAGTGCGGATCGACGATGGCCGGTGGACCATCAGCCGGCGGGGCCGCAATCGCCAACCGATCGACCCGGTCGATCAGGCACGGACCACCCGCTACGCCATCCGTCAGTACGTCGAGGGCGACCGTCGGTGGGCCGAGTCCTCCCGCGGACGGGTGCGGTTCGCGCACGCGGTGGTCACTCCCTTCGTCGGCCTCGGTCTGGACTTCGACCTACCGGACTGTCCCCGCTGGATGATCCACGACCGCGAGGACCTGCCCGAGCTGGCCGAGCGCCTCGCCGACATCCCGCTCGGCTTCGAGACCCACCGTCGGGTCCCGACCGAGGACGACTGCGACCTCATCGTCGAGATCCTCACCGCCCGCGGCACCACCGTCGCGCCGACCGTCGCCGACCAGGCCGACGAACGTCAGCACCGCGCCGACCGGCTCACCGAGGAGCAGAGCCAGATCCTGCGGGTGACCCGGCTGCTGCGACGGGTGGAGATTCGCGGCGGTGCCGGCAGCGGCAAGACCGTCCTCGC
The DNA here is from genome assembly GCA_964386935.1 of uncultured Janibacter sp. Taxonomy (GTDB): domain Bacteria; phylum Actinomycetota; class Actinomycetes; order Actinomycetales; family Dermatophilaceae; genus Janibacter. Next base: position 728 of record CAYLUX010000256.1, read on the forward strand.
CCTCACCCAGGCCCGCCAGCTGGCCGCCGGACGCGACGGCCGAGCACCCGAGCGGGTCGGCCTGCTCTGCTACTCGATCGGCCTGGCCACCCACTTCCAGCGCGAGGTCGACGCGTGGCCGCACCGCCAGCGGCCAGCCTTCGTCGGCACCTTCGAGGACCTGGCCAACCGATGGGGACTGGCCTCCGGCTCGCGCGACGACCCCGACTACTGGGAGGAGACGCTGCCCCGCCTGATGGCCGAGCGCGCCGCCGAGCTGCCGCCGGGGGAGCGCTACGACTCCTTCGTCGTCGACGAGGCGCAGGACTTCGCCGATTCCTGGTGGCGCCCACTGATCTCCGCGATGACCGACGAGACCGACGGCGGCCTCTTCATCTACTCCGACGAGAACCAGCGCATCTTCAACCGCTTCGGCCGACCACCGGTCCCGCTCGTGCCGCTCGTCCTGGACCACAACCTGCGCAACACGAAGCAGATCGCCGGGGTCTTCAAGCCGTTGGCTCCGCTCCGCATGCGGCTCGAGGGCGGCGAGGGTCCGGCCGTCACCTTCGTCGCCGCCGGCCCCGAGGAGGCGCTGACCGTGGCCGACGACCAGGTGGACCTCCTCCTCGAGGAGGGGTGGGGGCCGGAGGACATCGCGCTGCTCACGACCGGCCGGCGCCACCCGGTGCAGGTCGAGCGGCAGGAGGACCTCGGGCAGCGCGGCTACTGGCGCACCTTCTGGGAGGACGAGGACGTCTTCTTCGGTCACGTCCTCGGGGCGAAGGGGATGGAACGTCGCGTCGTCGTGCTGTGCGTCAACGAGGACGGGACCCGGCAGCGCTTCCGGGAGCGCCTCTACGTCGGCCTCTCCCGCGCCACGGACCGTCTCGTGGTCGTCGGGGACGAGGCGGCCATCGCCCGGGCGGAGGAACAGGTGGCCAAGGCACTCCTGCAGCCGTCCACCGGGGGTTGACGACACCCCGATGGGTAGTACTGCTCGTGCCGGAGGGGCGGGCGCCTTGTAGTCTCGCGCGGGAAGAATGACTTTCGTGGCACCACAATAGGAGGGGGCTCCTTGTGAGCAACTGGGCAGCAGGCTGGTATGACGACCCGGAGCAGCAGGGGCTGATCCGATACTGGGACGGCAACGGGTGGACGGAGTACCGCCAGCCCCCGCCGGAGGGCTTCGCGACCGGGCAGCCCGGTCCCGACGCCGCGGGCACGGGGACCCGTCAGGACGCCACCCCTCCCGCCGACCAGGGCGGCGCCGCCGACACCACGCCGACCGCCGAGGAGGAGGCGCCCCCCACCCAGGCGGTGCCCCGCGGGGACGACCAGGGCTACGGGGCCGGCGCTGCCGGAGCCGCTGGCGCTGCTGGGGCGGCCGGCGCTGCCGGGGCCGCCGGCGCGGGTGACCAGTCGCAGTACCCCTACGGCGAGCAGGCCGGTGACCAGCAGGCCTACGGCCAGCAGGGATATGGCCAG
>CAYLUX010000257.1:0-2193 GCA_964386935.1 uncultured Janibacter sp.
CCGCCGGGCTCGGTGGCTCCGTAGACGCGCAGGCCGACGTTCGATTCCTCGGGCAGGGAGTTCACGACTCCGGTCAGGGCCTTCTTGGCGGCCTGCATCTTGGTGCCGCCCGAGGGGTCCTCTCCATTCATCGAGCCGGAGGCGTCCAGCATGAGCAGCAACTTGCCGTCGGCCTTCTTCGCGGCGGGCGCGGCGGTCGCCGTCGTGGGTGCGGAAGGGGCGGAGGTCTTGCCCGCGACGGAGGCGCCGGCGCCGGTGAGGAGCAGCGCGCCGGTGAGGCCGGCGACCAGACTCCGTCGCAGAGCGGGTGTGGTGATGGGCATTGCAGGTCCCCTGATGTGGCGTTGCGTTTGCTGTCGCAAACTACAAATGTGCAAACGCGAATGTCAACACCTCGCGCCGCCCCGGCGCTCAGAGTTTCGCGAGGTCCTCGCGGCAGCCCTGCTCGACGGCGGCGAGCTCGGTGAGGGTGTCCTCGATGTCCCGGCGGCGCTGCTCGAGGTCGGCGCGCCGCTGCTCGATCTGGTCCAGGAGGTACTCCAGCTGGCTCCGCCGACCCCGGGGTGCGTCGTAGAGGTTGATGATCGTGGAGATCTCGTCGAGGGGCAGGCCGAGGCGCTTGCCGCGCAGCACGAGGGCCAGGCGGGTGCGGTCGCGCCGGTGGAAGATCCGGGCGGTGCCCTGCCGCTCCGGGGAGATCAGCCCGACGTCCTCGTAGTAGCGCACCGTGCGCGTGGTCACGCCGAACTCGTCCGCGATCTCGCGGATGGTCCAGGTGCGCTCCCGGTGCCCTTCCTCGGTGGGGGAGGGGGCCCCCTTCGTCGGGGTTGTCATGGAACGGGATCATGCTTTACGTTTACGTCAACGTCAAGCAGAGTGGCTGACGCCGGCCCGTGCCCGGCGCAGCCGGAAGGGCCCAACATGTTCGAGCTCTCGAAGGACCACGAGGACTTCCGCGCAGCGGTTCGCGACTTCGCCGAGAGCGAGGTCGATCCGCACGTCGCGCAGTGGGACAAGGACCACCACCTCCCGCTCGACGTGGTGGCGAAGATGGGGGAGATGGGCCTCTTCGGCCTCGTCGTCCCCGAGGCCTGGGGCGGCTCCGCCGAGACCGTCGACGGGGTCGTGCAGTCCGACTTCACCGCGCTGTGCGTCGCGATCGAGGAGCTCGGGCGGATCGACCAGTCGATCGGCATCACCCTCTCCGCCGGCGTCGGCCTGGGCATCAACCCGATCCTCACCTTCGGCAGCGACGAGCAGCGCGACACCTGGCTGCCCGACCTCGTGGCCGGCAAGCGCCTCGCCGGCTTCGGCCTGACCGAGCCGGACGCCGGCTCCGACGCGGGTGGCACGCGCACGAGTGCCAAGCGCGACGGCGACGAGTGGGTCGTCAACGGCGCCAAGTCCTTCATCACCAACTCCGGCACCGACATCACGTCCGTGGTGACCGTGACCGCCCGCACCGGCACGAGCGAGTCCGGCCGGCCGCAGATCTCGGCGATCATGGTCCCGAGCGGCACCCCCGGCTTCACCGTCGAGGAGCCCTACGACAAGCTCGGCTGGAACATCTCCGACACCCACGGGCTGAGCTTCTCCGACTGCCGCGTGCCCGCGAGCAACCTCCTCGGGAGCGAGGGAGAGGGCTTCCGCCAGTTCCTCAAGACCCTCGACGACGGCCGCATCGCGATCTCCGCGCTCGCCACCGGTCTGACCCAGCGGATGCTCGAGCTCGCGACCGACTACGCGAGCACCCGCACCGCCTTCGGCAAGCCGATCGCGGCCAACCAGGGCGTCTCCTTCCAGATCTCCGACCTGGCCGTCATGGCCGAGACCTCGAGGCTGCTCACCTACAAGGCCGCGTGGCTGAAGGACCGGGCCGACCGCGGGCAGCGCTCGAGCAAGGAGGTCGCCCGCGCGGCCTCCGTCGCCAAGCTCTACACCTCAGAGGCCGCCGTGAGCGCGACCCGCATCGCCACGCAGGTCTTCGGCGGCAACGGCTTCATGGAGGAGTACCCGGTGGCACGCTTCTACCGGGATGCCAAGATCCTCGAGATCGGCGAGGGCACTTCCGAGGTCCAGCGGATGGTCATCGCCCGCCACCTGGGCCTGCCGGCCTGAGCAAGGAGACCGTGATGACTGCAGAAGCAAAGGATTCCGACGTCGAGGACCTGCGCCAGCGGTTGCGCAACGCCC
>CAYLUX010000258.1:0-2163 GCA_964386935.1 uncultured Janibacter sp.
TGAGCACGCGCACACAACAGTTCATGAATGCCGCGCGGCAGGTCGCCGGCGGGACCGGCGTCGGTGAGGCGCTCGGCGACGCGGCACAACAGGCGATGGGCGGCGAAGGGGGCGCCCCCGGTTTCGACCTGAACGAGCGGGACTTCCCCTCGGCCGGAGGCGAATCCGGCTCACCCGGCACGCAGATCAATGCCGACCACGTCCCGCTCGACGAGGCCGCGGAGCGGCTCAGCCGCAGCCACTACGACATGGGCGCCAGCGGCCCGGTCCACGTGATCACCCCGATGGTCATGCCCAAGGGCCGCAAGCTGCGGGCGATGCTCCCGGTGATCCTGCTGGTCATCATCGGCATCGCGGGCTCGCTCCTGCTGCTGCCCTTCGACGGGATGACGCTCGGGGTCTTCGGGCCGCACTTCTGGGTGCTCGTCGTGGTCCTCGCCGCCTTCATGTGGTGGCGCCAGGGCATGGTGATGGTCCCCGAGGGGTGCACCGCGCTCATCAGCCGCTTCGGGAAGGTCGAGGCCGAGGTCGGTCCGGGCCGGGTGACGCTGCTCAACCCGTGGAAGCGGGTCTCCTACATCGTCAACACGACCCGGGAGTACCCCTTCAACGCGCCGATCCGTTCGGCCCCGACGAAGTCCGGCGTGCAGGCCTCGGTGGACCTCTTCCTCCAGTTCCGGATCGTCAACGCGCGCGAGTTCGTCTTCGTCCTCGGCGCCGTGCAGGGCTTCCAGGACAAGCTGAACAACGCGATCTCCGAGACCACGCGCAGCCTCATCTACGAGCAGGAGGCCTCCGGTATCTACGACCTCGTCGGCGAGAGCACCGTGGGGCTGCTGGAGCAGCTCAACGCGCAGTTCGCCCCGGCGGTCGAGCTGACGACGGCCAACATCACCCACGCCGAGCCCTCCGCGCAGGAGTACCGGATGGACCTGGCCGCCCCGGAGATGATCCGGGTGGCCAAGGAGGCCTACACCTACGACTACGAGCTGAGCCTGAAGAAGGAGCAGAACGAGGGTGACCTGAACAAGGACCTGGCCTCCCTCAACGAGAACCTCTCCGCCATCCAGGCCGACGTCGCCCGGTACCAGGCGCAGATGGACACCGCGCTGGAGCGGGAGACCAACCGGGCCGACGCCCTGGCGCGGCAGCGCTTCGTCGAGTCCGAGTCCACCGCCAACGCCAATGCGGCACTGCTCGAGGCCCAGGCGCTGGACATCCGCGCGCTGAGCGCGGCGAAGGCACCGGAGATCCTCGACTACCGCTACCAGCAGGACATGCTGGAGAAGATGGAGTCCCTCGCGGACTCGCTGCCGCAGATCGTGCGTGTCGGGCAGGAGTCCGACGGGGTGGACTACCTGGGCATCGCCCGCGAGCTGGTCGGCGGTCAGGAGCGCAAGCTCTTCACCGAGGCGGACATGGACGCCATCCGGGCCCGCGAGTCCGACATCGCCGAGCGGGTCGCCACCCGCGAAGGGGAGATCGGCGACCTGCTCGAGGCGCCCGAGGAGACCGACGTCGAGATCGTGCCGGCCTCCGAGACCACCGTCGACGCCGAGGGTCAGGAGCGCCTGGACCAGATCCGCCAGTCCGTCACCGACGAGAGCGTGGCAGCGCAGCTGGAGGAGGTCAGCTCCACCGGTGACGATGCGCCGCAGGTCGATGCGCCGCAGGTCGACGCGGAGGAGGACGAGGTGACGGCGGCCTTCCCGCCGCCGCCCGGTGAGGCGCCGCCGGCGCCACGACACGCACCGCCGCCCCCTTCGCCGGAGGCACCGCGGACCGAGGAGACCCACGGGGAGGGTGAGCAGGCATGAGCGAGCAGGTGATGGAGCAGGCCGCGCGCGCGGTGCGCGGCAACGGGATGAGCTCGATCAAGGAGGTCGTCTCGGGGTGGGGCGACGTCGCCCGGCTGCTGCGCGGGGGTCACGACGGCGCACTCGTGCCGGTCGTCATCCCGAAGGACAAGCGCGGCATGCGCTGGACCTCGCTGATCTGGTTCGGGCTGTGGGCACTGCTCAGCGGCTTCTTCCTCTTCATCGGTGACCACGGCGCCCTCGGGGGTCTCTCGATCCTCGTGGCCGTCGTCGCCTTCCTCCTGGCAGCGCTGTGGTGGTGGCGCTCCTCGATCGTCGAGATCGAGGAGGGCACCGTCGGGGTGCT
>CAYLUX010000259.1:0-2152 GCA_964386935.1 uncultured Janibacter sp.
GGAGGCGGCGGTTCGGGCGGCCGCCTCGCCGGAACATAGACTGCGGCCATGTCCGACATCAGCCGCGACGACGTCGCCCACCTCGCTTCGCTGGCCCGGATCGACCTCGACCCCGATGAGCTGGACCGGCTCGTCGGCGAGCTCGACGTCATCCTCGCCTCGGTCGCCCAGGTGCAGCAGGCACCCGTCGACGGGGTCGAGCCGATGAGCCACCCCATGCCCATCGCCAACGTCACCCGTCCCGACGAGGTGCGCCCCTCGCTCACTCCGGACGAGGCGCTCGCCGCCGCCCCCGAGTCCGAGCTGCAGCGCTTCTCGGTGCCGCGCATCCTCTCCGAAGACTGAGCGAAGGAACCCTGACCTTGAGTGACCCCACCCGCATGACCGCCGCCGCGCTCGCCGACGCGCTCGCGGCCGGTGACCTCTCCGCCGAGGACGTCACCCGCGCCCACCTCGAGCGCATCCGGGGCGTCGATCAGCAGATCGGCGCCTACCTGCACGTCGCCGACGAGTCGGCGCTGGCCGAGGCGCGCGCCGTCGACGAGCGCAGGGCGAAGGGGGAGAGCCTCCACCGCCTCGCCGGTGTCCCCATCGCCGTCAAGGACGTAATGACGACGACCGGCATCCCGACGACCGCCGGCTCGAAGATGCTGGAGGGCTGGGTCCCTCCCTACGACTCGACCGTCGTCACCCGCCTCAAGGCGGCCGGCATGCCGATCCTCGGCAAGACGAACATGGACGAGTTCGCGATGGGCTCCTCCACCGAGCACTCCGCCTTCGGCCCGACCCGCAACCCGTGGGACACCGACCGCATCCCGGGCGGCTCCGGCGGTGGCTCGAGCGCCGCGGTCGCGTCCTGGCAGGCGCCGCTGGCCACCGGCACCGACACCGGCGGCTCGATCCGCCAGCCGGCGGCGGTCACCGGGTCGGTCGGCGTCAAGCCGACCTACGGCGGGGTCTCGCGCCACGGACTCATCGCGATGGCCTCGAGCCTGGACCAGGCGGGCCCGTGCGCACGCACCGTGCTGGACACGGCGCTGCTGCACGAGGCCATGGCGGGGCACGACCCCTTCGACTCCACCTCGATCGACCAGCCGGTCCCGGACGTCGTCGGTGCCGCCGAGCGTGCGGACGTCTCCGGGATGAAGGTCGGCATCGTCAAGGAGCTGACCGGTGAGGGCTTCGCGCCGGAGGTCCAGGCCCGCTTCGACGAGGCCGTCGCCCACCTCGTGGACGCCGGGGCCGAGGTCGTCGAGGTCTCCTGCCCGAACTTCGTGCACGCCCTCGGGGCCTACTACCTGATCATGCCGAGCGAGGCGAGCAGCAACCTCGCCCGCTTCGACGCGATGCGCTACGGCCTGCGCGTCGGCCCGGACGGTGTGGACGCGCCGAGCGCCGAGCAGGTCATGGCCGCCAGCCGCGAGGCCGGCTTCGGCGAAGAGGTCAAGCGCCGGATCATCCTCGGCACCTACGCCCTCTCCTCCGGGTACTACGACGCCTACTACGGCACGGCCCAGAAGGTCCGTCGCCTCATCGCGCAGGACTTCGACGCAGCCTTCGGGAGCGCGGACGTGCTCGTCAGCCCGACCGCGCCGACCACGGCATTCCGCTTCGGGGAGCGCACCACCGACCCGATGGCCATGTACCGCGGCGACATCGCGACGATCCCGGCCAACCTCGCCGGCGTGCCCGGCATGTCCCTGCCGAGCGGCCTGGCGGAGGACGGCCTGCCGGCCGGCTTCCAGATCCTCGCGCCGGCGATGGCCGACGACCGTCTCTACACCGTCGGCGCCGCCCTCGAGGCGCGCCTCGTCTCCGCCTGGGGTGGCCACCTGCTGGAGCAGGCCCCGGAGCTGGCGATCACGAAGGGAGCCTGACCCATGTCGAGCACCACCACCGAGGACGTCCTCTCCTACGACGAGGCCCTTGCCACCTTCGACCCGGTGATGGGTCTGGAGGTGCACGTCGAGCTCGGCACCGCGACGAAGATGTTCTGCGGCTGCGCCACGACCTTCGGCGCGGACCCGAACACCCACACCTGCCCGGTCTGCCTCGGGCTCCCCGGCGCGCTGCCCGTCGTCAACGCCACGGGCGTCGAGTCGGCCGTGCGCATCGGCCTGGCGCTGAACTGCTCGATCGCCTCCTGGTGCCG
>CAYLUX010000260.1:0-2147 GCA_964386935.1 uncultured Janibacter sp.
GCGAGGATCGACTCGTCGTTGCGCCAGCTCGTCGAGAGCTGGGCCACCGGCGCCGATTCGCCGTCGGTGGCGAAGGCACCGGGGAAGGTCGCGAGGGTGGTCGCGCTCGCGCCCCGCCAGGCGTAGATCGACTGGTTCGGGTCGCCGACGGCGGTCACCGCGGCGGGCCGCTCCCCCTCCGGGGCGAAGAGGGAGCGCATGAGCACCAGCTGTGCCTCCGAGGTGTCCTGGAACTCGTCGAGCAGCACCACCCGGAAGCGGTCCCGCTCCGCTGCCCCGATGTCGGGGAAGCGGGAGGCGAGCCGGGCCGCGAGCGACATCTGGTCGGAGAAGTCCATGACCGAGCGCTCGTGCTTCGTCTGCTGGTAGCGCGCCACGATCGGGAGCACCAGCCGCTGCTGCTCCAGCGGGGTGATCACCCGGTCGGTGAAGGCCTTCGTGAAGGCCTTGCCGGAGGACTCCACCCGCGCCAGGTGCCCGAGCACGTCGGCGGCGAAGGCCTCGACGTCGGCAGGGGTCTGCACGTGCTCGGCGAGCTCACCGGAGAGCGCGACGACGGCGTTGGTCACCGTCGACTCGACCTTGTCGATCTCCTCCATCGGTCCGTCCCACGCCATGACGACCTCGTGGGCCAGCTGCCAGGTGGCGGCCTCCGAGAGCATGCGGGAGTCCTTCTCGTACCCCAGTCGGAGGGCGTCCTCGCGCACCAGCCTGCCGGCGTAGGCGTGGTACGTCGAGATCGTCGGTGCGCCGCCGAGCGCGTCAGCGCCGGCCTCCGGCGGTGACCACACGCCGCTGGACTCGAGGGTGGCCAGGCGCCGCGCGACGCGCTCGGCCAACTCCCCCGCCGCCTTGCGGGTGAAGGTCAGGCCGAGCACCTCCTCGGGCGCGACGAGGCCGTTGGCCACGAGCCAGACCACTCGGGCGGTCATCGTCTCGGTCTTGCCCGAACCGGCACCCGCGACGACGAGCAGCGGCTCGAGCGGGGCCTCGATGATCGCCTGCTGCTCGGGCGTCGGCGGGTGCTCCTGCCCGAGGGCCCGGGCGAGGTCGACGGCACTGATCCGGGGAGTCGTCACCGCAGACGACCTCCTTCCTCGTGGACGGGGCAGGAGGAGCGCACCGGGCAGATCCGGCACCGGTTGTCCTCCGGCTGGGCGGCGAAGGTGGCCGCGGCCATCCCCTCCGCGGTCTCCTCGATGAGCTCGTGGACCCAGCGCGGGTCCTCCGCCTCCGTGAGCGGGCGCTGCTCCTGCACGGCCTTGCCTGAGGTGTGCGCCCGCCCGAGCTGGACGAGGGCGGCCCCGGCCGAGTCGGTGCCCCGGCCCGCGAAGCCCCCCTCCTCGACCGCGACCTGGTAGGCGCCGAGCTGCGGGTGGACCTCGAGGTCCTTGGCGGTGGGAGCGGAGCCACCGGTCTTGTAGTCGATGACGCGCAGCCGGCCGTCGGCGTCCGCCTCGAGCCGGTCGACGCTGCCGCGCAGCACGGCCCGCCCGAGCTGCACCCGGAACCCCTCCTCCCGCGCGACGGGCTGCCACCCCTCGGCGGCGGCTCGTGCGTGGTACGCGGCCAGCCAGTGCACCATCTGGCGGGCCCGGGTCAGCTTCTGGTCGGTGACCCAGCCCGGGGGCATGCCGAGCTCGACCCAGCGGCGGTCCAGCTCGGCGAGGAAGGCCTCCTCGCCGGCGTCGCCGAGGTCGTGGGCGATCTCGTGGACGAGGGTGCCGACCTCCATCGACGTGGAGCGCACCCCTTCGCCGCCGGAGGAGGTGAGCAGCCAGCGCAGCGCGCAGTCGCCGAAGGACTGGACCTTCGAGGGGCTCACCGACACGGCGACCCCGGCCTCCCGCAGCGGGCGGTGATCGCTGCGGTCGCGCAGCGCCCACCAGGAGGCGGGGTCCGCGCCGGGCACGCCCGCCGCGGCGAGCTCGGCCAGCCGGGCGACCGCGTGGGCGACGACGGCCGGGTCCGGGGAGACGAGGCGCTGCCGCAGCGTCGCCACGAGCCCGGTGAGGTCCAGTGGCGCCGGCACGCTCGTGGGCTCCCGCCGCAGCGACTCCTCCGGGAGCGGGTCGACGAGGTCGAGGTAGATCGAGGGCTGCTCGTCCTCGGTGGCCACGGCGGTCACGAGCGCCCGACGGCGTGCC
>CAYLUX010000261.1:0-2142 GCA_964386935.1 uncultured Janibacter sp.
CCGACACCGGTGATGGTGCCGCCGGTCCCGATGCCGGAGACGACGATGTCGACCTTGCCGTCGGTGTCCTGCCAGATCTCGGGGCCGGTGGTCGCCTCGTGGATGTCGGCGTTGGCGGGGTTGGCGAACTGCTTGGCCTTGACCGCGCCGCGCTCGCGGGCGATCTCGTCCGCCTTGTCCACGGCGCCCTTCATCCCCTTCGAAGCCTCGGTGAGGACGAGCTCGGCACCGAAGGCGCGCAGCAGCGCCCGGCGCTCCTTGGACGCGCTCTCCGGCATGGCCAGAACGACGTCGTACCCACGCGCCGCGCCCACCATGGCCAGCGCGATCCCGGTGTTGCCCGAGGTCGCCTCGACGATGGTCCCGCCGGGCTTGAGGTCACCGGACTTCTCGGCCGCGTCGACGATCGCGGCGCCGATGCGGTCCTTGACCGAGTTGGCCGGGTTGTAGAACTCCAGCTTGGCGGCGACAGTCGCCTCGGAGTCGATGATGCGGTTGATCCGCACGAGGGGGGTGCGACCGGCCAGCTTGGTGGCGTCTTCGTAGATGGGCAACGCAGATCCTTCCGTCGATGGGCAGCGCCGCCCCACGGCGGCTCTCATTCGCCAAGGACAGCGAATGGGGGGTTATGGATATTCCAACACCCAGTTATTTGATTGTGCAACAGCATCCCGGTGGGCGATCACGGCGTGGGTGACGAGGGACGCATCACCTCCGGACCCCTTGTGGCGCAACGGCTCACTAGACTGCCCGCCATGTCTGCCCTCCAGATCGTCGCGATCATCCTCGGGGTCGGGATCACCATCGTCGGATGGGGCCTGCTCGCCCGAGCCGTCAAGCACTTCCTCACCGTCTTCAAGCTGGGTCAGCCGGCCTACGGGCAGCGGACCAACGAAGGGGGCGCTCGCACCGCCACCCTGCTGAGGGAGTTCCTCGGGCACGGCCGCATGGCCCGACTCCCGATCGTGGCGATCGCGCACTGGATCACGATGATCTCCTTCGGGATCCTCTTCCTGACGCTGGTGCAGGCAACGGTCCAGCTCTTCGACCCGCGCTTCGCGCTGCCGCTCATCGGGCACTTCTACCCGTACGAGTGGATCACCGAGCTCTTCGCGATGACGGGCATCGTCTCGATCCTCGTGCTCATGGGGATCCGCCTGAAGAACCACCCGCGCTCGGCCGCCGGTGAGGACGGGCGCCGCTCGCGCTTCTTCGGGTCGACCTTCTGGCAGGCCTACTACGTCGAGTACACGATCCTCGGCGTCGGGCTGTGCATCGCGCTGCTGCGCGGCATGGAGTACTCGCTCATGCAGCAGACCGGCGAGGCCGAGCACGCCACGATGGCGCACTTCCCGCTGACCGGATGGATCGGCGAGCTCTTCTCCGGCATGTCCGTCGAGGCCCTCGAGGCCGGCATCATCGTCGTCGCGCTCATCAAGCTGCTCATCTCCTACGCGTGGATGATCACGATCTCGCTCACCCCGACCATGGGTGTGGCCTGGCACCGCTTCCTCGCGTTCTTCAACATCTGGTTCAAGCGCCACCCCGACGGGCGCACCTCGCTCGCCGAGCTGCAGCCGATGGAGGTCGACGGCAAGCCCTTCTCCATGGAGGTCATGGAGGAGATGGACGAGGACTCCACCCTCGGCGTGGGCAAGGTCGAGGACTTCACCTGGAAGGGCCTGCTGGACTTCTCCACCTGCACCGAGTGCGGCCGCTGCCAGAGCCAGTGCCCGGCGTGGAACACGGACAAGCCGCTCTCGCCCAAGATGCTCATGATGACGCTGCGCGACCACGCGCACTCCAAGGCGCCGTTCATCGCCGCCGCGGAGGGCAAGTCCGGCGTCATCTCCGCCGGTGGCGCTCGCTCACAGACGGCGAGCGGCCCGGTCGCCCTGGCCGGCCAGCCCGGCGCGGACGGCGGCGTCGCCGTGGCCGAGCCGGACGTCATCAACTGGGGCGAGATGTCCCTCATCGGCCAGACCGGGTACTCCCAGGAGAACCCGCTGGAGGCCTACAACCCCCACGGCCCGGACGCGGTCATCGACGAGGACGTCCTGTGGTCCTGCACCACCTGCGGTGCCTGTGTCGAGCAGTGCCCGGTCGACATCGAGCACGTCGACCACATCGTCGACATGCGGC
>CAYLUX010000262.1:0-2142 GCA_964386935.1 uncultured Janibacter sp.
GAGGAGGTCGCCCGGTGGCTCGATGAGCAGTGGACCGGCGTCAACGACTGGGTGGACGAGCGGATCAGTGACCGGGAGTACCTGTGAGGTCACGGCTGCGCTCGCGGGTCCTGCCGTCGACGCTGAGCTCGGAGGCGGTGGCTGCGGCCGCCGGGGCTGACAACCGCGTGGATCGGTGGCCACTCACGCCGCGCCTCACGCGGTGGCGGCGCGGCCGCGGCGCCGCAGAGCGGGAGGCCGCATTCGAGGAGGTGCGTGCCCAGCTCGGGGTACGGGCCGAGCGTGATGCCCGCGGGGACGTCGTCATGACGAGCGAGCTCGGCGCACGCTCTGCCGCAGGGGAGGCGGCCGATGCGGCGTGGATGCTGTGGATCCACGGCGGTGGCTTCTGCTGGGGTGAGGCTCGTGACCGGACCGGAGCCCGTCTGGCCGACGGACTGCGCTGGCCCGTCGTCTCCGTCGACTACCCGTTGGCGCCGGAGGCGCGCTTCCCCCTGGCGATCGACCACTGTCTGGCTGCCTACGAGGCGGGGGTGCGCGAGCGTGGATCCCGGGTGCTGCTCGGTGGCGTGTCCGCCGGAGCCAACCTCGCCCTCGGTGTGCTGCAACGGATCCGGGCCAGTCGTGCCGAGGGTGAGGGCATCCCGCTGCCGGTCGGGGTGGTGGGGCTGACCCCCTTCGGCGATCTGGCGGGGGAGGGCGACTCGTACTGCGTCAACGAAGGGCGAGACGCGTACCTGCGCTGGCGCGGTCAGCAGCAGCGCTTTGCCCGCGCCTACGCCGGCCGCGCCGACCTTCGTGATCCGCTCGTCTCGCCGGTCCACGCCGACTGGGGCGGCGAGGCGCTGCCGCCGGCGATCTTCACGACCGGGACGCGCGACCTCTTCCTCTCCGACACCGCCCGGATCCACACCGCCTGGCGGGCCGCCGGTGGAGAGGCCGACCTCGTCCTCGCCGAGGGCCTGTGGCACTCCTACCTCTCGGACGCGAGTCTGCCGGAGTCGGCGGCGCTCCTGGCCCGGCTGCTCGACTGGTGCGAGGGCGTGCTCAGACGCTGATGACCCGGCAGGCTCCGGCTGATTCGAAGAAGGAGCGCCCGCTCGACCGGGCGCTCCTTCTTCGAATCAGAGGACGGAAGCCCAGAGCGTGCCGCCGCCCCTACTCACCCAGCGCGCGAAGCCGGTCCAGCCAGCCCCGCGCCTCGACGAAGGCCTCATCGGTGGTGATCGGGTCGACCTGGATCTCCGCCCCGGAGGCCGCGGGGTAGGAGCCGAGGAAGCGCACGTCGGCGCAGACCCGGTGCAGGCTCATCAGCGCCGCGCCGACCCGCTCGTCCTGCACGTGCCCCTCGAAGTCGATGGAGAAGCAGTAGGAGCCCATCGACTCCTTCGTCGGCCGCGACTCCAGCCGGGTCATGTTGATCCCGCGCACGGCGAACTGCTCGAGCAGCTCGAGCAGGCCACCGGCCCGGTCCGCGCGCTGGTAGAGCACGACGGTCGTCTTGTCCCGGCCCGTCGGTGCGGGCAGCCACTCCGGCCGCGCGACGACGACGAAGCGCGTCACCGCATTGGCCATGTCGCCGATGTCGGAGGCGAGCACCTCCAGACCGAAGCGCTCGGCCGCCACCGGCGCGCACACCGCAGCGTCGTAGCCGACCTCGTCGGGGTGCTCGATCAGGTCCTTGGCCGCCGAGGCGGTCGAGAGCGTCGGCACGTAGATCGCCTCGGGCACGGTCGACTCCGCCCACCCGCGCACCTGCGCCCAGGCGTGGCTGTGGGTGCCGATCGCGCGCACCGAGTCCAGAGTCGTCCCCGGCCGGGCGCACACGACGAAGGTGATCGGGACGAGCACCTCACCGATGACGACGAGCGGGTCGCCAGAGGCGAGGGCGTCGAGGGTGGCCGAGACGCCGCCCTCGACGGAGTTCTCGATGGGGACGACGGCCGCGCCGACCTCCTTGGCGCGCAACGCCTCCAGGGCGGCGTCGACCGAGCCGACCGGCATCCGGGTCTCGTCCTCGGACGGGCCCCAGGTGAGCAGTGCCTGCTGGGTGAAGGTGCCCTCGGGGCCGAGGTAGGCGTACCCGGACATCAGCGCAGCGTCACCTGACGCGAGAGCAGCCCCGAGCGCGCCCGCCGCTCC
>CAYLUX010000263.1:0-2111 GCA_964386935.1 uncultured Janibacter sp.
GTCGTTGATGTCCGTCAGGCGGATCGTCGCCGGGGCGGCGTCGGGGTCGACGTCCTCGTAGACGCCCTCGAGCATGTACTGCCGGTCGGCCGCGAGGGCCAGCTCGAGCAGGGTGCCGACGAAGGCGGTACCCGGGTCGATGACCGCGAAGATGCTGCGCGAGGTGACGTCGAGGCGCTTGAAGGTGCGCTTGAGGTACTGGTTCACCTCGTTGACGAACCAGTCCTGCTTCCACTCGGTGAGCTTCTCGTCGTGCGCGAGCACGAGCGACTGGTCACCGGTGGCACGGATGACCCAGGTACCGATGAGCAGCTCGTTGGTCCGCAGGTGCAGGATCAGGTCGTCCAGCTCGCGGGCGAGGGCCAGCGGGTAGTAGTCCACGCCCTGCTTGCGGGCGGCCTCGGCGTCGGCCGGGGGCTCCTCGGTGGGGGCGGAGACGGTGATCTCGGCGAGACGCTTCTCGCGGTCCAGCTTCGCGCTCACGTGCTGGTAGGAGATGGCGTCGTCCTCGACGGTGCGCTCGAGCTCGGTCAGCTCGACGCCTTCACCACCGGGACGGTTGGAGTCCTTGGCGCGCTCCTGGGCGCGCTTCTTGATCTCCTCGTCCCAGGAGCCGCGCGGGATGGTCGCGTCGATGAAGCCCCAGTCCACGGCCTGGTCGCCGCGGTAGCCCTCGGACTTGGTCGCGAAGAGGTCGGCGCGGTCCTTGCGCACGTGGCGCTTGTCGACCACGCGGGTGAGGCCACCGGTACCGGGGAGCACGCCGAGCAGCGGCACCTCCGGCAGCGAGACGGTGGAGGAGTTGTCGTCCATGAGGACGATGTCGTCGCAGGCCAGGGCCAGCTCGTAGCCACCGCCGGCGGCGGTGCCGTTGAGCGCGGCGATCCAGGTCTGGCCGGAGTTCGCGGTCGCGTCCTCGATGCCGTTGCGGGTCTCGTTGGTGAACTTGCAGAAGTTCACCTTCCAGCTGTGCGGCGAGCCGGCGAGCATCCGGATGTTCGCGCCGGCGCAGAACATCTTCTCCTTGCCGCTGGTCATGACGACCGTCTTGATCTCGGGGTGCTCGAAGCGCATCCGCTGCGAGATGTCGTAGAGCTCGATGTCGACGCCGAGGTCGTAGCTGTTCATCTTCAGCTCGTACCCGGGGACGATGCCGCCCTGCTCGTCGATGTCCAGCTTCACGTAGGCGACCTCGCCGTCGTACTCGACGGTGAAGTGCTTGTACTTCTTGGGCGAGGTGCGGAAATCGACGACCGGCTGCTCCGCCGCCGCGTCACCGCCCGTGACGTCCTTCTCGATCGTGGTTTCGCTCACGTCATACCTTCCGTCTGCAGGGTCGGACGTCATGTGGACCACGACGTCCGGGACACAACAGACACTCTACATTCTCCTCGCTGTACGTCAAGAGTGTGTAGTACTTCTGTTGTCTCTCAACCCACCCCGAGCAGCCGGCGGGCACGGTCACCGTCGCGACGGAAGTCCGCCACCCCGCTCTCGTGCACGATCCGCCCCTTCTCCATGACCGCGACCCTGTCGGCGACGGTGAAGGCGGCCCGCAGGTCCTGCTCGACGATGAGGACGGTGATGCCCTCGCTGGCGAGCTCGCGCACGACCTCGGTCACCTGCTGGACGACCACCGGGGCGAGACCGTCCGAGGGCTCGTCGAGCAGCAGCACCCGGGGGCCGAGCAGCAGGGCACGGCCGATCGCGAGCATCTGCTGCTCACCGCCGGAGAGCTGGTCGCCGCGGTTGTTGCGGCGCTCCTTCAGTCGCGGCATCAGCTCGTAGACCCGGTCCAGGTCCCAGTCCCCGGACCGCCGCCCGCTCGCGATGCGCAGGTTGTTGTGCACGGTGAGCGGCGCGAAGACCCGGCGGCCCTGCGGCACGATCGCCACGCCCTGGTTCGCCCGGGCGTGGGTCGGCAGGCCACTGATGTCGGTCCCGCCGACCTCGATGCTGCCGCGCAGCGTCGGCACGAATCCCATGATCGTGGACATCAGGGTGGTCTTGCCGACGCCGTTGCGCCCCAGCAGGGCAACGGTCTCGCCGGCGCCGATCTCCAGGTCGACGCCGGTGAGCACGGTGCTCCCGCCGTACCCGGCCTCGACGCC
>CAYLUX010000264.1:0-2062 GCA_964386935.1 uncultured Janibacter sp.
CGACGACGGTGTGGGTGTCAGCTGCCTGTGCCCGATGGGCGTCGACACCGAGATGATCCGCACCGGGATGGGCTCCGCCGAGGATGAAGGGGGCCGGGTCGCCGTCGCCGCGGTGACCGGCGCCGGCAACGTGCTCGCCCCGCGCGACGTCGCCGACCAGGTGCTCGCGGCGGTCGCCGAGGGGACCTTCCTGATCACCCCACACGCCGACGTGCTCGAGTTCGTGCGGCGCAAGGCCGACGACCACGACCGGTGGCTGCGCGGCATGCAGCGATACCAGCGCCACCTGCGGGAGGCCGCTCAGCGGTAGTTGGTGAACTGCAGCGCCACGTCGAGGTCCTTGCCCTTGAGCAGCGCGATGACCGACTGGAGGTCGTCGCGGGACTTGCCGGTCACGCGCAGCTCGTCGCCCTGGATCTGGGCCTTGATCCCCTTCGGCCCCTCGTCGCGGATGATCTTGGAGATCTTCTTCGCGTTCTCCTGGTCGATGCCCTCCTTGGTCGGCCCGGCCAGGACGTACTCCTTGCCGGAGGCCTTCGGCTCCTTCTCGCCGAAGTCGATGCTCTTGAGGGAGACGCCGCGGCGGACCAGCTTGGACTGGAAGACGTCGAGCACCGCGAGCACCCGCTCGGCGCTGTTGGCCCGGATCTCGATGACGTCACCGCCGCTCCACCCGATGGAGGCGCCGACGCCCTTGAAGTCGTAGCGCTGCGCGACCTCCTTGGCCGCCTGGTTCAGGGCGTTGTCGACCTCCTGGCGGTCGACCTTGCTCACGATGTCGAAGCTGCTGCTGGCCATCTGGTGCTGGCTCCTCTCGGGTCGGATTGTTCCCGGGGCGGGTTGGCTTGCTATCGTTCCATGCGCACACGGCAGGTTGTCCGAGTGGCCAATGGAAACGGACTGTAAATCCGTCGGGTTATCCCTACGCAGGTTCGAATCCTGCACCTGCCACCCAGTGCCCCGGGCCGCGACGTCGTCGCGGCCCGGGTTTTTTTGCATGCGGCACGATTGCCCCCATGGACGTGATCGTGGGTGAGGACGGGCTGGCCAGGCCACAGTGGGCGGCGAGCGACCCGCTGCTGCAGGAGTACTACGACACCGAGTGGGGCATGCCGGTGTGCGACGAGCGGGGCCTCTTCGAGCGGCTGAGCCTGGAGGCCTTCCAGTCCGGTCTGTCGTGGGCGACGATCCTGCGCAAGCGGGAGAACTTCCGGGCCGCCTTCGAGGGGTTCGACCCCGACCGCGTCGCCGGCTACGGCGACCGGGAGGTGCAGCGCCTCCTCGAGGATGCCGGCATCATCCGCAACCGGGCGAAGATCGAGGCGACGGTGCGCAACGCCGCGGCGACCATCTCCCTTCGGGCCGAAGGGGGCCTGCCCCGCCTCATCTGGTCCTTCCAGCCGGCGCGCACGCCGGCACCGCGCTCGCTGGCCGAGATCCCCACCACGTCACCGGAGTCGAAGGCGATGGCCAAGGAGCTGAAGCGCCGCGGCTTCTCCTTCGTCGGGCCGACCACCGCCTTCGCGCTGATGGAGGCCGTCGGCATCGTCGACACCCACCTCGTGGGCAGCCACCGCAGGGGGAGCTCGGGGGTGTGGCGCCCCGACGGGAGCCGGGGGCAGGATGGGCCCCGTGACTGAGACGATCGACCGGGCCGACTACCCCCACTGGGCGAAGGTCCCCACCCGCTGGAGCGACAACGACGTCTTCGGGCACGTCAACAACGCCGTCCACTACTCGGTGATGGACACGACCATCAACAACTGGCTCAAGGCCCACGACTTCGACGTCACCACGGACGACTCGACGATCAACCTCATCCCGGAGACCGGCTGCCGCTACGTCGCCGAGATCTCCTACCCCGACACCTTCGACGTGGGGCTGCGTGCGACCCGGGTCGGCGGCTCCAGCATCAGCTGGGAGTGCGCCCTGCTCCGGGAGAGCGACGGCGAGCTCGTGGCCGTCGCGACCTCCGCGCACGTCTTCGTGGACGCGACCACGCGGCGCCCGACGGCCATCCCGGCGCAGGTGCGCGTGGGGGCGGAGGGGCTGCTGACGTAGC
>CAYLUX010000265.1:0-2036 GCA_964386935.1 uncultured Janibacter sp.
TCCCACCACAACCTCCCCACGCTCTGACGCGCTCCCCGCGTCGGGGGGCCAACCAGCCCGGACTTTATGCCGATGGGCGCCGCACCGTTTGATCCGGTGCGGCGCCCTTCTGCGTGCCTGGGTAGTACTGCCGATGTGCCGGCCCGGGGATTCAAATACGGATCGCACACCGGGGCGTGCGATCCGTATTTGAATGATCCGTCTGGGGGCAGCGGGTCCTAGGCGATGGCGGCGCCGCTCTCGGCGAGGGCGACCGCGCGCCCGGCCTCGAGCCGTGCCACCGGCACCCGGAAGGGGGAGCAGCTGACGTAGTCCAGACCGGCGTTGTGGAAGAAGTGGATCGACTCGGGGTCGCCACCGTGCTCGCCGCAGATGCCGGCCTTGAGGTCGGGCTGGGTGGCCCGGCCCTTCTCGACGCCGATGCGCACGAGCTCGCCGACGCCGAGCGCGTCGAGGGTCTCGAAGGGGGAGATCGTCAGCACGCCGTTCTCCAGGTACCGCGGGAAGAAGGCGGTCTCGACGTCATCGCGCGAGAAGCCCCACGTCGTCTGCGTCAGGTCGTTGGTGCCGAAGGAGAAGAACTCGGCGGTCTGCGCAATCCGGTTGGCCGTCAGGGCCGCGCGCGGCAGCTCGATCATGCAGCCGATCGGAAGGTCCATGCTCTCGCCGTTGGCCTCCGCGACCTCGGCGATGATCCGCTCCGCCTGGTCGCGGACGATGACGAGCTCACGGTTGGAGCCGATGAGCGGGACCATGATCTCCGGCTGCGGGTCCTTGCCCTCCTTGCGCAGCCGGACCACGGCCTCGGCGATGGCCCGGATCTGCAGCTCGAAGAGCTCGGGGATCTTCAGCCCGAGACGCACACCGCGCAGGCCGAGCATCGGGTTGGCCTCGTGCATGGAGCGCACGGCGTCGCGCAGCTCGCGGGTCCGCTCGACCTCCGGGCCGCTCTCGCCACGCTCCTCAGCCAGGGCCACCTGCACGGTCAGGTCCGTCAGGTCCGGCAGGAACTCGTGCAGCGGCGGGTCGATGAGCCGGATCGTCGTCGGCAGCCCGTCCATCGCGGTCAGCAGCGAGACGAAGTCCTCGGTCTGCGCGGGCAGCAGCTCGGCGAGGGCGGTCTCGCGCCCCTCGTCGGTCTCGGCGAGCACGACCCGCTCGATCTGCTGACGCCGCTCACCGAGGAACTGGTGCTCGGTGCGGCACAGGCCGATGCCCTCGGCGCCGCGGTCGCGGGCGCGTTGGGCGTCCGCACCGGTGTCGGCGTTGGCGCGCACCCGCAGCCGGCGACGCGAGTCGGCGTGGGTGAGCAGGCGGTGCACGGCCTGGACGAGCTCCTTGGTCTCGCCGTCCTCGGCCGCGGCCTCGCCGGCCTCGATGCCCTCGGAGATGTAGGTCATGACGGGGGAGTCGACGACGTGCACGTCGCCGAGGAAGACCTCGCCGGTCTTGCCGTCGATGGCGAGGGTGTCGCCCTCGCGGACGACGTGCTCGCCGACGCGGATCTCCTTCGCGGCCACGTCGACCCGCAGGTCCTCCGCGCCGACGACCGCGCACTTGCCCATGCCGCGGGCGACGACGGCCGCGTGGGAGGTCTTGCCGCCGCGGGCGGTGAGGACGCCGGCCGCGGCGATCATGCCGGGCAGGTCGTCGGGCGAGGTCTCGCGGCGCACGAGGATGACCGACTTGCCCTCGTCCTTGCGGGCCTCGGCGCTGTCGTTGTCGAAGACCACCTCGCCGACGGCGGCGCCGGGGGAGGCGCCCATGCCGACGGCGACGAGGGTGCGGTCGGCGTCCCGGTCGAACTGGGGGAAGAGCAGCTGGGTCAGCTGCTCGCCGTTGACCCGCTCGAGGGCCTCGTCCATCGTGATGAGGTCCTCGTCGACGAGCTGGGTGGCGACGCGGAAGGCGGCACCCGCGGTGCGCTTGCCGACGCGGGTCTGCAGCATCCACAGCTTGCCGCGCTCGACGGTGAACTCGATGTCGCACAGGTCGCGGTAGTGGGTCTCGAGGCGGCGCATCGCGGTGCGCAGCTC
>CAYLUX010000266.1:0-2023 GCA_964386935.1 uncultured Janibacter sp.
CGCGCAGGGACGTCGGGTCGGTGATCTCGATCTCGCTGCGCTTCCTGGCCATGGGCCGATGCTATTGCCAACCCAAGACGTGAAGCATTACCTTCATATATGTGAAAGAGATGCTTCAGAACTGTCGACGAGTGCTCGGCGCGTCCCGGGCCCGGTGGGTGCTGGCGGGGCTGGCGGTCTCCGTTGTCGGGGACGGGGCAGCCCGTGTGGCCATCCTGCTGCGTGTCCATGACGAAGGGGGCGGGCCCTCCGGTCTGGCCGTCGTGCTCGTCCTCTTCGCCCTCCCGCTCGTCCTGCTCGCCGGGGTGGCAGGGGTGCTCGCCGACCGACCCGATCCCCGGCCGGTCGTCGTCGGTGCGGCTGCCGTGCAGCTGACGGCGGCGGTCGTGCTCGCGCTGACGAGCGGGCTGGAGTGGACGGGTGGTGCGGCATTCCTGCTGCAGACCGGCCTCGCCCTGGGCAACTCGGTGTGGATGGTCGCCCTGCCCCGGCTCGTCGCCGAGGACGACGTGGGCACGCTGATCTCCCTGCTCCACGGCCTGATCGCTCTCGCCGCACCGACGGGTGCGGCGCTGGGTGGGGTGCTCGTGCAGCACGTGGGGACGGCCGCCCCCTTCGTCCTCGACGCGGCCACCTTCGTCGTCCTCATGGGGGTCGGCCTGGTCCTCCCCGTCGGACCGGCGCCGGCGATCCCGGCACCGGCGCCCGGGATCCTGCGCACGCTGCTTCCGCTCGACGGCATGTCGGCCCTGCGCCGGCACCGATTGCTCGCGGTCCTGACGGGAGCGGTGCTGGCCACCATCGTCGCCATCGAGTCGGTCAACGCCATCGAGGTCTTCCTCGTCCGGGACGTGCTGGGCGGGAGCTCGGCCTTCTTCGGCTTCGCCGAGGGGGCGGCGGGTGTGGGCATGGCCTGCGGTGCCGTGCTGTCGGCCGGGGCGAACTCGGCCAGGGCACGCGCCCGCACGGTCCTGTGGTCGATCTTCGGCATGTCGTTGGCCGTCATCGGTCAGGGACTGGCCCCCAGCGCGCCCGTCTACCTCGTCCTCGGCGTCGCCGTGGGGCTGCTGATCGGTGGCCTCAACGCCGTCCTCATGACGCTCCAGATCACCGAGACCGAGGCCGGCGCCCGGGGACGGGTGGTCGCCTTCGTCGGTGGGGCCGCTCGCTCGTGCACGATGATCGCACTGGCTGTCGGCGGCGTGCTCGGGACGGTGCTGGGGCCGCGGGAGGCGTTCGTCGTGGTGGGTGCAGTCGGTGTCCTCATCGGGGTGGTGGCCCTTAGGGCCGCGGCCGGTGCAGACTTCGGTCATGACATCGACGGAGATGGACATCGCCCGCGCCAACGGTCTCGGGGAGGTACTGCGCCGCAGCGCCGCTCGCTTCCGGGGCAAGACCGCGATCATCGACGGGGAGAGCCGGTGGAGCTTCCGCGAGTTCGATGAGCTGTGCACCCGGGTGGCTGCCGGGCTGGCCGGCCACGGCGTGGCGAAGGGTGACCGAGTCGCCCTGCTCAGCCGCAACTGTGCGGAGTTCGCCGCGATTGCCTGGGGCGCAGCGCGACTCGGCGTCATCCTCGTCCCGATCAACTTCATGCTCACCGCCGACGAGGTCGGCTACATCGTCGGTGACGCGGAGCCGGTCGCCTTCATCGCCCAGCCGGAGTTCGTGGACACGGCCACCGAGGCGATCGCCGCGAGCGGCCGGGCCGTGCCGACCCTGCTCACCATCGGGGAGGCGAAGGGGGAGTGGGCCCCCTTCGCCGATGTCGCCGCGACCGACGCCACCAGCTGGGAAGCGCCCGTGGTGGCCGACGACGACCCGATCCGCCTCATGTACACCTCCGGCACCGAGTCCCGGCCGAAGGGAGCGCTGCTCACCTCCCGCGCGCTGCAGGCCGAGTACCTCAGCGCGATCATCGACGGCGGGATGAGCGGCGAGGACATCGACCTGCACACGCTGCCGCTGTACCACTGCGCGCAGCTGGACTGCTTCCTCGGGCCGGACATCATGCTCGGCGCGA
>CAYLUX010000267.1:0-1979 GCA_964386935.1 uncultured Janibacter sp.
TGCCAGGTCACGCCGCTGCTCGTGACCGTCGCCGTCGCGTCGAGCAGATGCACCTTGGTGTGGTGCTGCTGGCAGAGCAGGGCGGCGTTGTCGATGTCGGTCCCGCCACCGCGGGACCACCAGTCGACGTGGTGGGCGTCGCACCACTGCGGGGGCATGGTGCACCCCGGGTAGGTGCAGCCGCCGTCGCGCAGCCACACTGCTCGACGCTGCCCCGGAGTGAAGAACCGTACCGAACGGCCCATCTCGAGGATCTCGCCCTCTCCTCCGAGTACGACGGGGATGATCCCGGCCTCGCAGGCCATCCGCCGGACCGTCGAGGGAGCCAGCACCTGCCCGGTCATCGTCACGCCCGCCCCGTGGAGCGTCTCCGCCCGCAGACCGCCGCCGTGGACTCCGCCGGCCAGCGCCGGGTGTCGGCGCCGCAGCTCCTCGAAGCCGTCCGGTCCGCTCCCGAAGCCGGCCAACCACTCCAGCCCGCCGAGCAGCGCCCAGAGCGGGATGGTCACGTGCACCTGCGCCTTCTCCGACGTGGTCACCTCCCCAGGGGAGGCAACGCCTCGACCGACGATGTCCACGAGGGCATCGGCCCGACGCTGTGCCGCGGGCCTCGGGTCCGGCTCGCCGTCCTCGCCCTTGACGGGCTTCGCGAGGGCTGCCAGCGCCGAGTCGAGCACCGCAGCGCCCTCGGGGTCGAGCAGGACCCGGTAGCGGGTCATGCCCGCGGGGCCCGCGCTCTTGTACAGCGTCCGTCCTCGTCGGGCCCGCTCATCGTCCGCCTCCAGGTCCTTCTCCGGCTTCAGCAGCCGGCTCGTGGAGCTGATCGCGACCGCCAGCTCACGCTCGCTCATGCCGTGCACCCGCTCCCTCCTCCGCTCGTCGGGGACGACGGTGTCGCGAGCCCCCTCGAGCAGCGTCGAGAGCATCTCGGCGAGCATGTCCGGGTCCGCGACCCGGGAGACGTCGGACTCGAAGCGGATGAGCTGGTCAGCCTTCCCCATGGGCAGGTCCCCGCTGGTGAAGGCCGCGGTCACGTCCGCGACGCGACTCTCCCCCTTCGCCACCCGCAGCACGGAGGCCACGTGCCGTCGCGGCGGCTCCGGAGCGTCCCGGCCCTCGCACCGGCTGACCCAGTCCTGCGGTGACCACGACTGATCCGCCGGGATACCGCGCTGGACCCCTTCGCGCACGAGAGCCACCTCGGCCACGTCCGCGAGCTGGCGCAGCGCCCCGATGGTGCTCAGCCCGAGCTCCACCTCGTCGTCGGCCAGTCGCCACGCGTCCTCGCCACCCCCGCCGAAGATCATGCAGCGCAACGCATCCCGCAACCCCGGGAGGACCCCGGTGTCGCGGTACTCGATCGGCTGCGTTGCCATGGATCAAGACTGTCACCGACCCCCGACAACGCTCCTCGGTCAGCCTGAGCTCGGCCCTTCGAGGCTCCCTTCGAGGCTCCTTCGTCGCACCTCAGGGACCGCCTTCGTCGCACCTCAGGGACCGCCTTCGTCGCACCTCAGGGACCGCCATGCGCACCCGCTTCTGGTACCCGGCTGGCAGGATGACGACATGACGGACCCCACGCCCGATCGAGAAGTCCTGGTCACCGTCGACGACGGCGACCTGCCCGCCCAGCTCTTCCTCCCGCCCGAGGGCAAAGGGCCCGGCATCCTCCTGCTGCAGGAGATCTTCGGGGTGACCGGCTACATCCGCTCCCGGGCCCGCGACCTGGCCGCCCTCGGCTACGTCGTCCTCGTGCCGCAGATCTACTGGCGGCAGGGCAGCCCCGTGATCGACGAAGGGGAGGGCGGCCTCGAGGAGGCGATGGGGACCGCGAACTCCCTGGACTGGGAGGGCACCGTCGCCGACACCGTGGCCGCGGCCCGCACGCTGCGGGAGCTGCCCGAGACGACCGGTCGCACTGGGCTCATGGGCTTCTGCTTCGGCGGCGGTCTCGCGTGGGCGACGACGGCGCGGCTCAG
>CAYLUX010000268.1:0-1968 GCA_964386935.1 uncultured Janibacter sp.
CCCCGACGCCGATGTCACCGGCCGGCACGTCGGTGTACTCGCCGATGTGCCGGTAGAGCTCGGTCATGAAGGACTGGCAGAAACGCATGATCTCGGTGTCGGACTTGCCCTTCGGGTCGAAGTCCGAGCCGCCCTTGCCGCCGCCGATGGGCATGCCGGTCAGCGAGTTCTTGAAGATCTGCTCGAAACCGAGGAACTTGATGATCGAGAGGTTCACGCTCGGGTGGAAGCGCAGCCCGCCCTTGTACGGGCCGAGAGCGGAGTTGAACTCCACCCGGAAACCCCGCTGGATCTGCACGTCACCGTCGTCGGTGACCCACGGGACGCGGAAGATGATCTGCCGCTCCGGCTCGCAGACCCGCTTCAGGATCGACCACTGCGCGTACTCCGGCACGCGGCCGGCGATCGGTGCCAGGGACTGCATGACCTCGTAGACCGCCTGGTGGAACTCCGTCTCGCCGGGGTTGATCGCCACCATGTCGTCGAAATGCTGCTGGAAGTTGGGATGCAGTCCGTTCGTGCTCACTAGGGCCTCCGTGGCTGGGGTCGGGGAATCTGGCGAGCAGGTTAGCGGCAATCGCGTCCGGGTTCCGTTGCCGTTCTCACAGTGAGAAGCCACCGGATGGCGTTGACAGGCCCTCGTGACAGGGTGGAGGGCATGAGTACCTCGGTCAGCCGCCAGTCCTCCCCCGATCGCTTCGAGATCTCCGTGGACGGCAACGTGGCGGGTTTCACGCAGTTCACCGACCGCGAGAACCGCCGGATCTTCCCCCACACCGAGATCGGGGAGGACTTCGGCGGGCAGGGCCTGGCCGGCATCGTCGTCGAGGAGGCGATGCGCGCCACCCGCGAGGAGGGCCGCACCATCGTCCCGGTCTGCCCCTACGTCCAGAAGTGGCTCGGCAAGCACCCCGAGTACGACGAGGTCGTCGCGAAGCCGACGCCCGAGGACATGCAGGCGCTGTGACCCTGCGGGTCGCCAGCTTCAACGTCAACGGCATCCGGGCGGCGCAGCGGCGAGGCTTCGAACCCTGGCTCGCCCAGCGCGCGCCGGATGTCGTCGGCCTGCAGGAGGTCCGGTGCGCCCCGGAAAAGCTGCCCGAAGGCATCTTCGCCGGCTACCACGTGGCCTACGACCCGGGCCGGCTCGCCGGGCGCAACGGCGTCGCCCTCCTCACCCGTGAGCGGCCCGACGCGGTGCGCACGTGGCGCGGCGAGGCGCTGCTGCGCGCCCCCGGCGAGGACCACCTTCACCCGGACCCCACCCCGCCCGGCCCGATGGCGCGGGGGCTGGCCCCCTTCGCCTCCGAGGGGCGGTACGTCGAGGTGGACCTGCCGGGCAACGGGGACCGGGCACCGCTGACCGTCGCAAACCTCTACCTGCCCAAGGGCGGCCTCCCCGCCCACCTGCAGAAGCCGGGCGGGCGCGAGGAGCCCGACGGCGGCGCGAAGTACGACCGCAAGATGGGCTTCCTCGGCTCCTTCGCGCGGCACCTGGACCGCTCCCGCAAGGCGGCGAAGGGGGCCGGCCGAGACTTCCTGCTCCTCGGTGACCTCAACGTCGCCCACACCGATCTGGACCTGACGAACGCGACGAGCAACAAGCGCTCGGAGGGCTTCCTGCCCGAGGAGCGGGAGTGGTTCTCCTCGATCCTCTCCCCCAGGACCCTCGTCGACGTCGTGCGCTCCCACCACCCCGACGAGAAGGGACCGTGGTCCTGGTGGTCCTGGATGGGCGGCGCCTTCGACCGGGACACCGGGTGGCGCATCGACTACCACCTCGCCTCCCCCGGACTGGCACGAAGGGCGCGTGCCGCCGGCACCGACCGGCCGGCATCGGCGGCCGAGCGGATCAGCGACCACGCGCCCGTCGTCGTGGACTATGCCGATAGCGTGGCTGCATGAGCGACCTGACCCTGCTGCACAACCCGAAGTGCTCCACCTCCCGCGCCGCCCTCGAGACGATCC
>CAYLUX010000269.1:0-1961 GCA_964386935.1 uncultured Janibacter sp.
CCGACCTGCTCGACCTGGGTGAGCGGATGCGCACCGCCCAGGCGAAGGGGGACGGAGCCGCCCTGTCCGCGGCGCGGCCGGAGCGCCACGAGGCGATCGAGGCCCTCGTCGCCGCGGCCCGCCGCTGCGGGGAGGAGACCGGCACGTCCTTCGGCGCCGGCGCGGCCGACGGGGTCTCCTCGACGGCGGTGGCTGCCCTCGCGAACCCGGCGAGCGGGGAGGCGCTCGCATCCGGCCGGCTGCTGCGGCCACTGGCCTACGCGGGGTTCGGCGAGGTCGAGCTCGATGACGCGGTGGCGGTGCTGCGGCTCGTCCCGCCGTTGTCGGAGAGCGACGACGACCCGGAGGGGGCGGACGACGAGACGGAGTTGGAGGTCGCGGAGACCGATGACGCCGACGGGGTCGACGAGTCAGAGGACGCCGAGGACACTGAGGACGCCCACGCAGCGGCCGAGGCCATGGCGGCAGCCGACGCGGCGGCGGAGCGGGCACGCGAGCGTGAGCTCGCCGAGGCCAGGGAGGACCTGCGGGAGCACGAGCGGGCCCTGGGCGCCGCGCGGCTGGCCCACTCAGAGGCGCTCGCGGCCCTCGAGGCGACCGCCGCCGACGTCGGTCGGCTGGAGGAGGAGGTCGCCCGGGCCACCGGGACAGTCGCCGATCTGGAGACACGTCCGAACGACTGACATGCACGAATTCGCTTTCGGCGCAAGAGATAGTTGTTCACATGAGCACCACGAGCACCACGCCGTCCACCTCGGGCCCCACCGCCCTGCCGTCCGTCTCCCGGGCGCGCACCGTTCCGGCCGAGGACCTGGAGGCGATGCTCGCGACGGATGACGACGTGGTCGAGACCGCGCTCATCCCCACGCTCGCCTTCCGTGACGCCGTCGAGCAGTCCGCCTCTCCCGGCAAGGACCCGGTCGCGTCCACGACGCAGGCCGCCGGCGCCACGACCGGGCCGGCGACGACCGCGACCGTTGCCGCGCCGACGGTCGACACCGTCACGACCGGGACGGAGGCCGTGCCGGAGAGTGACCTCGAGCGGGTCGTCCCCCCGGTCGGGCACAGCCTGCGCAGCCGTCACGCGTCGCCCGAGTCCATCGCGGCGGTCCGCCGCAACCTCATCGCGGTCTGCTGCGTCGTCGTCTCCGTGGTCGCCATCGGCACCGCCGTCGGCCTCGTCGGGGGCTGGATGGCCGTCGCGGCCTACGCGCTGCGCCGCGCCAACGCGCGCTACGCCCCCCGCCACAGCCGATACACCGCACGTCACGCCTGAGCCCCGGCAGGGCGCGAAGGGGGACCCCACCGCTCTCGGTGGGGGCCCCCTTAGCGCGCCCCTCGCAACTGCTTAGGCTCCTGCAACTCACACGGCCCGCCCTTCGCCACGGCGTAGGCTCCTGCGACGCGGAACCGCGGCGGTCAGGAGGAGAGCAGGGCGGAGAGGGTCC
This sequence comes from uncultured Janibacter sp., assembly GCA_964386935.1. Classification (GTDB taxonomy): domain Bacteria; phylum Actinomycetota; class Actinomycetes; order Actinomycetales; family Dermatophilaceae; genus Janibacter. Next base: position 1,449 of record CAYLUX010000269.1, read on the forward strand.
CGCCGAGCTCGGTGGCGCGGTCGGTGGCGTCCTCGTCGACGTCGCCGAGGACCTCGAGGACCTCCGCCGCCTGCTTCCACTCCAGCGCCGAGACGATCGAGGTCACCGCGCGGACGGCGCCGGTGACGTCGTAGCGACCGTGGACCCACAGCCCGAAGGGCCGCTTGGCGGTGGGCCCGGCCTGTCCCTCCCCCGCGCCCCCGGAGTCGTCGAGGGCGCCGCCGACCTGGAGGAAGGTCGAGTCGAAGAAGTGCTTGAGCGCCCCGGACATGTAGCCGAAGTTCGCCGGCGTCCCGAGCAGGTAGCCGTCGGCGGCGAGGACGTCGTCGGCGGTGGCCTCGAGCGCGGGGATCACCTCCACCTCCACCCCCTCGATGTCGGGGTGTCGCGCGCCCTCGAGCGCCGCATCGAGCAGCGCCTTGGTCGAGCGGGTCGGGCTGTGGTGGACGACGAGCAGGCGTGCCATGTCCCCATCGTGCCTTCCTCGAGCTGACCCGGCCAGCCCTCGCTCAC
>CAYLUX010000270.1:0-1956 GCA_964386935.1 uncultured Janibacter sp.
CTTGCGCAGCGCCGGGAGCCAGTGGCGGGCGTGGGAGTTGCCGACGAGGGCGATCTTGGTGTCCCCGGAGCCGAAGGAGCACTTGAGGCGCTCGTCGTAGTTCCCCCCGGCGAAGCACTTGTCCTCGTCGATCTTCGCCTTGTCCTGCCGGGCCAGCTCCGGCTTGGGGACGACCTTGCCGCCGGAGTCCTCCTCCTTGCAGTCGTCCTTGACGAGGGTGGCGGCGCCGAGGCAGGGGGTGCTCGAGTTCTCGACGGCCGCCAGCTCCTTCTTGGCCGACTCCTTGCGCAGCTCTGCCTCGGACCACTGCATGGCGGCGAGCAGCACGACGAGGACCATCCCGATCCCGGCGAGCTGGTAGCTGCGGCGAAGGGGGGTACCCGGCTTGGGCTTGCGGAAGCGGTCCTCGATGTAAACCTTGGAGAGGCCGGCGAGGACGAGGGTGGCCACGATGATGGCGCTCTTGTCGATGAGGCCCAGGCTGCCGTGGCTGACGAAGGGCAGCAGCGCGATCATCGGCCAGTGCCACAGGTAGACGGAGTAGGAGACGTCACCGAGCCACTGCACCGGCCGGTTGCGCAGCAGGGCGGTCGGCGAGAGCGCACTGTTCGAGGAGGCGAGGATGACCAGGGCGGCGCCGCCGACGGGCAGCAGCGCGGCGTAGCCGGGGAAGGGGGTTGCGGAGGTGAACCACCAGGCCGCTGCGAGGATGCCCGCCATCCCGACCCAGGCCAGGCCCACCCCGAGGGGGCCGTCGGCCCGCTTCGGGGTGAGCGAGGCGAAGGTGGCCACGAGTCCGCCGAGGGCGAGCTCCCACATCCGCACCGGGGTGACGAAGTAGGCGGCCGCGGGCTCGGAGGCGGTGTAGAAGACCGAGGCCGCGAGGGAGAGCAGGACGACGAGGAGGATCATCGTGCGGGTCAGCCGCACGGTGGCCACGTCCGCGGACCCCTCCGCGGTCCGGCCGGAGCGGCGGGCGACGAACCAGGCGACGCCGAAGACGAGCAGCGGCCAGAAGAGGTAGAACTGCTCCTCGACCGAGAGCGACCAGAAGTGCTGGACCGGGCTGGTCCCGGAGCCGTCCATATAGCTGACCGAGCTGATGGCCAGCGCCCAGTTCTGCACGTAGAGCGTCGCGGCGATGATCTGCTGCGACATCTCCGCCCACATGGTGCTCGGCGCCACGAGCCGGAGGGCGATCGCGGTCGTCGCGAGGACGGTGAAGGCCGCGGGGAGGAGCCGGCGGATCCGGCGCCCCCAGAAGGTGCCGAGCTCCCGGCCGGAGCGCGGGGGCTTCTTCAGCAGGTGGGAGGTGATCAGGTACCCGGAGATGACGAGGAAGACGTCGACGCCGATGTACCCGCCGCTCAGCGAGTGGGGCCAGAGGTGGTAGATCACCACGAGCGTGACGGCCACCGCCCGGAGCCCCTGGATGTCCTTGCGGAGCCCTCCCGACCCGGCCTTCTGCTTCGAGGAGGCCTTCGGGGTGGCGGTGGGTGCTGCGCTGGTCGTCATCAGGGGGCGGGATCTCTCCGTCGTGCGTGCTCAGACCGGGGAAAATGAGCACGTTACCGGAGCGTGATATTTGCCGCTAATCCACGTGGGGCCGGGGTGTCGGAGGTCACGGCCGGGTCTCGCGTCAGGCCGGGGCACCCTTCGTCAGGGGCAGGTCCTCGGTCATCACCTCGAGCAGGTGGGCCCTGGCGGCCGGGAGCACGTCGGTGACGGTGATCGGCCGACCGGTCTCCAGAGCGAGGGTCGAGACGTCCGCGTCGGGGATGCCGCACGGGACGATCGTCTGGGTCCAGGAGAGGTCGCAGTCGACGTTGAGGCTGAAGCCGTGCATCGCGACGTCGCGGCTGACCCGGATGCCGATCTGGCCGAGCTTGCGGTCCCGCGCTCCGTCGGTGCCGGGGACCCAGATGCCGGAGCGGCCGGGCACGCGGGTGGCGGTGA
>CAYLUX010000271.1:0-1955 GCA_964386935.1 uncultured Janibacter sp.
ATGGACACCCCACCCACGGACACGACCCGGACCGCGGAGCGCCCGGCGGTGCTCGTCATCGGGAGCGGGCCGTCCGGGCTCAGCTGCGCCGCCGCGCTGCAGCGCCGCGGCGCCCGGGTCACGGTGCTCGAGCGCGGCGCCCGGGTCGGCCAGGCGTGGGCCTCGCCGGCCGCCCGTTCCCGACGGAGTACGGTCAGTTCCCGACCCGGGACCAGTACGTCCGCTACCTCGAGGAGTACCGGGCCGGCGAGCAGCTGACGGTGCGCACCGAGTGCACGGCCCAGCGCGTGGACCGGACGGCCTCGGGGTGGGTGGTGCGCACCTCGACCGGCCCGACCACCGCCGACCACGTGATCGTGGCGACGGGCGCCTTCAACCGGCCCCGCCTCCCGGGGTGGGCGGTCGGGTCCCCCTTCGACGGGGAGGTCCTGCACGTGGCCGACTACCGCAACGCCACCCCCTTCGCCGGCCACCGGGTGCTCGTCGTCGGTGCCGGGAGCAGCGGTCTGGAGATCGCCCACGAGCTCGCCGGCAACGGCGCCACCAGCGTCCATGTCGCCGTGCGCACTCCCCCGATGATCCTGCTGCGTGAGTTCCGGGGCAGGCCCGGCGACGGACCCGCTCCTCTCCTGGAGCTGCTGCCCACCCGGGTGGCCGACCGGATGCTGGCCTCGGTGTCCAGACGCATGGTCGGGGACCTGTCTCCCTACGGCCTGCGCGGGCCGTCGCGGGCCCCGGTCACCCGCTTGCGGACCGAGGGCGTCGGCCCCTCGGTCATCGACCCCGAGGTCGTCGGGGCGGTCCGCAGCGGGCTGCTGCGCATCGTCCCGGCCGTCACCCAGCTCGAGGAGGACGGCGCCGTGCTCGCCGACGGCTCGCACCTGCCCGTCGACACCGTCGTCCTGGCCACCGGGTACACCACCGGCCTGTCGGGCCTCATCGGCCACCTCGGCGTCCTCGACGAGCGGGAGCTGCCGCTGGACGGGCACGGGCGGGAGCTCCTGCCGGGACTGCGGTGTGTCGGCTACGTCCCCCGCCCCGGCCTGACCGGCTACGTCTCGGTCCTGGCCCGCCGGGTGGCGCGGGAGATCCGACCCGGGCGCCCGCGGCGGCTTGTCACTAGCCTGATGGCATGAGCGACCAACCCGTCCACAGCTGGCTCACCGACATGGACGGCGTGCTCGTCCAGGAGGCGCACGCCATCGCGGGCGCCTCGGACTTCATCGCCGAGCTCGAGCGTCTCGAGCGTCCCTACCTCGTCCTGACGAACAACTCGATCTACTCGCGGCGGGACCTGCGGGCCCGCCTGCTCACCTCCGGCCTGGATGTGCCCGAGGAGCGGATCTGGACCTCGGCGCTGGCGACGGCCCAGTTCCTCGCCGAGCAGGAGGAGCGCGAAGGGGGTCGTGGCACCGCCTTCGTCATCGGCGAGTTCGGCCTCACCGGCGCGCTGCACGAGGCGGGCTTCGTCCTGAGCGACCGCGACCCGGACTTCGTGGTCCTAGGCGAGACCCGCACCTACTCCTTCACCTCGATCACCCAGGCGATCCGGCACGTGCAGAACGGCTCGAGGTTCATCGCGACCAACCCCGACACCACCGGGCCCTCCCCCGACGGGCCGCTGCCGGCGACCGGGTCCGTGGCCGCCCTCATCACCGCTGCGACCGGCGTGGAGCCGTACTACGTCGGCAAGCCGAACCCGCTGATGATGCGCTCGGCGCTCAACACGATCGAGGCGCACTCGGAGACCACGGTGATGATCGGGGACCGGATGGACACCGACATCGTCGCGGGCATCGAGGCGGGGCTGCGCTCGGCGCTCGTGCTCACCGGCGTGACCGCGCGCGAGGACGTCGGGCGCCACCCGTTCCGGCCGACGTGGGTGCTGGAGTCGATCGCGGACGTCGTCCCGATGGTGCAGGAGCTCGGTCGGTAGATGTCCCTCCCGGTCCCCG
>CAYLUX010000272.1:0-1941 GCA_964386935.1 uncultured Janibacter sp.
ACCTCCGCGGTCCACCGGCGGGCGGCGGCGCGGTCCTCGGTGACGATGGCCTCGGTGTGCCCGGAGCCGTGCTCGCGCACGTGCTCGATCGCGGCGTCGAGGTCCGGGACGACGGCCACGGACATCTCCATGTCGAGGTACTCGGTGTCGTGGTCCTCCGGGGTCGCCGGCTGCACGTCCACGCCCTCCGGTGCCAGGCGCACGCTCTCCGGGTCCCCGTGCAGGGTGACCCCGGCCCCGGCGAGCTCGGAGAGGAGGCCGGGCAGCAGCTCCTCGGCGGCGCCGGCGTGCACGAGCAGCGACTCGGCGGCGTTGCAGACGCTCGGCCGGTGGGTCTTGGCGTTGAGGGTGATCGCGCGGGCCTTCGCCGGGTCGGCGGCGGAGTCGAGGTAGACGTGGCAGTTGCCCACGCCGGTCTCGATGACGGGCACCGTGGACTCGGTGACGACCGCCTGGATCAGCCCCGCTCCCCCGCGCGGGATGAGCAGGTCGACCTGCCCACGGGCCCCCATGAGGGCCTTGACGGCGTCGTGGTCGCCCTCGAGCAGCTGCACGGCGTCCTCGGGTAGGCCCTGCGCGGCCAGTCCGCTGCGCAGCGCATCGACGAGGGCACGGTTGCTCGAGGCCGCGGCGGACCCACCGCGCAGGATCATCGCGTTGCCCGACTTCAGGCCCAGTCCGGCCGCGTCGACGGTGACATTGGGGCGGGCCTCGTAGATCATCCCGACGACACCCATGGGGACCCGGACCTGCCGGATCTGCAGGCCGTTGGCCAGGGTCGAGCCGCGCACGACCTCACCGACCGGGTCGGGCAGCCCGGCGAGGTCCCGCAACGCCTGCGCCACGGCGGTCACGCGGGCCGCGTCCAGGGTCAGCCGGTCCAGCAGGGCGGGGGCCATGCCCCCTTCGCGACCCCGCTGCAGGTCCTCCTCGTTGGCGGCGAGGACGGACTCGCTCGCCGCGTCCACCGCGTCCGCGAGCGCGAGGAGGGCGGCGTCCTTCTCCCCCCGGGTGAGCAGCGCCAGCCGGTGGCCGGCGGCCCGGGCGCGGGAGGCGAGATCGGCGACGAGGGCGATGCTGTCGGTCATGGCCTTAAGCCTACGAGCGCGCGCGGGGCCGCGTCCCGGGCGTCCGCGGGGCGGGCCGCGGATGGAATGATGGGCCGGTGACCACCACCATCCTGTCCATCCAGTCCCATGTCGCGTACGGGCACGTCGGCAACTCGGCCTCCGTCTTCCCGATGCAGCGCCTCGGCGTGGAGGTCTGGCCGGTGCACACCGTCAACTTCTCCAACCACACCGGGTACGGCGCCTGGCGCGGCCCGCTCATGGATCCCGCGCAGGTCGCCGACATCGTCACCGGCATCGGTGAGCGGGGCGGGTTCGGGCAGATCGACGCGGTCCTCTCCGGCTACCAGGGCGGTGAGGGCATCGGCGCGACCATCCTCGAGGCCGTCGCGAAGGTCAAGGAAGCCAACCCGGAGGCGATCTACGCCTGCGACCCGGTCATGGGCAGCGAGGCCACCGGGTGCTTCGTCCACGAGTCGATCCCGGTGCTGCTGCGCGAGCAGGTCGCCCCGCGGGCGGACCTGATCACGCCCAACCAGTTCGAGCTGGGCTACCTCACCGGCACCGAGCCGCACAGCCTCGAGGAGACCCTCGCCTCGGTCGACCGCGCCCGCGAGATCGGGCCGAGCACCGTCCTCGTGACCTCGGTGCTGCGCCCGGACCGGCCCGAGGGAACCATCGAGATGCTCGCCTGCCACGAGGACGAGGCGTGGATCGTGCAGACCCCGCACCTGCCGCTGAAGGCCAACGGCTCGGGGGACGTCACCGCCGCGCTCTTCACGAGCCACTGGGTGCGCACCCGCTCCCTGCCGGAGGCGCTCGGGCGCACCGTCTCCTCGGTCTTCGACCTGCTGCAGACCACGCTGGACTCCGG
>CAYLUX010000273.1:0-1900 GCA_964386935.1 uncultured Janibacter sp.
CCTGCAGCCGCAGGAACTCCTCCTGCAGCTGCTCGCGCACGACGGGGTCCACCGCCGAGAACGGCTCGTCCATGAGCATCACCGGCGGGTCGGCGGCCAGTGCCCGGGCGACACCGACGCGCTGCTGCTGGCCGCCGGAGAGCTGGCTCGGGTAGCGCTTGCCGAGGGAGGGGTCGATGCCGACGCGCTCGAGCAGCTCGCGCGCCCGCGGCAGGGCGGTGCGGGACTTCTCCCCCAGGAGCATCGGGACCGCCGCGACGTTGCGCTCGACGGTGTGGTGCGGGAAGAGCCCGCCGTGCTGGATGACGTAGCCGATGCCCCGCCGCAGCCGCGCCGGCTCCATCGCGTGCACGTCCTCGCCGTCGATGGTCACCGTGCCCGAGGTCGGCTCGATCATCCGGTTGATCATCCGCAGGGTGGTCGTCTTGCCGCACCCCGACGGTCCGACGAGGACGGTGATCGCCCGATCGGGCGCGATCAGGTCCAGGTCGTGGACCGCCACCGCGCCACCGGGGAACTGCTTGGTGACGCCCTTCAGCTCGATCATCTCGGCTGCTTCCTTTCGGGTGCTGCGACAAACCTACTGGTTGAAGAGCTCCAGCACCTCCGCACGAGGTACCGCGGCCACGTCGGGGTGCTCCCAACGGGGTCGGTTGTCCTTGTCCACCAGGAGCGCCCGGACGCCCTCGACGAAGTCGGGACGCCGCAGCAGGTTGCCGCTGAGCACGGTGTCCGTGGCGAGCACCTCCCGCGGGGATACCGCGGAGCGGGCCCGGCGCAGCGCCTCGAGGGTCACCGCCACCGACAGCGGGGAGCGAAGGGAGATCTCCTCCGCCGCCGCCTTCGCCGCCGGGGCGGGGTGGGACCGCAGCCGCTCGAGGATGGCCGCCGGGTCGTCGCCGGTGTAGCACTCGTCGATCCAGGCACGGGTGTCCGGGTCGTCGAGGTGCGACGAAGGGCGGTCCCTGAGGTGCGACGAAGGAGCCTCGAAGGGAGCCTCGAAGGGAGCCTCGATCCGCCCGGACGGCAGCGCCTCCACCGGCCCACCGGCAGCGACGTCGGCGAGCAGCCCGGGGACCTCGCCCGGGTCGATCACGGCGTCGGCGAGGCCGAGCTCGACCGCGTCCCAGCCGTCGACCACGTTCCCGGTGAGGGCGAGGTGTGTGCCGAGCTCCCCCGGGGCCCGGGAAAGCCGGTAGGTCGCGGCCACGTCGGGGAAGAAGCCGATCTTGGTCTCGGGCATCGCGACCTTGGAGCGCGGGGTCGTCCAGCGGGCTGCCGCGAACATCGAGATCCCGAGCCCGCCGCCCATGACGATCCCGTCCATGACGGCGATGACCGGCTTGTCGTACTCGGCGATCTGCGCGTCGAGGACGTACTCGTCCGCCCAGAAGTCCACCCCACCACTCGTACCGGCGAGGTGGGCTTCACGCACCGCACGGATGTCACCGCCGGCGCACAGCCCCTTCTCCCCCGCCCCCTCGAGGGAGACCGCGGCGATCCCCGGGTCCTCGACCCACTCCTGCAGCTGGGCTCGCACGGCCACGACCATCTCCCGGGTGAGGGAGTTGATCGCCCGCGGCCGGTTGAGCAGGACGCGGCCGAGCACGCCGTCACGGGCGAAGAGGACCTGCTCGGAGCCGGTGGGGCCGGGGACGAATTCCGCCATGCGCTCCACCTTGGCACACGGCACCGACACCCCGACGGTGACGGGGCGGTCGGGATCAGCCCTCGATACGGGCGAAGCCGCCGGCCGCCTCCAGCTCGTACGCGAGCTCCAGCAGCAGCCGGTCCTGCCCCCGGCGCGCCGAGAGCATCACGCCGATCGGCCGCCCGTCCGCGGTGGACCCGAGCGGCAGCGAGATCGCGGGCGCACCGGCGGCGTTGTGCAGCGGGGTGA
>CAYLUX010000274.1:0-1896 GCA_964386935.1 uncultured Janibacter sp.
GTGCCGGATCCGGCGACGAGCAGCACCACCCCCGCGACGGCCGCGCCGGTGGCCAACGCCCAGCGTCCGGTGGGTCTCTCCGAGAGCAGCAGCCCCAGCAGGCCGGTCGCGAGCGGGGCGGTCCCGAGGGCGATGACGGTGCCGACCGCCACCCCGGAGCGCGCGACCCCCTCGAAGAAGCACGCCTGGTACGTCGCGACGCAGCCGCCGCCGAGCAGGACGACGACGGGCGCGGGCACTCGTGCGGGCCCAGTCGGTGGTGGGACGGGGCCACGCCGGGCAGTCGCCAGCGCGAGCAGGGCCAGTGTGATCGCGCCGACCACGATGCGCAGGGTGCCCACCGAGACGGGGTCGGTGCCGTCCGGGCCGAGGGCCTGCGAGGTCCCTGTGGTGCCCCAGAGCGCGGCCGCCGCGACGGCCGCGAGGCCTGCCGAGGCGGCGGCGAGGGTGCGGGTCACGGGTCGAGCAGGGTCGCCCCGGGGCCGTGGAGGTCCTCCAGCGCGTGCGTCCGGCCGGTGAGCACCATGAGCAGGGCGAGGGCGGTGCCGCGCAGCTCGGGCCCGTCCCCGAGACGCAGGTCGGCGTCGTCGGTGACGAGGGTGACCCGCTCGGCCAGCGAGCGCCCGCCGCCGATGGAGTCCTTCGTCCGGGCTTGGTAGCGGATCGCGGGGGTGACCGCCTCGGTCGGGTAGTCCCGGGTGATCCCGACCGCGCGGCGGATGTCCTCCCCGTGGGCGACCTCCTCGACGAGTCGGCTCTCCAGCGCGGCCAGCCACGTCGGCGGTCCGGTCCGCCGGTCGGTGACCGCCCGCAGCCGCTCCAGGGTCTGGGCGGGGGAGTCGCCGCGGCCCGCCGCGACGCCGGCGTCGGTCTGCCGGTCGAAGTCCCCCTTCGCCCGCACCATGGCCACCACCAGCCCGAAGGGGGTGGTCCGCGCGTTGGTCACGAGGTGCCCGGCGACGTCGTGGACGGACCACCCCTTCGCGAGCGACGGCGTCTCCCACTGCTCCGCGGGCAGCGTGGCGAGGTCGGCGACGAGTGCGCGGCGCTCGGCGTGGACCAGGTCCCAGACGGCCTTGCTCATCGGTTCTCCTCCAGCTCGAACTCGTGGACCCACACGGTCTCGTCGGTGCGCAGGTCGGGGTAGTGGGTCCGGAGCAGCTCGACCAGCTCGGCGGGCGTCTCGCACTGCTCGGCGCGGGCGTCCTCCACGGTGAGGTCGGAGGCGCGGGTCGAGCGCACCCGGACCACGGTGGCGTCCATCCGGGTGCGGGGGTCGGTCTCGAAGACCAGCTCGACCGGGCCGATCTCGGCCTCGGGGTCCCGTCGCGTGGTCCTCGTCTTCGCGCCGGCCCGGACCGACTCCAGGTACTGGGGTGCGAAGGAGAGCTCGGGCCGGGTGCCCCCTTCGTCTACGGCGTCGGGTCCGCGATAGCTGCCCGGGAGCAGGTCTCCGATGGTTACGCTCCGCGGTCCGTACCTCGTCGGGACGATGACCCGGCAGTGGGGGTGGTAGTCGGCGAGCACCTGTCGGTCCCGCCCGCACGGCGCGAGCACTCCACGGCCACCGCTGCCCACGGCGACGATCGTGACGATCTCCCGGGCGCCCTGGGCTCGCGCGGTCCCGAGCGTGACCAGCTCGGCGCAGGGGCCTCCGGTGAAGTGGTAGAGGTTCACTCCTGCGAAGGTCCGGTGGTCACCGGCCATGATGGCCGCACCCACGGTGTGCACTCCCTCGCCGGACTCCGGCGGGTCCGCATCGGTGGCGGAGTCGATGGTGCGGGTGGCGAGCGTGATCAGGGCGAGATCGTCCTCGTCGGGTTCACGGGCAGAGGGAAAGCTCATGGGGGCAGTCTGGTGCACGTCGTCAGTGCTTCGCCGATCTCGGCTCATCGC
>CAYLUX010000275.1:0-1886 GCA_964386935.1 uncultured Janibacter sp.
GTGGAGTCGGTGTGTGCGGGCAGCTGGGCGATCCCGGGCAGGCCGGCGATCGCCCGCAGGAGCGGGGTGAGGGAGGAAGACATTCTGCCGCTCATTCTGCCGCACGAGGCTCTCGGCGCGGCACGAACCTCCCGCTCTGTGCCATGGTGGGAGGCAGACGAGAGGAGACCCGATGGACTTCTACCTGATGCTCGCCGTGGCGCTGCTTCCCGTCATTGCCCTCGGGGTCGTGATCTCACTGCGGCGCGGTCGGATGGACCACTTCGACGACAACAGCAGGCACCCGGGCATGGTGTCCGGTTCCCTGCAGATGCGCTTCGACGACGCCCGCACGGAGAACCGGCACGTGGTCGACCCGGCCTCGGTCAACGAGGAGCGTGCACGACCTGCTGGGCGTCCGTGAGGCCCTTCTCGATGAGTAGCTCGACGGCGTCGGCGGCGTCGTCGAGGAGGAACGGCAGCTCCTTGCGCTCGGTGGAGCCGAAGTCCTTGAGGACGTAGGCCGCCGCGTCCATGCGGCCCGGCGGGCGGCCCACCCCGACGCGCACCCGGAGGTAGTCCTTCGTGCCGAAGGAGGAGCTGATCGACCGCAGGCCGTTGTGTCCCCCTTCGCCACCGCCGCGCTTCAGTCGCACCTCGCCGAAGGGGATGTCCAGCTCGTCGTGGACCACGACCAGCCGCTCCGCGGGCACGGAGAAGAAGGAGGCCAGCGCCTTGACCGGCCCTCCGGAGACGTTCATGTAGGAGTGCGGCACCCCGAGGACCGCCCGGTGACCGGGGGGCGGGCCCAGCCGCGCGGACTCGGCGCTCGCGCCGGCCTTGTGCGCCCGCAGCCGGGTGCCGGTGCGGCCGGCCAGCTCGCCGATGACCATCGCGCCGACGTTGTGCCGGTTGCCGGCGTACTTGGGGCCGGGGTTTCCGAGGCCCACCACGAGCCAGGTCTCATCACTCACGATCGACCACTGTAACGAGCGCGAAGGGCGGGCCCCACCGCTGGTGGGACCCGCCCTTCGATCACGCGAGGGAGAGGATCAGTCCTCGGACTTCTCCTCGTCCCCGGACTCCTCGGCCGCGGGCTCGGCGCCCTCGGTGGCCTCGTCCTCGGACTCGTCGTGCTCGATGCCGGCCTCGTCCTCGGCCTCGGCGAGCTCGGCCTCGAGCTCCTCGGCGGAGATCTGCTGGGTGATGTTGACGACCAGCGTCTCCGGGTCGGAGGCGAGGGTGGCGCCAGCCGGCAGGGTGACGTCGGAGGCGAGGATCTGGGTGCCGACCTCGGCGCCCTCGACGGAGACGGGCAGGCCCTCCGGCAGGTTGGTGACGTCGGCCTCGATCTCGAGGACCGCGCTGTCGAGGGTGACCACGGTCTCCGGGGCGGCGTCGCCCTCGACGTGGACCGGGACCTCGACGACGACCTTCTCGCCACGCTTGACCAGCACGAGGTCGATGTGCTCGATGATCGGCTTCAGCGGGTCACGCTGGACGTCCTTGGCCAGGGCCAGCTTGTCCTTCTCGCCCTCGACGGCGATGGTCAGCAGGGCGTTCGGGTTCTTCAGCGCCTGGAAGGTGTCGTGGAAGGGCAGCGTCAGGTGGTACGGGGCCTCGCCGTGCCCGTAGAGGACGGCGGGGATGTGGCCGGCGCGGCGCAGCTTGCGGGCCGCGCCCTTGCCGAACGCGCTGCGCTTCTCGGAGACGAGGCGGATCTCGTCGGAGGACATGGTGGCTCCTTCTCGTGGGGCGTGCCCGCGGGGAGCGGGCCTCGGTCAGCGGTGGCCTCGACGTGGGACGCGGCGCGGACGGGACGTCGACGCGTGGCACACCCACCGGGCGACACCGCGTCGATCACGGATCACTGCAACCGTGCAGCGTCCCTCGCCGAGGCAACCCCG
>CAYLUX010000276.1:0-1878 GCA_964386935.1 uncultured Janibacter sp.
ACTTTGCCTTCGCCACTTGCTTGTCCTCCTCAGGACTTCTTCTTGGTTACGCCTTGGCCCGGGCAGGGTGGCGTGGATTTGCTGGTGTGTGTCTCGAGTCTGCGTGGTGGAACGGGGTAATGCTACCCGTCACTCACCACGGGTCTTCGCGATGATTTCCTCGGCGACCGACTTGGGCACCTCGGCGTAGGAGTCGAACTCCATGGTGAAGTTCGCGCGGCCCTGGGTCTTGGACCGCAGGTCACCGACGTAGCCGAACATCTCCGAGAGGGGCACGAGGCCGGTGACGACCTTGGCGCCACTGACGTCCTCCATCCCCTGGACCTGGCCACGACGGGCGTTGATGTCACCGATGACCTCACCCATGAACTCCTCAGGGGTGCGGACCTCGACGGCCATCATCGGCTCCATCAGGACCGGGCTCGCCTTGCGGGCGGCCTCCTTGAAGGCCATCGAACCGGCGATCTTGAACGCCATCTCCGAGGAGTCGACGTCGTGGAACTGGCCGTCCAGGAGGACGGCCTTGACCCCGACGACCGGGTAGCCGGCGAGGATGCCGTACTGCATGGCGTCCTGGATGCCGGCGTCGACGCTGGGGATGTACTCCTTCGGGATGCGGCCACCGGTGACCTTGTTCTCGAACTCGTACAGCTCGCCGCCCTCCTGGGTGTCGAGCGGCTCGAAGGTGATCTGCACCTTCGCGAACTGGCCGGAACCACCGGTCTGCTTCTTGTGGGTGAAGTCGTACTTCTCGACGGTCTTGCGGATGGTCTCGCGGTAGGCGACCTGCGGCTTGCCGATGTTCGCCTCGACCTTGAACTCACGCTTCATCCGGTCGACGAAGACGTCCAGGTGCAGCTCGCCCATGCCGGCGATGATCGTCTGGCCCGTCTCCTCGTCGAAGCTGACCTGGAAGGTGGGGTCCTCCTGGACCAGCCGCTGGATGGCGGTGGAGAGCTTCTCCTGGTCACCCTTGGTCTTGGGCTCGATGGCGACCTGGATGACCGGCTCGGGGAAGCTCATCGACTCCAGGACGACCTGCTTGTCGATGTCGGTGAGGGTGTCACCGGTGGTGGTGTCCTTCAGACCGACGACCGCGTAGATGTGCCCGGCCATGGCCTCCTCGACCGGGTTCTCCTTGTTCGCGTGCATCTGGAAGAGCTTGCCGATCCGCTCCTTCTTGCCCCGGGTGGAGTTCATGACCTGGGTGCCGGAGGTCAGCTTGCCCGAGTAGACCCGGATGAAGGTCAGCGTGCCGAAGAAGGGGTGCGCGGCGATCTTGAACGCCAGGGCCGAGAAGGGCTCCTCGGTGCTCGGCTTCCGGTAGACGACCTCGTCCTCGTGACCGGGCGCGTGGCCCTCCATGGCGGCGACGTCGAGCGGGCTCGGCAGGAAGTCGCGCACCGCGTCGAGGATCGGCTGGACACCGCGGTTCTTGAAGGCGGAGCCGCAGAAGACCGGGTAGAGCTCGGAGTTGACCGTGAGCTTGCGGATGCCGGCCTTGAGCTCCGCGACGCTCAGCTCCTCGCCACCGAGGTACTTCTCCATGAGCTCGTCGTCGGATTCGGCGACCCGCTCGACCAGCTGCTCGCGGTACTCCTCGGCCTTGGCCTGCAGGTCCTCCGGGATCTCGCGGGTCTCGTACTGCGCACCCAGGGTGACGTCACCCTTGGCGTCGCCCGGCCACACGAGCGCCTTCATGCTCAGCAGGTCGACGACACCGACGAAGTCGTTCTCGGCGCCGATCGGCAGCTGCATGACCAGCGGCTCCGCGCCGAGGCGGTCCTTGATGGTCTGCACGGTGAAGTAGAAGTCGGCACCGAGCTTGTCCATCTTGTTCACGAAGGCGATGCGCGGCACGTCGTACTTGTCGGCCTG
>CAYLUX010000277.1:0-1873 GCA_964386935.1 uncultured Janibacter sp.
CATCGACTGCTCCGCACGCCGCATGAGTTCACCCCCGAGACGCATCCCCCGTGCGTCAGCGGAGACCAAGACGCCGCCGACTCCCGCGATCGCGACGTTCTCCCTACCGACAGCGATCTCGCGGCGCGCCCATCCCACATGGCCGACGACGCGACCTTCGATCCGCGCCATGACGTGGACATCGTGCGATGCGTAGCCGTAGGGCTGTTGCGGATCCCACTGTCCGTACTCCTCGAGATACTCGCTGTCGAAGAGGCGTCGTAGCTCACCCAGATCGACCTCAGTGAGCTCGTCGTGGGCGAGGACCTCGATCGAATGATGCTGCGACGACACGTCACCCCACTCCAAGTCTTGCCACGAGAAGATCCGCAACCTCGTCGGCAGTCCATCTGCCTGTATCGACCTCCACCACGGCATCGGACCACGCGGCATAGTCGGCACGACGATGCTCTACGTCCGACCAGGTCGGTTCGCCGACATGTACGAGGCCTCGATCTCTGCTCCGGAGCCTCTGCCGATGCTCCTGCGCATCCGAAAGCACGAGGTGCACGAACTCGATATCCGCACCTGTCCGCGTTGCGGCACTGCGCCAGGTCTGGCGCGCCTCCTCGCTGTCATTCACAGCATCGATGACGACCCAACGATCAAGGCGCAGGTTCAGCTCCGCGACCGCACGGGCCGCTTCGTAGGCCGCGATGCCCACCTCCTGTCCCGGCGGCAGTCCACAGCCGAGGATCGCCTCCTCGACCAGGTCGACGGCCAGGTGCACCGATCCCGTGCGCGCGGCGAAACTCTCCGCGGCGCTCGACTTCCCGACGCCGGGAAGTCCGGATATCACGACGAGTCGACCGGTCACGCGATTTCGAGGGGCGTGATCGTTGCGACCGTCTTGTGCGGCACTTGCCGCTCGATACGCAGTTCGTAGTTCGACTGCAGCTTCATCCAGAACTCCTCGGAGGTACCGAAGTAACGAGCCCGACGGATCGCCGTGTCCGCCGTGATGCCGCGCGCTGCGACGAGAACAGTCCACGACCCCTGACAGACCTCGACAGGCTAGTCGTCATCGCGAGACCACGTCACTCAGAGGCCTCGTGGCTTTTCGCCCCGGACATGCCCCGACTGCAGAGGCCCGCCCACCTCATCGAGCAGCGCACGGCAGCTCTTCAGAAGAGCGTCGGTATGGCGTCCGCCTTGGTCCGCCCAGGCCGCCAGGTCGAACGGGTCGCCGTGCACACGCAGCTCACGCAGCAACCACTTCCCCGTCCCTGTCCAGCATCCAGTCCACAGCAGGGCCAGTTCAGCCGCTTCCTTCCAAGCCGCCCACGAAACCACGTTGCGGACGCCCCGATCCTCAGCATCCGCGACATCCTCGACCAGTGCCGACAACGCGTACCGCCGTCGATTCAGCTGCTCGGCATCGATGGGTGCAGGACCGGCATCAAGCACCGCCCGCGAGCCTGCAGCCATGTGGTCAGCAACTTCGCCCGGGACGAGTGGCACTCCGCATGCGATCAGCTTGTCCAGTACCGGACGGCCTTCGTCGCGCCCCTTCGTCAGCCACGGCGACAGCGCGTCCCGCCCGTACACGAAGGCTTCCACGAGTTGACCCTCGTACGTGACCGTCTCCACGAACGACACGGTTGCCCACGCATCCGGAAGCACGATCAGGATGTCGAGGTCCGAGGAGTCGGTTGCGTCTCCAGATGCGGCGCTACCGCCGAGGAACGCCGCGAGCGCCTGCGGATAGTGCGCAACTACGAAGCGCCGTGCTCGGGCCACGAAGTCAGTCACCCCGATGATGCTGCCGCATCGCCAGCGTGGTTCGCCAACGACTTCCCCCGGCCCCGACTACACGTTGAAGCGGAACTCCACC
>CAYLUX010000278.1:0-1847 GCA_964386935.1 uncultured Janibacter sp.
AGTCGGCGGCCTGGATCAGCTTGAGCAGGATGTTCTCGACGTCCTCGCCGACGTAGCCGGCCTCGGTCAGCGCGGTCGCGTCGGCGATCGCGAAGGGGACGTTGAGCATGCGGGCCAAGGTCTGGGCGAGGTAGGTCTTGCCGCAGCCGGTCGGGCCGATGAGCAGGATGTTGGACTTCGCGATGTCGACGTGGTCCTCGTCGCGCTTGGCGACCGCGCCGTCATCGGCCTGGATGCGCTTGTAGTGGTTGTAGACCGCGACGGCAAGGGACTTCTTCGCCTTGTCCTGGCCGATGATGTAGGTCTCGAGGAAGTCGAAGATCTCCCGGGGCTTGGGCAGCTCGTCCAGGCCGAGGTCGCTGGAGTCGGTCAGCTCCTCCTCGATGATCTCGTTGCACAGGTCGATGCACTCGTCGCAGATGTAGACCCCGGGCCCCGCGATCAGCTTCTTGACCTGCTTCTGCGACTTGCCGCAGAAGGAGCACTTGAGGAGGTCGCCGCTCTCTCCGACTCGTGCCACGTGCCAGTCCTCTCCGATCGGTCCGCGACCGATCTGGCCGCCGTGCGACGACGGTACCGGGAGGGCGCGTCGTCCTCATCCATTGGACACCGGCCCGTCGCGGCGCGTCGCCCTTGTCCGCTCACAGCGCAACGCCTCCCCCTTCGGCATGTCGCGCTGCGGGCAGCCCGGGACACGACGAAGGGCCCCGGAGATCCGGGGCCCTTCGTCATGCACTCGCGGGCGCTGCCGCGTGGTGCGGGGTCACTCCTCGAGGGCGGCCTTGCGCGGGGTGAGCACGTCATCGATGAGGCCGTACTCCTTGGCCTCCTCGGCGGTGAGGTGCAGGTCGCGCTCGATGTCCGACCGGACCTCCTCGACGCTCTTGTTCGAGTGCTTGGCCCAGGTCTCCTCGAGCCAGGTGCGCATGCGCAGCACCTCGTTGGCCTGGATCTCGATGTCGCTGGCCTGGCCGTAGTCGCCGCCGGCGAGGGCGGGCTGGTGGATGAGCACCCGGGAGTTCGGCAGCGCGAAGCGCTTGCCGGGGGCGCCGGCGGCCAGCAGCACCGCCGCGGCCGAGGCCGCCTGCCCGATGACGAAGGTCTGGATGTCCGGACGGATGTACTGCATCGTGTCGTAGATCGCCGTCATCGCGGTGAAGGAGCCGCCGGGGCTGTTGATGTACATGAGGATGTCGCGCTCGGGCTCCATCGACTCCAGCACGAGCAGCTGGGCGATGACGTCGTCTGCGGAGGCGTCGTCGACCTGCACACCGAGGAAGATGATGCGGTCCTCGAAGAGCTTGGTGTACGGGTCGGTCCGCTTCATGCCGTAGGAGGTGCGCTCCTCGAACTGCGGCAGGACGTACCGGCTGGAGGGCCCGGGGCGCATGGGGGCACCGCCGGGTGCGGGGGTGCGGAGCTGGGGATCGAAGTTCATGGGTTCTCCTGAGGGGATCGCGGGTGTCGGGCTCACTCGGTGCCGGGGGTGGCACTCCCGCCACCCGCCTGGGCGGAGCGCTCGAAGACGTGGTCGACGAAGCCGTACTCCTTGGCCTCCTGGGCACCGAACCAGCGGTCACGGTCGGAGTCCTTGGCGATCTGCTCCACGCTCTGGCCGGTGTGCTCGGCGATGAGCTCGGCCATCTGGGTCTTGACGAAGAGCATCTGCTCGGCCTGGATCTTGATGTCGCTCGCGGTACCGCCGATGCCGCCCGAGGGCTGGTGCATCATGACGCGGGCGTGCGGGGTCGCGTAGCGCTTGCCCTGGGTCCCGGCCGAGAGCAGGAACTGGCCCATCGAGGCGGCCAGACCCATCGCCACCGTGGCGACGTCGTTCGGGATCCACT
>CAYLUX010000279.1:0-1843 GCA_964386935.1 uncultured Janibacter sp.
GGTCGATGCGCAGCTCGTCCGGATCGTCGTTGTCACCCGAGCGGACCGGCCACGGGTGCCACGTGGTCGTCGAGATCTGCACGCACCACACCGCCGTGGCGACTTCGTCGATCACGAGCTGCGGGTGGCGGCGTCCGCTCGGGTAAGTGCACATGGTGGTGCGGGCCCACTCGGGCGCGCCCTTCGGCGGGTTCTTGGAGTAGAACTCTTCTCCGGTGATCCCGTCACGAAAACGCTGCAGGGTCACCGGACGGTCCCCCAGCGCATCGAGGAGCCGCCCGCCGACGGCGAGCACGTAGTCCGCAAGGTCCCGCTTGGTCACCGCAGGCCCGGCGTCGGTGGCCGGCCACATCACACGATCGGGGCTGGACAGACGCACGCTTCGCTCCTGCCCGTCCGGGCCGGGGATCTGAAGCTGCTGCGCGCTCGCCACGGTCGATGAGCGTAGCGGGACAATTCATTATTGCGCACCCCCCCTGCCGGGGAGATATGAGCCATGTGCATGATGGAGAGACCACCTGCGGCGCCCTTTTTCGGGTGCCGACTTGTCAACTCAACACAGTGTTTTCTGAATCCGGCTTTTTTATTCGAGCCGCTGATTGAGGGAAAGGGATCTTTCGTGAAGATCGTGGAAACTCAAACTGCATCTCGACCCGTCGACGTCTATCGCACGCGTCTTGCCACCCGCAGCCAGATCGAGCCGCGCCCGCACCCCGTGGTGTGGGGCGCCACCCCGAGCGGACCGCTCACCCGCGAGCAGATCCGCGCCTACGACCGGCGCGGGTACCACACCGCTGAGGGCGTCCTCAGCGAGGACGACATCGCCACCTGCCTCTCCGAGGTCGAGACCGTGACCGACCGCCTGGGCGAGGACCCGCGCGTCATCCGCGAGTCCTCCAACGGCGAGGTCCGCTCCCTCTTCGCCGTCCACGAGCTGAGCGAGGCCATCGCCCGCATCTGCGCCCGCCCCGACATCGTTGGCGTCGCCGAGCAGATCCTCGGCGACGAGGTGTATGTGCACCAGAGCCGGATCAACCTCAAGCCGGGCTTCGGCGGGGGTCCCTTCTACTGGCACAGCGACTTCGAGACCTGGCACGCCGAGGACGGGATGCCGACGCCGCGGGCGCTCAGCGTCTCGCTGGCCCTCACCCCGAACCTGACGACCAACGGTGCCCTGATGATCATCCCCGGCTCGCACCGGCAGTTCGTCAGCTGCGTCGGCGAGACCCCGGACGGTTACCACGAGGAGTCACTCTCCTCCTACCGGCCGCCCTTCGGGACCCCCGACGAGGACGACGTCGAGGCGCTCTCCGACGAGCACGGGATCGACATGATCACCGGGGACGCGGGCTCGGCGCTGTACTTCGACAGCAACTGCATGCACGCCTCCGCCGGCAACATCTCGCCGGACCCGCGCAGCAACATCTTCGTCGTCTTCAACGCTCGCTCAAACGCGCTGGGCGCCCCCTTCGCCGCCGGCAGCGCCCGCCCGGAGCACTTGGCCCACCGCAAGGTGGCCTGAGACTCCCGCGACCCATCGGTGCCCCCGGGATGAAGTCCGGGGGCACCGGCGTTGCACCATGGAGACCCCCGATGAAGGAGCAATCGATGTTGGAGTCGACCGGACGCCAGTACAAGGTGGAGAAGACCGAGGAGCAGTGGCGCGAGGAGCTGGCCCCCGACGAGTACTCGGTCCTGCGCAATGCCGGCACCGAGCGGCCCTTCACCGGTGAGTACAACGAGACCACCACGGAGGGTGTCTACGCCTGCCGCGCGTGCGGGTCCGAACTCTTCACCTCCGAGACGAAGTTCACCAGCCACTGCGGCTGGCCCTCCTTCTACA
>CAYLUX010000280.1:0-1830 GCA_964386935.1 uncultured Janibacter sp.
CATCTGGTCCGAGAAGTCCATGACCGAGCGCTCGTGCTTCGTCTGCTGGTAGCGCTCCACGATCGGGAGCACAAGCCGCTGCTGCTCCAGCGGGGTGATGACCCGCTCGGTGAAGGCCTTCGTGAAGGCCTTGCCCGAGGACTCCACCCGTGCCAGGTGCCCGAGCACCTCGGCGGCGAAGGCCTCGACGTCGGCAGGGGTGCGCACGTGCTCGGCGAGCTCGCCGGAGAGCGCGACGACCGCATTGGTCACCGTCGCCTCGACCTTGTCGATCTCCTCCATCGGCCCGTCCCAAGCCATGACGACCTCGTGGGCCAGCTGCCAGGTGGCGGCCTCCGAGAGCATGCGGGAGTCCTTCTCGTAGCCCAGCCGCAGGGCGTCCTCACGGACCAGCCGGCCCGCGTAGGCGTGGTACGTCGAGATCGTCGGGGCACCGCCGAGGGCGTCGGCGCCGGCCTCCGGAGGTGTCCACACGCCGCTGGACTCGAGGGTGGCGAGGCGCCGGCCGACCCGCTCGGCCAGCTCCCCCGCCGCCTTCCGGGTGAAGGTCAGGCCGAGCACCTGCTCGGGCGCGACGAGGTCGTTGGCCACGAGCCAGACCACCCGCGCGGTCATCGTCTCGGTCTTGCCGGAGCCGGCTCCCGCGACGACGAGCAGCGGCTCGAGCGGGGCCTCGATGATCGCCTGCTGCTCGGGCGTCGGCGGGTGCTCCTGCCCGAGGGCCCGGGCGAGGTCGACGGCACTGATCCGGGGAGTCGTCACCGCAGACGACCTCCTTCCTCGTGGACGGGGCAGGAGGAGCGCACCGGGCAGATCCGGCACCGGTTGTCCTCCGGCTGGGCGGCGAAGGTGGCCGCGGCCATCCCCTCCGCGGTCTCCTCGATGAGCTCGTGGACCCAGCGCGGGTCCTCCGCCTCCGTGAGCGGGCGCTGCTCCTGCACGGCCTTGCCTGAGGTGTGCGCCCGCCCGAGCTGGACGAGGGCGGCCCCGGCCGAGTCGGTGCCCCGGCCCGCGAAGCCCCCCTCCTCGACCGCGACCTGGTAGGCGCCGAGCTGCGGGTGGACCTCGAGGTCCTTGGCGGTGGGAGCGGAGCCACCGGTCTTGTAGTCGATGACGCGCAGCCGGCCGTCGGCGTCCGCCTCGAGCCGGTCGACGCTGCCGCGCAGCACGGCCCGCCCGAGCTGCACCCGGAACCCCTCCTCCCGCGCGACGGGCTGCCACCCCTCGGCGGCGGCTCGTGCGTGGTACGCGGCCAGCCAGTGCACCATCTGGCGGGCCCGGGTCAGCTTCTGGTCGGTGACCCAGCCCGGGGGCATGCCGAGCTCGACCCAGCGGCGGTCCAGCTCGGCGAGGAAGGCCTCCTCGCCGGCGTCGCCGAGGTCGTGGGCGATCTCGTGGACGAGGGTGCCGACCTCCATCGACGTGGAGCGCACCCCTTCGCCGCCGGAGGAGGTGAGCAGCCAGCGCAGCGCGCAGTCGCCGAAGGACTGGACCTTCGACGGGCTCACCGAGACGCGCACGCCGGCCTCGCGCAGCGGGCGGTCATCGCTCCGGTCGCGCAGCGCCCACCAGGAGGCGGGGTCCGCGCCGGGCACGCCTGCAGCGGCGAGCTCGGCCAGCCGCGCGACCGCGTGGGCGACGACGGCCGGCTCCGGGGAGACCAGCCGCTGGCGCAGCGTCGCCACGAGCCCGGTGAGGTCGAGCGGCGCCGGCACGCTCGTGGGCTCGCGCCGCAACACCTCCTCCGGCAGCGGGTCGACGAGGTCCAGGTAGACCGAGGGCTGCTCGTCCTCGGTGGCCACGGCGGTCACGAGCGCCCGACGGCGTGCC
>CAYLUX010000281.1:0-1811 GCA_964386935.1 uncultured Janibacter sp.
GCGGGGTCCGCCTCCCGCGCCCGGGCCTCGACGGCGGTCTCGTCGACGTCGCTGAAGAGCACCGTGGGCTCGATGCCACAGGCGCGGAGCAGTCCCAGACGGGCGGGGGAGGCCGAGGCCAACGTGAGTGTGTGCACGCGCACAGCTCCTTCCGGTTGCGAAGTTGTGACCGGCGAGTAGGTTCAAGGCGCAGCCCACGCCACACCACAGATAGGAACACCATGTCAGCGACGACGAAGCGAGTGGCTCTCGCCGGTGCCCTCAGCCTTGCACTGGTCATCCCCCTGGCGGGCAGCGCCTCCGCCGGCCCGGACGACATCCCCGGAACGGCAGGGGCCGCCACTCTCACCGACACCCCGGAGCCGCCGCGCCCGGACTTCTACGAGCCGCCGGAGCAGATCCCGAGCACGCCGGGGACGATCATCCGCACCGAGCGCGCGAACTTCCTGCTCGACCCGCTGGACCTCTCCTCGGACGTCGTCACCGCCACCCGGGTCATGTACTCCTCGACGGACGTCGACGGGAACCCGATCGCGGTCACCGGCACCGTCTTCGTGCCGAAGACGAAGTACATCGGGGCCTCGAAGCGTCCGCTGATCTCCTACACCGCCGGTACCCAGGGCATGGGGGACGCCTGCGCGCCCTCGCGACAGATGTCCGAGCTCGTGGAGTACGAGGGCCTCGGTATCGCGCGGACGGTCGGCCGTGGGTACGCCGTGGCCATGTCCGACTACCAGGGCCTGGGGACCCCCGGCAGCCACACGTACATGGTCCGGGAGGCCCAGGGGCACGCGAGCCTGGACATGGCCCGCGCCGCCCGGCAGCTGCAGGGCGACGACGTCGACGCCTCGAATCCGATCGGCCTCATGGGCTACTCCCAGGGCGGGGGTGGCGCCGCGGCCGCCGCGGAGCTGGCCGAGAGCTACGCGCCCGAGCTGCCGATCAAGGGATCGGCCATCGGCGCCCCACCGGCCGACCTGGGCAAGGTGGCCAAGAACATCGAGGGCGGTCTCTACAACGCCTTCGCGCTCTTCGCCACCCTCGGACTGGCCCAGGCCGAGCACATCGACCCGGAGCCGGTGCTCAACGACAAGGGGGAGGAGCTCGCCGCCTCGATCGAGGGTTCCTGCGTCTACAACCTCTTCGACTACGCCTTCAAGGACAGCGGGCAGTACACCGAGAGCGGGAAGAAGCTCACGGAGCTGCTGAAGGAGGAGCCCTTCGCCTCCGCCGTCGAGGAGCAGCGCATCGGCAAGCTCACCCCGAACGCCCCGGTCGAGATCAACCACTCCGTCGGTGACGACGTGATCCCCTACCAGGTCGGCAAGCAGCTGGGCAGCGACTGGTGCGCGAAGGGGGCCCGGGTCACCCTCAACCCCGGCCTGACCCCGACGCACATCGGCGGCTTCGTCCCGCACGTGGAGAAGTCGATGTACTTCTTCGAGAAGCGCTTCGCGGGGAAGAACACCGCGAACAGCTGCTGGCGCCTCTGAGGGTAGGGCGCGCCGCCCGACCACCTGGCTGACGGGTGGTCGGGCGGGGCCCCACACGCCACTCGATTCCCGGGTGACCCGAGAATCGGTCCCTGAGCAAGGGTTTCGAACTCTTGCGAAGGGGCGGTTTCTCTTGCTGAGGCGGCCGGCAGGCCCGCCGACACATGTCTGTCAGTCCCCGCTTCCGGCAGCGCGTTCCTGGCCACCGGGTGGGTGTCCCCGGTAGCTAGTCCGTGGCCACGTAGTAGGCGGCGTCGCCCACGCCGGCGGAGACGGTGGCCGGGTCGACGAAGATCTCGATGCGCTCGCCGGAGCTGT
>CAYLUX010000282.1:0-1788 GCA_964386935.1 uncultured Janibacter sp.
CAGCGGCGACTTCTACATCGCCGGGCGCAGCCTCGGCGTGCTCGTCATGGCGATCGCCGTCTTCTCCTCCATCCAGAGCGGATTCGGCGTCGTCGGCGGCACCTCGACGGTCACCGCCGGCGGGTACGGCTTCGTCTCCGGGGTCATGATCGCCACGCCCCTCGGCTTCGCCCTCACCTGGCTCATGCTCGGCAAGCGGATGATGGGCGTCGGCGACATGGGCGAGATGTACACCGTCGGCGACGTCGCCGAGCTGCGCTACCAGAGCCCGGTCGCCCGTGGCGTCATGGGCCTGACCGTGGCCCTGGGCGTCCTCGGCTACCTCGGCACGCAGGTGCTCGCGATGGGCATCGTCGTCGCGGCGATCTTCGACGTCAGCGCGACGACCGGGGCGATCATCGGCATGGCCGTCCTCGGTCTCTACGTCGTCGGCGGCGGGATCCTCGCCGGTGTCTACACCGACCTCTTCCAGGGCGTGCTCATGCTCGTCGTCTCCTTCATCGCCTTCTACTACGCCCTCCAGAGCGGCGGCGGCATCACCTCGATGACCCGTACGCTGCAGGCCGAGGCGCCGGACCTCGCGACCCCCTTCGGGCTCTCCCCGTGGGTGACCATCCCGTGCTGGATCTTCCTCTTCAGCCTCGGTGGCTCCGCCCAGCCGCACGGCCTGACGAAGTTCCTCATGCTCAAGGAGCGCTCCAGCCTGCGCTGGGGTCCGCTCATCAGCGGCACCGGCTACGCGATCACGACGCTCATGGTGCTCGGCATCGGCTCCGCGGTCTCCGTGCTCACGATTCGCGGCGACTTCCCGAAGATGGCCTCGCCCGACGAGTCCTTCACGCGGTACCTGACCGACTTCACTCCCCCGGTCGTCGCCGGCCTGGTGATCGCGGGACTGCTCGCGGCGATCATGTCCACCGGCTCCAGCTTCCTCACCCTGGGCGCGGCGAGCGCGGTGCGCGACATCCCGCGCGCCTTCAACGTCACCGTTAGGCGGGAGCTGCTCTGGAGCCGCATCGCGGTCGCCGTGCTGCTCGTGCTCTCGACCGGATTCGCGCTCTACATCGGCAGCGTCGTCGCCCTGCTCGGGACCTTCGGCTGGGGCACCTTCGCGGCCAGCCTCTTCCCGGCACTCGTGCTCGGGATGATGTGGCAGGGCGGCACGAAGGAGGCCGCGATCTCCAGCGCACTGATCGGCATCGTGCTGAACTTCGTGCTCGAGGTCGGCGCCAAGTACGGCTGGGCGCCGCTGCCGGAGGGGGTGGTAGTGGGGGCCTTCACCTTCGCCGTCACCCTCATCGTCTACATCGCGGTCTCGTTGGCGACCCGCGGCCGCAGCGAGGGGCCGGAGGCCGAGCTCGCCAGCGTCATCGAGGGCGGTCCCGTGACCGCGTCCACGCCTGTCTCGCAGTCCGCCTGAGCGAAGGGAGCATCCCACGATGATCGAAAAGGTCGCGGGAGCGACGTACGAGAGTCTGCGGGACGGCTTCCGCTGGCCCATCCCGGAGCGGCTGAACATCGGGACCGCCTGCTCGAGCGAGCAGGACCAGGCGGCGCTGGCGCTCATCGAGGTCGTCGACGGCGAGGTACGCCGGTACACCTTCGGCGACCTGACCGAGCGCTCCGACCGGCTCGCCGCGGGGATGCGGGAGATGGGCATCGAGCGCGGCGACCGGGTCGCGGTGATGCTCCCCCAGGGGCTCGCCTGCGGCATCGCGCACCTGGCGACCTACAAGCTCGGCGGCATCGCGATCCCGATGACCCAGCTCTTCGGGCCGCAGGCGCTGG
>CAYLUX010000283.1:0-1769 GCA_964386935.1 uncultured Janibacter sp.
ATCGAGCGCCACGGTCGGATCGACGTGCTGCTGAACAACGCCGGCGGCCAGTTCATGGCGCCGGCCGAGGAGGTGACGAGCAAGGGCTTCCGCACCGTCATGGAGCTCAACACCTCCGGCACGTGGAACATGACCCGGGCCGTCGCCACGAAGGCGATGATCCCCGCCGAGGGCGGGAAGATCATCAACGTGACGCTCACGCCGCACCAGGGCTTCCCGGGGATGTTCCACACTGGCGCGGCTCGCGCGGCTGTGGAGAACATGACCCGTGGGCTCTCCGTGGAGTGGGCCCGCTTCGGCATCAACGTCACGGCGATCGCGGCGGGGCACTTCGGCACCGAGGTCCTC
Organism: uncultured Janibacter sp.; assembly: GCA_964386935.1. Classification (GTDB taxonomy): domain Bacteria; phylum Actinomycetota; class Actinomycetes; order Actinomycetales; family Dermatophilaceae; genus Janibacter. Next base: position 349 of record CAYLUX010000283.1, read on the forward strand.
TTCTCCAAGTACCCCGAGGTCGTCACCCGAACCGCCGCCAAGCTGGCGCCGCTCGGGCGGCTCGGACGCCCGGAGGAGTTCGCGTGGATGGTCGCCTACCTCGCCTCCCCCGCAGGTGACTACATCACCGGGACCGTGCTGTCGGTCGACGGGTCCCGCGACAACTTCGTCGGCCCGTGGCCGCCGCCGGGGATGTACGACGGGGACGCCTCGCCGACCGAGGACCGGCGCAAGTCGTAGGACGAGGCACAGTCCGCACGTCCCTCCTGCCTCGCGACCCTCCTGTTTACTTCTCGCGGGTCGGCCACTCCTCCCGCAGGATGCCGTAGGTGTAGCCGTCGACCCAGCCGAGCTCGGCGTGCCACGAGTCCTTGATGCCGTGCTGCTCCCTTCGCATGCCGATCCGCTCCATGACCCGCCACGACGGAATGTTGTCGGCGAAGCAACCGGCGGTCACCCGGTGCAGACCGAGGTCATCGAAGGCAATCGACAGCAGCGCTCGCGCGAGGTGCGTCCCGTAGCCGTGGCCGGCGTGCGCAGGATCGATCGTGTAACCGAGGGTGCCCTGGGCGCGCCGCCAGATCGACTCGCCGGCATGCACCTGCCCCATCGCGTCCTCGACCCCGAGCGACCCGGTCCCGACGAGCTCGTCACCGACGAAGGCAGCAACCGCGAAGTCATCGTCGTCCTCCATCAGCCAGTCGCGCATGTAGGCATCGGGGTCGACGGTCGTCAGCAGCAGCCACCGAGTCACTTCCGGACTCTTTCGCCACGTGAGCGCCTGCCCGACACTCGCTGCGGTGGGCAGGTGCAGGGTCAGCGGACCCGCTTGTCGTGGCCAAGTCAACTCAGGCACCGTCTTGCGGTCGCTTGTCATTGATTGAGAGTAGGCGCAGACGCGGATTCGGTACCACCCAGATGTCACCTTCATCGTCAGCGCGTCGGCGGATACGAACGTGAACGGGCCCGCTTCGTTCAGGGGGCGGTGGCGGAAGTCTTCGACGAGCTGGTCGAGGTCAGCAGCCATCCGGCTGACCTGCGACTTCGACAACGAGTCGATCCCCAAGGTCTTCACCAGTTTGTCCATGCGGCGCGTGCTGACGCCGGCGAGGTAGCAGTCCGCGACGACGGTGATCAGCGCCGACTCCGCGCGTTTGCGCCGCTCGAGCAGCCACTCCGGGAAGTAGGTCCCACTGCGCAGCTTCGGGACAGCGACGTCCACCGTGCCCACGCGGGTATCGAGGTCGCGGTGGCGGTACCCGTTGCGCTGCGCGGTGCGTGAGGCGCTGGGGCGGCCGTACTCGGCGCCGACAACGGCGTCGGCGTCGGCGGACAGCAACGCGTTGATCATCGTCTGCAGCAGGCTGCGCATCAGATCAGGACTGGCCTCGGAGAGGGCTTCACTCAGCAGGCCGGCAGGG
>CAYLUX010000284.1:0-1692 GCA_964386935.1 uncultured Janibacter sp.
TGCCCGTGAGGAATCGTCGCTATAGGCTGGCTCCTGAGCCTCGCCAGGCGCCGCCCATGGCCTGGACTCGCTGCCGTTCGCTGACGCCGAAGCCCGGGCCAAAGGGGACAAATGGCTCACCGGGTTGGGCCAACTCACGGAGCCCATACCGATATCCGGTGAGGATCTCGAGGACGACTTCCATCCGCACCAAGGCTTCGGCACGGGCAGATTCATCGAGGCTGCTCCACCATGGCTCCAGGGAGGAATGCCCTGCCTGAGGTTCTCCGTCGACGATGGGTTGAGGCGCGAGCTCGCTCCAAGGCACGTGCCATTCCCTCATGTCCACATCCCGCAGCTGCACACCGTGCCGTTCGATCGCGGCGACCAGCGCCGGACCAGTGGAGACCAGGACCCGCGCCCCCACCCCGAGGTCCACCCTCGCCGAGCCACTCACGCTGCACCCTCGTAGCGGAACCGCAGTTCCGTGTCCTGGGTGAAGGGCTCGTCCAGATCGCACTCGAGCACTCCGTGCCGAACCGCGTGCCACACCGCAGACACGACGTGGCCCTCGCCTCCATCCACATCCAAGACATCGCCGAAAGTGATCGCCCCCTCCGTCGCATGGAACAGGTGCTCTCGTGCGGCTCGATACCACGGCATCGTGCGCCGATACCCGTCCAGCCACATCAAGTTGCTACGGCGGGTGGGGTTCATGCCCGCAAAGACCCGTTGAGTCCACCCGAACTGGGCACACCCGTCCCTGATCTGCTCCACGTGACCTGCGAACTTCTCGTCCTGCCGCCCAGTCGGCCGCACGGCCCAGACAGTGACCTGTCCACCGTCGGAAAGGCTCAGTAAGTCAGGCACGGCTCCGATGCCTCCCGCGTCCGAGCCTGCCAAGCGCAACCGAGCCGGCTGCGCGACCAGCCACACAACGCTGGGATCCCGGTCAAGGTCGCGCACGAGGTCGTGCTCGAGACCTGACTCCAGCCGCAGGTGGCCACCCGTCGTGGTCGAGTATGCATGCGTGGGGACATGGCCCGCACCGCTACGACTGCGGATCCTGCGCACGCTACGCAGCGACCTGACATCCGGCGGCGCGGAGCCAACCCAAGGGATCACCCCATCACCCAGATCGAACGACCACACGGCAGCACGAGGGTGCCCCTCATTACCCCCACAGATAGAATCGGACATGACGAGTCCTTCGCTGTACACAACTGCATCGGGACTCGTCCCGAGGGCGTACCCGTTGCCGCGGGTGCGCCCTCAACTCGTTTATCCGAGGAGGACGGTCCAAGGCTCAGATTAGAACAACTTTCCTTCACCGACAACCGGGACGCGCACTTTTTACGATCTCGACCTGTACCGGTCCTGACATATCGCCTCGCATATGCGATGGCATATGTCGACGTACACACGCGCATAGACAGATCGAAAGCAGCAAAATGTGCACGAGAAATCGCACTATTTACGGTGCTACTGTGTAAGTTGACCCGGGAAGCCGCGGCGGAAGATCAAGAACCGCAGACCACCGCGTCACGCTTGGTTTCTCATGTTCGACCGGAAAGGGTGCACACCCTTGGATCCCGACAGGCAACGTCGATGCGACAACCCCGAGTGTTCCGAGCTTCTGACGTGGCACGAGGGACGGGGACGACCACCACGCTTCTGCAGCGACCGGTGCCGGCAACGAGCGGTCGCGAGGCA
>CAYLUX010000285.1:0-1688 GCA_964386935.1 uncultured Janibacter sp.
TCCTCGACCGACGAGGCGCGCAGCAGGCTCAGCTGGTCGAGGGGCCCGAGCGGCGCGATCCCCGCCAGCTGCCAGCTCCTGGCGACCGGGTCCTCGGTGAGCTCGACGTCCGCGGGCCAGGGCTGGGGGCGGTACTCGCTCATCACGCTCACCGCGCGCCGGACGGCATGCTCGGTCTCGGCGAGCCGCTCTGCCTGCTCCTCGCTCCACGTCAGGTCCGGTAGGTAGCGCACCTCCGCCCGCGGGTAGGGGTCCTCGGGCAGCCACCGGATGACCTCGAGTCGCTCCCGCCCCCTCGCCAGGATGCCGACCCGGCCACCCGGCATCGGCCGGGCCTGCTCGATGCTCGCGACGCACCCGATCGGGAATCGCTCGTCCCCGCCTCCGACCTCGGTCCCCCGCTCGATGAGCACGACCCCGAAGCGCCCGTCTCCCTCGGTCACGGCCTCCATCATCGTCAGGTACCGCGGCTCGAAGATCTGCAGCGGCAGTGGCTGCGCCGGCAGCAGCGCGGTCCCCAGCGGAAACATCGGCAGGACGTCCATGCCACCAACCTCGCACACGATCCCTCCCCTTCGAGACGCTCACCCGTGCGACATGCTGGGCCCATCCGCCGAGACGAGGAGACCCGCCCATGAGCCTGACCGACGCCGCGTACCAGTCCACCCCCGGCGGCCCTCTCGAAGTCGACCGCGAGCTCTACGACCGGATCGGGTCGATGACCGAGGGGCGCGAGCTCGTCGACTCCTTCGTGATCCCGATCCGCAGCGGCCGGGCCTGGGAGGTACCTGCCGGACACGTGTGCCGGATCGTGACGATCGAGGGACCGCAGGTGGCCGACCTGAACCTCTGGAACCGCCACGATCCCCGCGAGCGCTTCTGGGCCTCCCGCACCCGCCAGCTGCAGGCCGCGCACGTGAGCACGTATGACCGGCTCTGGTCGACCCTGCCCTTCCTGCGACCGATGGTAACGATCACCGGTGACTCGCTGGCCGACTACGGCGTGGACGGCGAAGGGGGCCGCGTCCACGACCTCCTCGGCACCCGATGCGATCCGTACGTCAACCAGATGCTGAACGACGCTCCCTTCGACCGGCACTGCCACTCCAACCTGACGCGGGCCGTGCGGCCGTACCACCTGACCGAGTTCGACGTGCACGACGTGCTCAACGTCTTCCAGTGCACGGGGCTGAACGAGCACGACCAGTACTTCATGAAAACCTGCCCGGCCACGAAGGGCGACTACTTCGAGTTCTTCGCCGAGATCGATCTGCTCGCCGCCCTCTCCACATGCCCCGGCGGCGACCTCTCGGTGCCGATGTTCGGCCCGGACGCCGGTGACGCCGAGTCCGTCTGCCGCCCCCTGGGCATCGAGGTCCACAAGGTGCCGGATGCCGCGCTCGCCGGATGGCAGCCGCCGGAGCGCGCCGCCTACGCCGGTGGCCACGGCCTGATCGAGCCCTGAAGGAGTCGGCCCTTCGAGACGCTTGCTGCGCAAGCTCCTCAGGGACCGGGTCGAAGGGCCGCGACGCCCCCTTCGGGACGTCGCGGCCGCCGGCTCTCCCTCCGGAGGGATCAGGAGGTCACGGCCACCTGCCCACGGTCCTTCTTCACTGGCCCGTCGCCGCCCGGACGGATGTCGAAGTCGAAGATCTCCGTCGGCAGGAAGACGGTGCAGCAGGCGTTCG
>CAYLUX010000286.1:0-1688 GCA_964386935.1 uncultured Janibacter sp.
GCCGGTGGTAGTCACCTTCGGTGCCGGCCAGCGCGTCGGCCTCCTCGTTGCTCATGTTGTGCACGCCCTGCTCGGACAGCCAGTGGTAGACGACCCAGAACTTCTCCCCGGCCTCGTTGACCCACTGGTAGGTGTGCGAGGAGTAGCCGTTCATCGTCCGCCAGCTGCGGGGCAGGCCCCGCGGGCCCATCACGTAGGCCACCTGGTGGGCCGACTCCGGCACCAGGGTCCAGAAGTCCCACTGCATGTTGTTGCTGCGCAGACCCGAATCAGGGGTGCGCTTCTGCGAGTGGATGAAGTCGGGGAACTTCATCGGATCGCGGACGAAGAACACCGGAGTGTTGTTGCCCACCATGTCGAAGTTGCCCTCTTCGGTGTAGAACTTCAGCGCGAATCCGCGCACATCGCGCCAGGAGTCGGGCGAACCGAGTTCACCGGCGACGGTGGAGAAGCGAGCGAGCATCGGGGTCTTCTTGCCCGGCTGCAGGAAGTCGGCCTTCGTGTAGGCGGAGACGTCCTCGGTGACCTCGAGCTGACCGAAGGCACCCGATCCCTTGGCATGCGGGCTGCGCTCGGGCACCCGCTCGCGGTCGAACCGGGCGAGCTTCTCGACCAGGGCCACATCGTGGAGCATCAGCGGGCCGTCGGCGCCCACGCTCAGCGAGTGGGCATCGGACTCCCTGGGCGCACCGGACTCGGTCGTCGATGGCTTGGTGCTCTCGTGCCCGGGGTACTCATGATCTGTATGTTGCGTCATCACATCTCCTAACCACTTGGCATCGGGCGCTGTGCCACCGCAGCCGCGCTTCCACGTAGGATGCGGCACCACTTGCCCGATTGATTCGCTTCACCGACGTCGGCAGAGCGCTGTCGGCATTGGTTTCAAACTAACCCTATTCTTGAATCATTACAACCAAGGCCACACTGCATTGATTCCCGAGCAGCGTGTTGATCGGCTCACCCCTGCGCCGAGGAGGCCCCCGAACCGCTGCTGCCGCCGGTGCTCGAATCGCCGCCCGAGCCCGACCCGCCGCCGGCGCCTCCGTCGGAACTCGAACCGCCGCCTGATGCGTCGGACCCGCCCTGGCCCTGACTTCCGGAGCCGTTCGAGGTGCTCGACGCCCCGGAGGTGTCCGTTCCGTCCGAAGAAGTCGATGCGCTCGCATCGCTGCCCGCACTCGACGAGGCGTCTGAGCCCTGATCGGTCTGCGCTCCGGTCGTGGTGCCTTCGGTCTCACCCTCGCCCGCCGAGGCGGCCCCGCCCTCGTTCGACCCCTCGTTCACGGTTCCCGTGTTCGAGTCGGTGCCCGACTGGGAACCGGCCCCGGAGCCGGAGGATCCCGAATCCGAGGATCCCTCGCTGCCGCCGTCCGTTCCCGTCTCTTCAGCGGATCCGGTGTTCCCGGACACCGCGCGTGAGATCTGGGACGTGCCCGGGGAGATGTCGGCCCCGGTGACGGACTCGGCCATGACCACGGCACCGAGTCCGATCCCGAAGGCCGCCACACCGATCGTGACGGGGTAGAGCACGCGTTTGCGTCGCAGCTTCTGCCACCACGTCCGTGAGGTCTCCGTCGCGGTGCCGGTGGACCCCTCGGCAGGGGCCGGGGCCGTCGCGGCCTCCGTGGCTGCGGTGTCATCGGTCGCCGGTGCGGAGGCGAAGACTGACTCGCTGCGCACACCTTGTG
>CAYLUX010000287.1:0-1659 GCA_964386935.1 uncultured Janibacter sp.
CGTCGGCGATGTCGGTGACGCCCTTGCGGACGCCGAGGACGGATGGGAAGAGGAGTACCTGGGCCATGTCACAACGCTATGGGCCACCTCCGACAACGGCACCCCCTTTTGCCACGACCCGAATCAGGTGAGGATGGCACCCATGCGAGCGATCCACATCTCATCCCTCGACGGTCCCGACGCGGTCGAGGTCGTCGACGTCCCCGAGCCGCAGGCCGAGGGGCTCGTGGGCATCGAGGTCCGCGCCGCGGGCGTGGCCTTCCCCGAGCTCCTGCAGACGCGTGGGCTGTACCAGCTCAAGCCCGAGCTGCCCTTCATCCCCGGTGCTGAGGTCGCCGGGTTGGTCACGGTTGCGCCGGAGGGGAGCGGATTCACCGCCGGTGACCGGGTCGCCGCGCTGCCCCTGCTCGGCGGCTTCGCCGAGCACGTCCGGGCCCGCCCCGACCTGACCTTCCCGCTGCCGGAGGAGGTCTCCTTCGAGGAGGGGGCATCCTTCCCCTTCAACTACGCGACCGTCTACTTCGCGCTCGTCGAGCGGGCGCACCTGCTCGCGGGGGAGCGGGTCCTCGTCCACGGCGCCTCCGGCGGCATCGGGACGGCGGCCATCCAGGTGGCCAAGGCCTTCGACGCCGCGCACGTGATCGGCGTGGTCTCGACCGAGGCCAAGGGCGAGGTCGCCCGGGCCGCGGGCGCGGACGAGGTGGTCCTCGCCGACGACTTCCTCGAGGCGGCCGGTCGGGCGAGCGTCGACATCGTCGTGGACCCCGTCGGCGGGGACCGCTTCACCGACTCGCTGCGCACCCTGCGCGAGCACGGACGACTGCTCGTCATCGGCTTCACCGCGGGCAGCATCCCCGAGGTCAAGGTCAACCGGCTGCTGCTGAACAACATCTCCGTCGTCGGGGTCGGCTGGGGCGCCTACGCCATGGAGCGGCCCGGCCACGTCACCCGGGAGTGGGAGGAGCTGCTGCCGCACCTGCGCAGCGGCGCGCTGCGTCCGGTGATCGGTGCCCGGTACCCGTTGGAGGAGGCGGCCACCGCCCTGAAGTCCCTCGAGAGCCGCACCGTCACCGGCAAGGTGGTGCTGCAGCCGTGAGCACCGGGATGCAGGTGGGCGGCAGGGTCGCGGTCGTCACCGGCGCCGCGGGTGGGATCGGTGCCGCGCTCGCGGAGGCGCTGATCGGGGCCGGCGCCCGGGTGGTCGTCTCCGACCTCGACGAGGCGCGGCTCACGGCGACCGCCGATCGGCTCGGCGCCGTCGCGGTCGCCGGTGACGCCTCGAGCGGGGAGACCATCGCGGCCATGATCGCGGCCGCCGAGCAGCACTTCGGGCCGGTCGACCTCTTCTTCGCCAATGCCGGCATCGGGGACGGCCTCGGCCTCGACGCGAGCGACGAGCAGTGGTCCGCGGCCCTGGACGTCAACCTCATGGCGCACGTGCGGGCCGCCCGCGCGCTCGTGCCCGGCTGGGTCGAGCGGGGGAGCGGCTACTTCGTCTCGACCGCCTCCGCCGCGGGGCTGCTCACGCAGATCGGTTCGGCGACCTACTCCACGACCAAGCACGGCGCGGTGGGCTTCGCGGAGTGGCTCGCTGTCACCTACGGCGACGACGGTGTGGGTGTCAGCTGCCTGTGCCCGATGGGCGTCGACACCGAGATG
>CAYLUX010000288.1:0-1629 GCA_964386935.1 uncultured Janibacter sp.
TGTGGTGGTTCGAGCAGGTCGCCGACCTCGTGCCGCACCACGTCGTCTCGACCGACGTGCCGGCGGCCGTCGCCGGGCGTGCGGTCCTCGTCGAGCGCCTCGAGATGCTGCCCGTCGAGTGCGTGGCGCGCGGCTACCTGACCGGTGGCGGGCTCAAGGAGTACCAGGCGAGCGGCAGCGTCAGCGGCATCGAGCTGCCGGGTGGGCTCGTGGACGGGTCGCGGCTGCCGGAGCCGATCTTCACCCCCTCGACGAAGGCCCCCGTCGGCGAGCACGACGAGCCGATCCCCTACGAAGGGGTCGTGGCCGAGATAGGCGAGGACCTCGCCTCCCGCGTCCGTGACCTGACCGTGCGGATCCTGCAGCGCGGCAACGAGATCGCCGAGCGAAGGGGGATCATCCTCGCCGACACGAAGGTCGAGTTCGGGATGCGCGGCGACGAGATCGTCCTCGCGGACGAGCTGCTCACCCCTGACTCCTCGCGCTTCTGGCCCGCCGACCAGTGGGAGCCGGGGCACCCGCAGCCGAGCTTCGACAAGCAGTTCGTCCGGGAGTGGCTGACCTCCCCGGCGTCCGGGTGGGACAAGGAGTCGGGGGAGGCTCCCCCTTCGCTCCCGGAGGACGTTGTCGAGGCGACCAGGGCGAAGTACGTCGAGGCCTACGAGCGGCTGACGGGGCGGACCTTCTCGGCCTGAGGTCGGTCTCGGTCCCGGAGGAAGGGCCGGACCGGCGACGGTCGGGTGTGCTGACCAAGCGCCCGAGGTTACCTGCGAGTACGACGATGAGCTCGGCGCAGCGGTGCGGCGCGAGGCCCGGGATCTCGGGCCTCGCCTTCCGGACGGCCTTCGAGGCTGTCGTCGTACCCGCAGGTAGCTGAGTGGTGGTGGGGTCCAGACCCTCACCGCGCGGGCGTGCCGGGCGCGCTGGAGCTCGGTATCAGATCCGATACGCGGGCCGAGTGGATGTCAACCGTCGCTGGCCCAGGTGCTGGAATCCGTGGCTCGGCTGCAGGAGATCGTGCTGGCCGACGCCGTCGTCGAGCGGGCCCGCAGCTGAGGTCTACTCGACCTCCTCCTCCGGGAGCATGAGGACGTAGGTGTCCCAGGCGCGGGCGCCTTCGGGGTGGTCGGAGCGGGTGCGTCCCTTGTACTCGTCCCGGAGCTCGGAGATGCGGTCGGCGAGCTCCTGCACCTCCTCCCACGTCAGCCACAGCCGGCCCTGGCTCATGTGTCCGACGTCGTCGTGTCCTGAGGACATGCCACGTTCGGCCCGCTCGACGCCGGCGCGGATGTCGGCGAACCACCCGGAGAGGTTGGTCTCGGAGACGTCCACACCCGAGCCCCGGTAGGCCTCGGGGCGGATCGAGAAGCTGTCTGCCGCCGCCCGCCACGGGCGCTGGCGCGCGTCCGAGGTCGCCTCGTCGCGCACAACCATGCCGGCCTTCTCGAGTGCGCGCAGGTGGTAGCTCGTCGCGGAGGGGGTGAGGCCGACGAGCTCGGCGGCTTCGGTCGCGGTGAGCACCTCACCGGAGAAGAGCTCGGTGAGGAGCCGCTGGCGCGCCGGGTGGGCGAGGACGCGCAGGGACGTCGGGTCGGTGATCTCGATCTCGCTGCGCTTCCTGGCCATGGG
>CAYLUX010000289.1:0-1625 GCA_964386935.1 uncultured Janibacter sp.
GGGAAGGTCCCGGTCTCGCGCTCGATGCGCGTGCCCTCCCCGATGCGGATGTCGGTCAGGCCGGCGGCCGTCAGTGCCTCCTGCAGCTCGGAGCGGTGGAAGCCGTGGTGCACGTCGAGGTTCTCGTCGTCGTGGAAGGAGCCGTCCTCGTGGTCCAGGTCGGCGATGCACAGGTGGCCGCCCGGCTCGAGCATCGTGGCGAAGCCGCGCAGCACGGTCTCGAGCTCCTTGACGTGGTGCATGACCATCGAGGTGACGATCAGCTCGAAGCGGTCCTCCGGCACCGGCTCGCTCTCCAGGTCCAGGCCCCACACGCGGGTGTCCGGTGGCAGGGTGCCGGCCTCGACCTTCCCGTCGATGGCCTCACGCATCCCCTTGGAGTTGTCCGCGAGCGTCACGAGGAGCCCGGGCGTCGCCTCCAGCAGTGCCTGGGTGACCAGCCCGGTCCCGGCCCCGTACTCCAGCAGCCGGTCACCGCCGACCGGCTTGACCGCGGCGGTGATGCCGCTCGCGATCTCGCCGGACTGGCGCCGCTTGTCGCCGTCCTCGTCCCACGTCGCGGCCTTCTCGTCGAAATGCTCCTTTGCCATGAGGGCCAGCCTGCCACTCCGGAGCCGGGCGTACCGTCATGGCATGGACGGATCGGTGGGACGCAGGCTGGCGATCGCGGGGGCGAGCGGCCTCATCGGATCGCAGGTTGCCGCGCTCGCGGAGGCGGCGGGCCACGAGGTGGTTGCGCTGAACCGTTCCGCGGGAGTCGATCTCACCGACCCGACCAGCATCGGCGACAGGCTCGAGGGCGTCGCGGCGATCGTCGACGTCACCCGCCCCGGCGGCATGGACGAGGCCGCGGCGACCGACTTCTTCACCACCGTCTCGACCACCCTGGCCGGGGCCGCGCGGGAGGCCGGAGTGCCCCGCACCGTGGTGCTCTCGATCGTCGGCATCGAGGAGAGCCAAGACTACCCCTGGTACCGCGCGACCCTCGCCCACGAGCGCGCGACGGTGGAGCAGGCGCCGAGCGCTCGGGTGCTGCGGGCGACGCAGTTCCACGAGTTCCCCGGGCAGGTGCTGGAGCGCTCCCGCGACGGCGGCCGGGCAGAGATCATGGACATGCCCACCCAGCCGGTGGCCTCCGCGGAGGTCGCGCGGACCCTGCTGGAGATGGCCACCGAGGTCGAAGGGGGTGACCGCCGGCTCGGCGGCCCCCAGCCGGAGCAGCTCGTGGAGCTGGTCCGGGAGTGGTGCCGACTCCGCGGCGACGACGTGCACGTCGTGGCGGTGCCCGCGCCGGAGAGTATGGCGGGCGGCTCCGTGCTGCCCGGGCCCGACGCCGACCTGCGTGGGCCGACCTGGCGGGACTGGGCGCAGGCCGAGGCGGAGCGGGATTGATCAGTCCTCGGTGAGGCGGCGCAGCACCTCGTCGGAGATCGGCGGGGCCACTTGGCGCTGGTCCTCGGCCGCACCCGCGGGGCGTCCGTGCACGGTGCGGTAGAGCTCGGCCATCTCCTCGTCCAGCTGGGCCGCGGTCGCGGCCGCCTGGGTGATCCTGCGGCGCAGGTCGGGAGGCACGTCCCCTTCGTACTTGTAGAAGATCTTGTGCTCGGTGCTCGCCCAGAAGTCCA
>CAYLUX010000290.1:0-1606 GCA_964386935.1 uncultured Janibacter sp.
GCGGGGTCCGCCTCCCGCGCCCGGGCCTCGACGGCGGTCTCGTCGACGTCGCTGACGAGCACCGTGGGCTCGATCCCGCAGGCGCGGAGCAGGCCCAGACGGGCGGGGGAGGCCGAGGCCAGCGTGAGCGTGTGCACAGCACTGCTCCTTCCAGTTGCGAAGTTGTGACCGGCGAGTAGGTTCAAGCGCACCACGCCACACCACAGACAGGAACACCATGTCAACGACGACGACCCGAGTGGCCCTCGCCGGTGCCCTCAGCCTCGCACTGGTCATCCCGCTGGCCGGCACCGCATCCGCAGGACCGGACGACATCCCCGGAACGGCGGGCGCTGCCACCCTGACCGACACCCCGGAGCCGGAGCGCCCCGCCTTCTACGAGCCGCCGGAGCACATCCCGAGCACGCCCGGCACGATCATCCGCACCGAGAAGGCGAACTTCCTCCTCGACCCGCTGGGCCTCTCCTCGAACGTCGTCACCGCCACCCGCGTCATGTACTCCTCGACGGACGTCGACGGCAACCCTATCGCGGTCACCGGCACCGTCTTCGTGCCGAAGACGAACTACCTCGGGGCCTCGAAGCGCCCGCTGATCTCCTACACCGCGGGCACCCAGGGCATGGGCGACGCCTGTGCACCGTCCCGGCAGATGTCCGAGATCGTGGAGTACGAGGGCATCGGCATCGCCCGGACCGTCGCTCGCGGCTACGCCGTGGCCATGTCCGACTACCAGGGCCTCGGGACCCCCGGCTCGCACACCTACATGGTCCGCGAGGTCCAGGGACACGCGAGCCTGGACATGGCCCGCGCCGCCCGGCAGCTGCAGGGCGACGACGTCGACGCCTCGAATCCGATCGGCCTCATGGGCTACTCCCAGGGCGGGGGTGGCGCCGCGGCCGCCGCGGAGCTGGCCGAGAGCTACGCGCCCGAGCTGCCGATCAAGGGATCGGCCATCGGCGCCCCACCGGCCGACCTGGGCAAGGTGGCCAAGAACATCGAGGGCGGTCTCTACAACGCCTTCGCGCTCTTCGCCACCCTCGGACTGGCCCAGGCCGAGCACATCGACCCGGAGCCGGTGCTCAACGACAAGGGGGAGGAGCTCGCCGCCTCGATCGAGGGTTCCTGCGTCTACAACCTCTTCGACTACGCCTTCAAGGACAGCGGGCAGTACACCGAGAGCGGGAAGAAGCTCACCGAGCTGCTGAAGGAGGAGCCCTTCGCCTCCGCCGTCGAGGAGCAGCGCATCGGTCGGTTGACGCCGAATGCCCCGGTCGAGATCAACCACGCCATCGGCGACGACGTGATCCCCTACGAGGTCGGCAAGCAGCTGGGCAGCGACTGGTGCGCGAAGGGGGCCCGGGTCACCTTCAACCCCGGCCTGGTCCCGACGCACGTCGGCGGCATGGTCCCGCACGTGGAGAAGTCGATGCTCTTCTTCGAGAAGCGCTTCGCCGGGAAGAACACCGCGAACAGCTGCTGGCGCCTCTGAGGGCGCCCCGCTCCGTCGGGGTGGGTCAGTCCGTGGCCACGTAGTAGGCCGCGTCGCCCACCCCGGCGGAGACGGTGGCCGGGTCGACGAAGATCTCGATGCGCTCGCCGGAGCTGT
>CAYLUX010000291.1:0-1595 GCA_964386935.1 uncultured Janibacter sp.
CCCGGTCGAAGGCGGCCCACACCATGACGCGGGAGTGGGTGAAGTACTGCTTCGGGCCCCGCATCTCCCACAGGCCGTGGTCCGGCTCCTCCCAGTGCAAGGCGAGGTTGTTGACCAGCGCGCGCTGGATGGCCCAGGACTGGCCGGACTCCTCCAGGCCCTGCACCCGGGCCTCCTCGAGGGCGATCATCACCTCGCCGAGCACGTCGGTCTGGCGCTGGTCCACGGCGCCGTTGCCGATGCGCACGGGGCGGGAGTCGGCGTACCCGGGCAGGTGGTCCAGCTCGCGCTCGGGGAGGTCGCGCCCACCGTCGACGGCGTACATGATCTGCATGTCCTCGGGGTCACCGGCGATGGCCCGCACCAGCCAGTCACGCCACAGCTTGGTGGCGGACACGTGGCCGGACCTCAGCAGCGCCTCGAGGGTGAGGGAGGCGTCGCGCAGCCAGCAGTAGCGGTAGTCCCAGTTCCGCTCCCCGCCGAAGTCCTCGGGAAGGCTCGTGGTCGCGGCGGCGACGATGCCGCCGCGACGGGTGTCGGTGAGCAGCCGCAGCGTGAGCAGCGAGCGCACGACCGCGTCCCGGTACGGCCCGTCGTAGGTGCATTGGGCAGCCCACTCGGTGGAGCGGGCCTCGGTGGCCTCGATGCGCGCGGAGATGTCCAGGGGCGGCGGGATCGGCTTGTACGAGGCGAACCAGGTGTTGGAGAAGTTGTAGTGCTCGCCGGCGCGGACGATCCACCGGTCGTAGTGGTGGCCCTCGTCAGCGAGGGGGAGGCGCGAGCCGCGCAGGACGAGCATGTCGTTGCCGGCGATGGCGGTGAGCACGTCGTGGTCACGTACGTGGCCGGGGGAGTGGGAGACCCAGGGCCGGACCCGCCCGTAGCCCGGGCGCACGATCCACTCGTTCTCCATCTCGACCTCGCCCTCGAGGCCCTCGACGACCCGGACCAGGTCGGCCCGACCATCGCCGAGCGGCATGAGATCGGTCACCTTGACCGCCCCGGTGTCGGTGCGGTGGACGGTCTCGAGGATGAAGGTGTCGCCCCGGTAGGACCGGGTGGTCGTGGCCTCCCCGACGGGGCCGATGAGCCAGCGGCCGTGCTCCTTCGTGCCGAGCAGGGCGGTGAAGCAGGCCGCGGAGTCGAAGCGCGGCAGGCAGAGCCAGTCGACCGATCCCTTCCGCGAGATGAGGGCGACGGTCTCCGTGTCGCCCACGGCTGCGTACTCCTCGATCGGGATGCTCATCCCGACAGGCTAGAGCAGCGGACCCTGCCCGGACGGCGCGGAGGGCTGTCGGGGGCGACGCCTAAGGTGGAGGGCGTGACTGTTGCCAAGGCCGCCGGCTCCCGCCTGCACGACCGCCTCCTCGTGCAGGGGGCCCGCGAGCACAACCTGAAGAACATCCACGTCGACATCCCGAGGGACTCCCTCGTGGTCTTCACCGGGCTCTCGGGTTCCGGGAAGTCCTCGCTCGCCTTCGACACGATCTTCGCCGAGGGTCAGCGTCGCTACGTCGAGTCCCTGTCGGCCTACGCCCGCCAGTTCCTGGGGCAGATGGACAAGCCCGACGTCGACTTCATCGAGGGCCTGTCGC
>CAYLUX010000292.1:0-1578 GCA_964386935.1 uncultured Janibacter sp.
AGGACGATGAAGCCGCCGACGTCGGAGGGCAGCATCGCGGTGGCGCTGCTGCTCCCTTCGTCGTCGTGGGCGACGGTCTCGAGGGTGTACTCGCCCTCGAGCAGCGCGATGCCACCGGAGGTGACGGCGCCGTCCTCGCCGACGCTCCAGTCGCCGCTCTTGCTGCCCTTGATCGCGGCCTGCACGTCCTTGCCCAGGCGCGGCCCGGCCGCGCGGGCGTTGACGACGAGCTGCTGGCTCACGCCGAACTTCTCGGCGGCGGGGTCGCTGATGTCCAGCAGACTCACCTGACGCACGTTGACCTCGTCGGCGATGATCGCGCCGAAGTCGGCGAGCTTCGCCGCGTCCGGCACGACGACCGTGAGGTCGCGCAGCGGCAGCCGACCCCGCAGCTTGTTCGCCTTGCGCAGGGCGCTGGCCCCGGAGCAGACCTCCCGGGCGACGTCCATGCCGAGGACGAGGTCCGGGTCGGCGGGCAGGTCCTCGGGGACCGGCCAGTCGGCGAGGTGGACCGAGCGCCCGCCGGTGAGGCCACGCCAGACCTCCTCGGTGGTGAGCGGCAGAAGGGGGGCGGCGACCCGGCAGAGCACCTCGAGCGCGGTGTAGAGGGTGTCGCAGGCCCGCTCGGCGTCCGCCCGGTCCTCACCGGTCGCCCAGAAGCGCTCCCGGCTGCGGCGGATGTACCAGTTGGTGAGCACGTCGGTGAAGCCGCGGGTGCTGTCGCAGGCGCCGGCGATGTCGTAGGCGTCCATCCGCTCGGTGATGTCCTGCACGAAGTCGTGCAGCTTGGCCAGCAGGTACCGGTCGAGCGGGTCCGATGACTCGGTCGACCACTTCGCCTCGTAGCCGACACCGTCGGCGGAGCCCAGCGCATTGGCGTACAGCGCGAAGAAGGACCAGCTGTTCCACAGCGGGATGAGCACCTGGCGCACGCCCTCGCGGATGCCCTGCTCGGTGACGACGAGGTTGCCACCGCGCAGAATCGGGCTGGACATGAGGAACCAGCGCATCGCGTCGGCGCCGTCGCGGTCGAAGACCTCGGAGACGTCCGGGTAGTTGCGCAGCGACTTGGACATCTTCTGCCCGTCGTTGCCCAGGACGATGCCGTGGCTCACGCACGAGGAGAAGGCCGGCCGGTCGAAGAGAGCGGTGGCCAGGATGTGCAGCGTGTAGAACCAGCCGCGGGTCTGCCCGATGTACTCGACGATGAAGTCGCCTGGGAAGTGGTGCTCGAACCAGTCGGCGTTCTCGAAGGGGTAGTGCACCTGGGCATAGCTCATCGAGCCGGAGTCGAACCACACGTCGAGGACGTCGTCGACGCGGCGCATCGTGCTCTTGCCGCTCGGGTCGTCCGGGTTGGGCCGGGTGAGCTCGTCGACGAACGGACGGTGCAGGTCGGGCACGTCCGGGTTCTCCGGATTGCGAGGCAGCCGACCGAAGTCACGCTCGATCTCCTCGAAGGAGCCGTAGACGTCGATGCGCGGGTGGGCCGGGTCGTCGGACTTCCACACCGGGACGGGGCTGCCCCAGAAGCGGTTGCGGGTGATCGACCAGTCGCGCGCGTTCTCCAGCCACTTG
>CAYLUX010000293.1:0-1574 GCA_964386935.1 uncultured Janibacter sp.
GTCGGTGAGGACCGGCAGGAGCGCGGCGAAGTGGTTCGTGGCCCACCCCGCGGCCAGCAGTGCCGCGAGCGTGATCAGGACCGAACGGCGGTGGCCTGGTGGTGCGGCGCTCGGGGTGGGACGCGCCACAGCCGAACAGCCCTGTCCCATCAACCCTCCCGGACGGCCACGACATCCATGACCGAACCTAAGCCTTGGCAGGCCCGGCCGGGCCGGCAATGGGTCGACCCCATGGTCGCGCCGCCTACTTGAATAGGTCCCAAAAGCTGAAGGTCGTGCGCTTGTAGGCGGCATTGCGTGCTGCGCGTTTCGGACTTTTCACCACGCCCGTCCCTCGACGACCGTACCCGGGCGATACGGCCCGCTTGACGGAGCGCTTTGCCCGACCCGTGGTCCGCGCCTTCAACGAGCGCTTGATCGAGGGCTTCCTCATTCCGAACTTCATCGATGCGGTTCTTCTCCCAGGAAGTGGCGATGGTGGTGTGATGGCCATCAGGCTACGGCCCGCGACCGACACCCCTGCTTCTCTTTTCGGCACCGGTACCTCATAATTCATCCAACTTCATCGAGCAAGCGGGGGAATTCCATGGGCAAAAGAGTGGTGGTCGCTGTCGCGGCGACGGCAGTGGCCATGTCGGGAGTCGTCGGTTCAGCAGGAACCGCGAGCGCGGCGTCAGGTGTCTGTTCGGGTGTGAAGAAGTGCAAGGTCGTCTCGAAGATCGATGTCGACGGCGACGGCCGAGCCGACCGGGTGGGCATCGTGCAGCCGCAGGCCGACCCGACCGGCAGCACGGTGAGAGTCCGGGTGCGCACGGCCACGGGCCGGACCATGTCCACCTCCCAGACGGCTTGGTGGTACGGCTCGACGTGGCATGGAGCAGCGCCCGTCGACGGCGTCGCCGGCAAGGAGCTGGTGGTGGGGACGGACATGGGGGCCCACTACACGGAGTACCGGGTCATCACTCTCCGACGGGGCAAGCTCGTCACCCTCAAGGCACCCGGGAAGCGGAACCGTTGGGCCATCGACTCCTCCTACTCCTCCAACATCGGGACGACACGCACGGTCGGCACGCAGGGGAAGGTGCGGATGACCACTCGCTCTGCCGTGCGGCGCAACGCCAAGACACACCGCCTCACCACGAAGCGCTATGTCTGGCGCTCCGGCACCTGGGCACCGACCTCGTCGAAGAAGACGACCGTCACGAACCGAACGGCCTACGCGGCCGGAGGGTGGCGAGTTCCTCCGCTCAAGCGGTTCCACACCTGGTGAGGGTGTCTACTGCGGCCGCGGCCTCTTCGTCCCACGGGCGCTGCTGACCAGGGGCCCCCGGTGTGCACCCGCTCGAGGTTGAGCCGGGCCGGGTCGGCGAGCGTGATGATCGAGTCGTGGGCGGCCACGAGGGGGACGCTACCCACACGCATATGCTCCTGTACCTGAGTTTTCCCGTCGTCCGAAGGGGGAGCATGTCCCACCCCGCCTGGCCCGGGCACGTCTCCGCCCCCGGGCCGCTCGTGCTCGTCACGCTCGGCCTGCTGGCCGCTGCGGCGCCACTGGGCACCGACCTCTACCTCTC
>CAYLUX010000294.1:0-1573 GCA_964386935.1 uncultured Janibacter sp.
CGCTGCCCAGATGCCCCGGCCCGGCGCCTCGACCCCGCCCCAGACGCCCGAGTCGAGGTCAAGGCGCCCGGGACGCAGCGGAAGAGGTCACTGAGGTAGGTGACCGACACCCTCAAAGGCGCCGAGCTGACGCAGAGGCTGCTCGTCGTGCTCGCCGAGGTCGTCTTCGGCTGACCACGTCGGGGCGGTCCGCGGACCGCAACGGCACCCCCTTCGCCGCTAGCGTGGACGCCATGGACATGATCAGGGGAGATCAGATCGCTGCCGAGGGGCTCACCGACTGGCGCAAGCTCGCCCAGGGGCTGCACGCGAGGTATCGGGTCGAAGGCTTCGGGGAGGCGGCGCGGTTCGTCACAGCCGTCGGCGCATGGGGCGACGACCTCGGTCATCATCCGCGCGTGCGGATCGGGGAGGGTGTCGTCGACCTCGAGGTCGTCAGCCAGGACGCGGTCTACCGCGATGACGAGGACGGGTCGGAGCTGCACGGGATCGAGTGGGTGACGCAGCGCGACGTCGACCTCGCGCGCCGGCTCACGCAGATCTCCGCCGAGCTCGGGCTGACCGCGGACCCGGCTGGCGTGAGCGAGGTCGAGCTCGGGCTCGACGTCACGGACTCCGCGACGGTCGCGCCCGTGTGGGCCGC
Organism: uncultured Janibacter sp.; assembly: GCA_964386935.1. GTDB lineage: Bacteria > Actinomycetota > Actinomycetes > Actinomycetales > Dermatophilaceae > Janibacter. Next base: position 644 of record CAYLUX010000294.1, read on the forward strand.
GCTGCTCACCGGCGACACGCAGTCGCAGGGGCGCGGGACGCCGGGCGACGAGATCCGCGACGCCGACGTGCGCGTCCCCAACCTGTGGTTCGGGGAGGTGGACCGGGATGGTGGGGCCGGTCAGCGATTCCACCTCGAGGTCTACGTGGCCCCCGAGCAGGTCGAAGGGAGGGTCGCCGCGGCCGTCGCGGCCGGCGGCGAGGTTGTCGACGACAGCCAAGCGCCCGGCCTCACGGTCCTCGCCGACCCGGAGGGCAACCGGGGCGTGCTGTGCGCCGACATGTCGGCGGCTCCGGCCTGATCGGTCCTCAGATGTGTCGCTGAGTGTCCGCTCGACATTCCTCACCCTCAATGAGGTTGCTGTTGTTCACCGAGGGCACGGTCAAGGCGCGCGCCTCGGCCGACTCTCGGAGGAGATTGGATGTCGAGATCAAGTCCAGACTGCACACGACACGCTGCCTACTTTGCATAGTTCGGCCCACAGGGCGCCATCGTTCAAAGAAGGCCTCGCGGGCCTGCGGACCGCGTCATCCTGCCGCAGGTCCGTCCGCAATGGGGATGGGGGCCTCTAGATGTCGAGATGCAGCGAACATTGCACATGACACGCTGCCTAGATTGCACAGATCCGGCCTGGATCCCAGACGTGTGCAATCTAGAAGTCCAAGCTCGGCGCTTGTCTCGGTGATCGACCCGGATTGCCCATCCGTGTTGTGTTCCACCGACTCACAGACGTCGCGCCACTCGACCGTGGCCTAGTTGTGCATCTCCGCGCATGATCGCGCCGGTCGCTCTCGCAAGGTCGCCCTCTTCAACGCAGAGCCGTGTCTCCACATGCTGAAGTGCCGCGGCATGTCGGGCGTTTCGGTGGGCACGTCTCGACTGTGCACATGTCAGCTCGTGACGTGCGCTCCGGGCGGGCTGAACTCGATG
>CAYLUX010000295.1:0-1571 GCA_964386935.1 uncultured Janibacter sp.
GGGAGACCTGCACCCGGCGGTCACCGTCGCTGGCCTGCACGAAGAAGGTCCGCTCTCCGGGGGAGCCCACCGTGCCCACGATGAAGCGCTCCGGCGGGTCGAAGTCGACGAGGGTCATGTGTCCGACCCTAGCCCCGCGCCGCCCCCGACGGCTGCGTCGCCGGATGTCTCCGTGTCGTCCGCCGCCTTCGGCGGGTGCAGCGTGGACACGCCGGTGTCGTTGCTGCGCAGCACCATCGGGCGTGTCCGCGTGAAGTGGATGATCGAGACCGAGGCCGGGTCGACGTGCCAGCGCTGGAAGTCGTCCAGCGGCGTGGCGGCGGCGTGCGCGAGCACGGACTTGATGACGTCGCCGTGGCTGACCATCGCCCAGACCGCCTGCTCGCCGTGCTCCTCGCTCACCCGGGCATCGATGCGCTTCGCCGCCGCGGTGGCCCGCTCGGCCATCTCGGCGATCGACTCACCCTTGTGCTCCGCCGAGGACGGGAAGGCAGCCGCGGAGGGCCGGTCCTGCACGGTGCGCCAGAGCGGCTCGGAGGTGAGCTCCTTCAGCGGCCGTCCGGTCCACGCGCCGTAGTGGCACTCCCCGATCTCGGGGTCCACCTCCGCTGTCAGCTCGTGGGCCCGCGCGAGCGGGGCAGCCGTCTGCTGGCAGCGGTCCAGCGGGCTCGTCACGAGGTGGACGAAGGGGGTGTCCCCCAAGCGGTCGACGAGCTCCTCTGCCTGCCGGCGGCCGGTCTCGTCGAGGGCGACGCCCTCGAGCCAGCCGGCGAGGACCCCCTTCGTGTTGGCCGTGGACCGGCCGTGCCTGATGAGGATGCAGTACGCCACACCGGCAGCCTACGTCCGGCCCGCCCCGCCGGCTGAGACGATGCCTCTCGTGATCGTGGACCAGGCGAGGTACTCCGGTGGCCGCAGGGTGCCCTGCGAGGACATCGGCCGTGCCATGGATGAGATCCGGGACGGCGACGCCTCGGACTTCCTGTGGATCGGGATGAAGGACCCTTCCCGGGAGACCTTCGCCCGCGTCTCCGACGACCTCGAGCTGCACCCGCTCGCGATCGAGGACTCGGTCAAGGGTGACCAGCGACCGAAGATCGAGCGCTACGGCGACGGCTACTTCATGGTGCTGCGCCCGCTGCGCTACGTCGAGGAGACCTCCGACGTGGAGTCGGGGGAGCTCATGGTCTTCCTCGGCCCGCACTCGATCGTGACCGTCCGGCGCGGTGAGGCCACTCCCCTGGCCGGGCTGCGCTCCCGGCTGGAGGCGGACCGCACGATCCTGGAGCACGGTCCGTGGGGCGTCTTCCACGCGATCATCGACCACGTCGTCGACCGGTACCTGGTCATCGAGGACGAGCTGCAGCAGGACCTGGACGAGATCGAGTCCGGCGTCTTCTCCACGGACGGGACGGTCGAGACCGGCGACATCTACGCCCTCAAGCGGGAGGTGCTGGAGTTCAAGCGGGCCACGCTGCCGCTGGCCCGGCCCGTCGCGGGGCTCGCCGACCAGCGCTCACCGGTCCCCACCGAGGAGCTGCGCCTGCTCATGCGCGACGTCAAGGACCACC
>CAYLUX010000296.1:0-1567 GCA_964386935.1 uncultured Janibacter sp.
AGATCCACGCGCGCAGCACGGGTCCGTACTCGATGATCACCCAGCAGCCGCTGGGTGGTAAGGCCCAGTTCGGTGGTCAGCGCTTCGGCGAGATGGAGGTCTGGGCCCTGGAGGCCTACGGGGCCTCCTACGCGCTGCAGGAGCTGCTGACGATCAAGTCCGACGACGTGACCGGTCGCGTCAAGGTCTACGAGGCGATCGTCAAGGGCGACAACATCCCGGAGCCGGGCATCCCCGAGTCCTTCAAGGTGCTCATCAAGGAGATGCAGTCCCTCTGCCTGAACGTGGAGGTGCTCAACTCCGAGGGGGGCACGATCGAGATGCGGGACAGCGAGGACGAGGTCTTCCGCGCTGCGGAGGAGCTCGGCATCGACCTGTCGCGTCGCGAGCCCAGCTCGGTCGAGGAGGTCTAGACCTTCGGCGGGGCCCGCGGTCGCTGCGCGACCCGGGCCCTCCCGAGCACCCCTCGAAAGCCCACGCGGCCGCCCCTCGGGGCGGCCCGGAGGCCACAGAACTTATCGAGTCACCCTCGAGAACGAGAGAAGGAAGCACACCGTGCTGGACGTCAACTTCTTCGACGAGTTGCGCATCGGCCTGGCCACTGCGGAGGGCATCCGCAACTGGAGCCACGGCGAGGTCAAGAAGCCCGAAACCATCAACTACCGCACCCTGAAGCCGGAGAAGGAGGGCCTCTTCTGCGAGCGCATCTTCGGCCCCACCCGGGACTGGGAGTGCTCCTGCGGCAAGTACAAGCGTGTCCGCTTCAAGGGCATCATCTGCGAGCGCTGCGGCGTCGAGGTCACCCGCGCCGGTGTCCGGCGTGAGCGGATGGGCCACATCGAGCTCGCCGCGCCCGTGACCCACATCTGGTACTTCAAGGGCGTGCCCAGCCGCCTGGGCTACCTGCTCGACCTGGCCCCGAAGGACCTGGAGAAGGTCATCTACTTCGCGGCCTACATGATCACCAGCGTCGACGAGGACCAGCGGCACACCGACCTGCCCTCCCTCGAGGCCCAGATCGAGGCCGAGAAGAAGGAGCTGGAGAACCGTCGCGACGCCGACGTCGAGACCCGTGCCCAGAAGCTCGAGAAGGACATCGCCGAGCTCGAGGAGGAGGGCGCGAAGTCCGACGCCAAGCGCAAGGTCCGCGACTCCGCCGAGCGCGAGATGAACCAGATCCGCAAGCGCGCCGACCAGCAGGTCGAGAGGCTGGACCAGGTCTGGGACCGCTTCAAGAACCTCAAGGTCCAGGACCTCGAGGGCGACGAGTCGCTCTACCGCGAGATGCGCACCCGCTTCGGCCTCTACTTCGAGGGCGGCATGGGCGCGGCCGCGATCCAGAAGCGGCTGGAGACCTTCGACCTCGAGGCCGAGGCCGAGAAGCTGCGCGAGATCATCGCGACCGGCAAGGGTCAGAAGAAGACCCGTGCACTCAAGCGCCTCAAGGTCGTCACCGCCTTCCTGTCCACGGACAACCAGCCCGCGGGCATGGTGCTCGACGCGATCCCGGTGATCCCGCCGGACCTGCGCCCGATGGTCCAGCTCGACGGTGGCCGCTTCGCCACCT
>CAYLUX010000297.1:0-1562 GCA_964386935.1 uncultured Janibacter sp.
GCCGCTCGTGGACCCCGTCGAACCAGGGCTCCTTGGCCTCGGCGTAGTCCTCCATGGCAAGGCCCCGGCTCGCGACCCCGCGCTTGAGCGCCGTGTACTCCTCGCGGGCAGCCGGCTCGGCACGCAGCCAGTCGCGGAAGAGCAACGACCACCGCCATCCGGGCGAGTCGACCTCGCGCACGTGCAGGTGGACGGCGACCGCCGGGTCGCTGCTGCCGTGGAACCGCTTGGGCCACTCCTGCGCAGTCTCTCCGTCGACCTTCGGGTTGTCGGCCCAGTAGCCCTCCGCGCGGGGGTAGCCGGCGGCGGTCAGGGCGGTGACGAACTGCGGGTCGTCGGCGTCGGCGAGCGACTCAACGCCCAGCTGGAGGTCGATGACGTCCTTGGCGACGAGTCCCGGGACGGAGGTCGACCCGATGTGGTCCAAGGTGACCACGCTTGTGCCGACGGCGTGCCGGATTCGGGCCATCGCCCGTGCGGCCTGCGCCGGCCATGTCGGGTCCGGCTCGGACAGGGTGATGACGGGCTCGCGTTCGCGCCGGCGGCCGGCGGCGAGGTTCTCGGCGAAGGGTGCCAGCCGCTCGTGCCAGAGCCGGTCCACCGCGGCGACGAGGTCCTCGGGGCTGCCGTTGTTGTCCAGGAGCACGTCGGCGGCGGCTCGGCGCGCCTCGTCGCTCGCCTGGGCGGCGATCCGCGAGCGGGCCTCGTCCTCGGGCATGCCGCGGGCGCCGACGAGCCGCTGCACGCGGACCTCCTCGTCGGTGTCGACGACGGCGACGAGGTGGTACTCCCCCGCCATCTCCTTCTCCACGAGCAGCGGCATGTCGTGGACGCCGACCGGCGTCCCCGCGGCCTCGGCGGATGCGAACCGCTGCGCGGTCCGGTCCCAGATCGCCGGGTGGGTGATGCCCTCGAGCGCGGCCAGCGCCTCCGGGTCACCGAAGACCACCCGGCCGAGGGCGGGGCGGTCCAGGCTGCCGTCGGTGGCGAAGACCTCGGCGCCGAAGCGCTCCCGGATCTGCTCAAGGGCCGCTTCCCCCGGCTCGACCACCTCGCGCGCGATGGCGTCGGCATCGACGATGACGGCGCCGAGCTCGGCCAGGCGACGCGAGACCGTCGACTTGCCCGAACCGATCCCACCGGTCAGTCCCATGCGCAGCATGGCGCCACGGTATCGGCCCTCCCCGACACTGGTGTCTCGGGAGGCGCAACGAAGGGGGCCGTCTCACCGACTACATCGGTGGGACGGCCCCCTTCGAGGCTCGCAGGTGCTGACCGATCAGTTGCCGGTGAGCTTCTCTCGCAACGCGGCCAGGGCCTCGTCGGAGGCCAGGGTGCCCTCGCTGCTCGGCGCGGCGGGGCTGGCGGGAGCGGGGGTGCTGTCCGAGCTGTAGGAGGTGGCTGCGGTGTCGTCGCCGGCCTCCGCGGCGGCCGCGTCGTCGGCGGCAGCCTTCTCGATCTGGGCGCGGTGGGCCTCCCAGCGGGCGTGGGCGTCGGCGTACTGCTTCTCCCAGGCCTCGCGCTGGGCCTCGTAGCCCTCGAGCCACTCGTTGGTCTCGGGG
>CAYLUX010000298.1:0-1560 GCA_964386935.1 uncultured Janibacter sp.
GGTCTCGTCCCGTCGGGGGTCGGCGCAGATCCGGCACTGCACGCCCTCGGCGACGTTGCCGCAGGTCTCGCAGAAGGCGACCTTGTCCTTGACCTCGCTGAGGGTCTGCACGAGCCGCTGGACGTCCTGGGGGTCCGCCTGGAGCAGGTGGAAGGCGATCCGTTGCGCACTCTTCGGTCCGACCCCGGGGAGTCGGCCGAGCTCGTCGATCAGGTCCTGGACCACACCTTCGTACACACCCCAGACGATACGCGTCGGGGGCCGGGAACGCGCCATCCCGTGCGGGACGCGCGGGGTGGGTCACTCCTCGCGGATGACGGTCCCGCCGAGGATCCGCTCGACCACCGCGGCTCCGGCCTCCCCGGCCTCGACGATGTCCTCGTCGTCATCGCTGATGCCGGCGTCGTCGCGCTCCGACGGCGGCGGCGAAGGGGGCCCGCCCGGGCCCTGCTCGTCCACCGACTCCGGACCGGTGGTGGCCCACGAGGGCGCGGAGCCGGTGTCGGAGGGCCGGCTGCCCCAGTCGGGCGCCGCCGAGGAGGGGTCGGGCTGCGCGGGCGGCGGCGCGCCCATGCCCTGACCGGGTCCGGGTGCGGCCGCGGGGCCGGGCTGCTGCGGGGGTGGGCCGCCGGGGGCGGCGCCACCGCCTCCCGCTGCCGGGCCGCCCTGGTCGGGGACCCCCTCGACACGGGTGTCGACCCCGAGGACGTCGATCAGCGCCTGCCGCACGACCTCGGCGTGCGAGCCGCCACGGAAGGCATTGGCCAGACCGACGGTCGCGATGCCCAGCACGAGGCGCTGCCCGTCGTAGGAGAGGACCTGCGCGTGCTCGGAGAGGAAGGTCCACGTCGCGCGTCGCATCTGGTAGATCCGCCCGAGGACGTCCGGCCAGGACCGACGCAGCACCTCGACGTCCATCGTCCCGGTCGACGCCGGGGCCGCAGGCGCGGGCGCCGGGGCCTCCTGCTCGGGGGCCGGCTCTGGCGGGGTCACTGGCTGGGTGGGCTCGGGGTACGCGGGTACGGGCCGCGCAGGCTGGGGTTGCGCGGGCTCGGGCGACGTCGCAGGAGCCGCCGGCTGGTGCCCGGCCGCCGGCTGCGCGGGAGGCGTGGGCTCCGGTGGCGGCTCGGGGGCCGACTGGACCGGGGCCTGCTGTGGGACGGCATGCTGGACCGGCGTGTGGGACGGGCCCGGCGCGGGTGCCGTGGGGGCAGGGCCGCCGCCCCCGCTCGGTGTACCGCCCATGTCCATCCGCCGCTCGAGGCGGTCCAGGCGCGCCGCGTAGCCGGACTCCCCCTCCGCGCCGGGCAGCAGGACCCGGGCCGCGATGACCTCGAGCTGTACCCGTGGGGAGGTCGCCCCGGTCATCTCCGTCAGGCCGGCGTTGACGATGTCCGCCGCGCGGGAGAGGGAGGCCGCACCGAAGGCCGCCGCCTGCTGGCGCATCCGGTCGACCTGGTCCGCGGGCAGGCTGTGCAGGATCGCACCCGCCCCGTCCGGGACCGCCGCGATGACGATGAGGTCGCGGAAGCGCTCGAGGAGGTCCTCGACGAAGCGCCG
>CAYLUX010000299.1:0-1559 GCA_964386935.1 uncultured Janibacter sp.
TGCTCGCCAAGGAGCTCGAGGTCCCCGTCATCGCGATCAGCCAGCTGAACCGTGGTCCTGAGCAGCGCACTGACAAGCGTCCGGCGATGAGCGACCTGAGAGAGAGTGGAAGTATAGAACAGGACGCAGACGTCGTTATACTTCTCCACCGTGACCGCGAGCCGGACTCCGAGCGTGAGGGTGAGGCCGACCTCATCGTCGCCAAGCACCGCAACGGCCCGACGGCCGACATCGTGCTCGGCTTCCAGGGGCATTACGCGCGGTTCTCGAACATGGCGAAGGACGCTGGGGGCTTCTGATGTCGAGATGCAGCGAAGACTGCACAGAGCGGCTTCGTATGCAGCAAAAACGGTCTGTTATTGATTCTGGGGAATGCATAACGAGACCTTATGTTTGCAGGGCGTTCAGGGCGTGTTCTCCATGCACGGTGGGGCATGCGCTGCTGGGAGGATCGATGCTGTGGGATACGTGCTGACTGCTGATCACGGGATTCCAGAGCGTGCCCCGTTGGTGACCCAGCCCGGCGACATCGTGCAGGTCGGAGAGCGGGACACGGAGTGGCCCGCGTTCGTGTTCGTGACAGCATCCCGAGGGGCGGGATGGGTGCCGGCGCGTTACATCGACATCGATGGCTCCGTCGGTACCGTTCGCGTCGGATACGACACCACCGAGCTGCCGGCGGTCATGGGCGAGAGTGTCGATGTCGTCGAGGACGACGCCGAGAGCGGCTGGTCCTGGTGCCGGAACTCTGACGGCCGTGAGGGGTGGGTCCCTCATCGCGTGCTTGCTGTTGCGTGACCGGTCGTCACGGGCGTGGCCAGGTCTGGTGGGGTTGCCTCCATGGTGACGCGCCTCCTGATCCGACCCGCAGCTGTTGATGACTCATCGTCGCTGGAGGGTCTGTTCGACGTTCTCGGGTACCGAGCGTCGACAGAAGCGATCGCGGAGCGCGTCGACCGGCTGTGCGCCGATGCCAGCTATGAGTCGTGGGTGGCGATTGCCGACGGGCTCGTCGTGGGCTTCGCTGCCGGCCACTTGGTTCACCCGATCGAGTGTGATCGTCCTGCGGCCCAACTGATCGCTCTGGTCACCTTGCCGGGCAACCAAGGCTCAGGCACGGGGACAGTTCTGTGCCACGAGTTCGAGAAGTGGGCTTGGGACTGTGGCGCAAGTCGTCTCGTAGTGACCTCTGGCGAGCATCGGGTCGAGGCGCACGGGTTCTACGAGCGGCGCGGATACGCGCGCACGGGTATTCGATTCGGAAAGCGTCTGGACGAGACTGACGCCTTGACCGACCTGTCGTGAACACCGGTACCACGACCTGTCGTGCGGCCCCAGGCGGCCTTCACCCACTATGTGGAAGACGCCCTAGCGCGCTTCCTGGTATGCCGAGAGGAGCCACTCCACTCGTGACACTTCCGACTTGAGACGGCGCTCTTGGCGGTAGCTCACGCCGGTAGCGATTTGGTCATGCAGGCTTCCCAGTCGCTCTAACAACCTCCGTTGCCTCGCGACCGCTCGTTGCCGGCACCGGTCGCTGCAGAAGCGTGGTGGTCGTC
>CAYLUX010000300.1:0-1557 GCA_964386935.1 uncultured Janibacter sp.
CCCGACCCGGTCCCGCTCACGATCGTCTGGAGCGACTGGAGCGGCTGGAGCGAGGCCCAGGGGTCCGATCACTCCCGCGACGTGCAGGCGGCGGAGGGCAAGAGCGTCCGCCTCGACGACGACCTCGAGGTCACCTTCACCGACATCGAGGAGGACTCGGTGGGGATCCGGACCAGCGACAACATGTCACCGAAGAGCGAGGGCGGCGGCATCGACCTGAACTCCACGCAGACCGAGTTCACCGTCGAGCGCGGCGAGACGCTCGAGATCTCCACGCCGACCATGGACGCCGGCACGACCTACGAGTTCACCATCACCGAGTGAGCCCTCAGAAGATCGACTCGACCCACTCCGGGTGGTCGACGAAGGGGTTCCGGTTTCCCTGCCAGTTCTCGAAGATCCGCTCGTTGCGCCGCTTCTCGAAGTCACTGGGCGGGTCCGCCTCGTTCCACTCCTTGAGGACGGACAGCTTGCCGAGGTAGGGCGCCGAGCCGTTGTCCACCTGGTCGTTGACCTCGAGGTCCGCGAAGCCGTCCTCCCCCTCGTACCGCACGGCCATGTAGAAGACCATGCGCGCGACGTCGCCCTTGACCTCGTCCCGCGGCTCCCAGGAGTCCTCGTCGTGGTAGTTGCCGGGGGCCTCGTCGTGCGGCTCGCCGCCGTTGTCGAAGTCGAGGTTCCCGCGGGAGGAGTTCACCGTCACGTCGGTCGGCCGCAGGTGATGCAGGTCAGTCCCCGGACCCATCGTCGTGCCGAAGTCCCCGTGGCTCTTTGCCCAGACGTGCTCACGGTTCCAGTTGTCCACTTCCCCACCGTTGTTCGACTTCGGGGAGGACTTGCCGGAGTAGAGCAGGATCACGTCGTTCGTGCTCTGCGGGTTCTCGTCGACGTCCTTGATCCCCTCCCAGACGTCGTCATAGCTCAGGACCGTCTGGTTGCTGATGATCCGGTGGAGCTCGTCCCGCAGCTCGTCACCGGTGAGCCCCTCGGTGCCGTCGTAGTAGTCGCCCGGCTCGGACTCCCCGGGGTCACCCGGCTCACCGCCGTCGGAGACGCGGGCGATCGCGGAGGTCCCCGTCATCCCGCCGTGGGCGAAGTAGCTCGCCAGCTCACCGGTGACGTCCACCTCGTCGCCCACGGCGTCCGGGTTGGACTGCAGTCCCCACTGCGAGCGCAGGGCCGAGGGCACCTGCACGTAGAGCATCTTCGAGGTGTCGGTCTCGCCCGGGTCGGCGGCGATCGCGACGGCGTAGTCGCTCGGGAAATCACTCGTGACGACCGAATCGCTGGAGACCGGCTGCCCGACGATGTACCCGCGCACCGTCTGCGTCGAGCCGTCCTGCTGGCCCAGGGCTTCCGCGACGGTGAGTGGCGTTGCGGCAGAGGCGGACTGCACCGAGACCGAGTCAGTGGACTGACCGACGGCCTGCGAAGGGAGCGTCGGCAGGGCGAGGAGACCGGCGGCTGCGGAGACGCCGATCAGTCGACGGAACGTGCGGGACATGGGTGGACCTCACGGGGTGGACGAAGGGGGTCACCCCCATGCTCGTGACCGCC
>CAYLUX010000301.1:0-1552 GCA_964386935.1 uncultured Janibacter sp.
CGTCCCTGGGTGGACCGGTGCTGGCCCAGCCGATCGGCGTGCCGTCCTCGTCGTGTGCGACGAGGGTCCGCGCGCCCTCGGGGGATGCTCCCGTGTCCTCGTGGGCGCTCGCCCGGGCACGCCACCGTGCGGCATTGTCCACGCCGTCACGCGCAGCAAGGACCCACGACGGCAGCAGACCGGAGTACGTCGAGCGCCACAGGTCGTCCTGCAGCCGGGCCACGACGTCGGCGTCCGTCGCTCGAAGGGGGCTGATCCGCGTCATCGTCGGGTGGGAGCTGCGTGGCCTCAGTGGGCGGCTGCGTCCTCCCCTTCGTCCTTGCCGAAGGGGAGGACGTGCATGACCGCGACGACGACGGCGCCGACGACCGCTCCGAGGATCATCGAGCCCAGTGTGTTGGTCGCCCAACCGAGCGCACCGCCGAGCGCACCGGTGGCGTCGGCGACGACGACCTCGAGATGGTGCACGAACTCGTAGGGCTGCGGCAGCCAGCCGGTCTCCTCGAGCCCGACGAGGATGATGTGCCCGCCGACCCAGAGCATCGCGAAGACCCCGACGACGGAGAGCACCGTGAGCAGCTTGGGCATGCCCTTGACCAGGCCGGCCCCCAGGGTCTGCATCGCCCCGGAGTCGGAGCGGCTCAGGTGCACCCCGATGTCGTCCATCTTCACGATGAGACCGACGGTGCCGTAGACCGCCAGGGTGATGACGACGGCGACGATCAGGAGCACGACGAGCAGGTACCAGAAGGAACCGCCCAGCCCCTCGTCGAGGACCGCCTTGAGGGAGATGACCATGATCTCCGCGGAGAGGATCAGGTCGGTCGTGACGGCGCTGCGCACGATCTGGTCCTCGTCGGTCTCACGCTTCTGCTGCGCCCGGCCCGCGGCCTCCTCGCCGCCGTGGCCGGAGAGCTTCTCCCAGATCTTCTCGGCGCCCTCGAAGCACAGGTAGGTGCCGCCGAGCATGAGCATCGGCGAGAGCAGCCAGGGCACGAAGGCGTTGATGAGCAGGATCGCCGGGATGATGAAGACGAGCTTGTTGCGCAGCGAGCCGATCGTGATCCGCTTGATGATCGGCAGCTCGCGCTTGGGGTCCAGGCCCTCCACGTAGCGCGGTGTGACGGCGGCGTCGTCGACGACGACGCCGGCCGCCTTGGTGCTGGCCCGCCCGGCGGCGGCGCTCACGTCGTCGACGGAGGCCGCGGCCGCGCGCGCGAGCACCGAGATGTCGTCGAGCAGTGCGACGAGGCCGCCGCTCATGTCAGATCCAGCCCGAGCAGGGCGTTCTCGACGACCTCGGTCAGCGCGGGGTGGATCCAGTACTGGCCGCGCACCATCTGCGCCACCGGCTGGTCGAAGGCCATCATCTGGATCAGCGGCTGCACGAGCGTGGAGGACTCGGGGCCCATGAGGTGCCCTCCGACGAGCAGGCCGGTGCGCCGGTCGGCGATCACCTTGCAGACGCTGGTCGTGTCCTCCATAGCCCAGCCGTAGGCGGTGTCGCCGTACTGCTGGATCTTCGTCACGACGTCGACGCCGGCCTCGCGGG
>CAYLUX010000302.1:0-1546 GCA_964386935.1 uncultured Janibacter sp.
CGTCGGTGTCGACCAGCCCGAGCCCCCGCAGGGTCCGCTCGGCGGCGGTGATCGCGACCGTGGGGGGTGGAGTGAGCAGCGGCAGGCCGTCACCGCGCGGCGACCCCCACGCGGCCAGTGTCAGCGCGGCGTCGGTGAGGTCGGCGGTCGTGATCTGCGGCGTCACGTGCTCGGGTGCGTGGGTCCACGCCGACTCCTCGATGAGCCGGACCGCGCGTCCGGGGCCGAGGCGGGCGGCACGCCCGGCCCGCTGGGTCATCGATGCCCGGGAGGCCTGCACGGTGACGAGGCCCGACATGTCGCGGGCGGTGTCGCGTCGAGGCTCACGGGAGAGGCAGGCGTCGACGACGAGCCGGACGCCGGGCACGGTGAGCGAGGACTCGGCCAGGTCGGTCGAGACGATGATCCGTGTGCCGTCGCCCGCGCTGATCGCCCGGTCCTGCTCGCGCGGCGCGAGCCGGCCGTGCAGCGGCAGGACCTCCGCGCCGGCCACGAGGCCGCGGAGGCGCTCGACGACCCGGTCCACCTCGCGGGCACCGGGGACGAAGACGAGGGTGCCCCCTTCGCCGTGGTGGGCAGCGGTCGTCGTGGCGACGTGCTCGAGGAAGTCGCGTGTCACGCCCCGCGCATCGGTCCGGGGCCCCGGCGGGGGCCGCCACTCGACCTCCAGCGGGTGGAGCGCGCCCTCACTGTCGACGACCGGGGCCGGCCCGCCGTCGTCACCGAGCAGCCGGGCGATCCCGGGGGCGTCGAGGGTCGCGGACATCGCCACGAGCGGGAGGTCGCGCAGCTGACGCACCTCGGCGAGCATCCCGAGCAGCAGGTCGGTGTCCAGGGCTCGCTCGTGGACTTCGTCCAGCACGACGGCGGCGGTGTCGGCGAGCTCGGGGTCGGCGAGCAACCGGCGCACGAGCACTCCGGGGGTGACGAATTCGACTCGCGTGGAGCGTCGCACGTGTCGCTCGCCGCGCACGGTGTAACCGGCGAGGTCGCCGAGGTCGGTGCCGGTCAGCTGCGCGAGACGGCGGGCGGCGGAGCGGACGGTCACTCTGCGCGGCCCCGTGACGACGACCCGGCCCTTGACGACGTCGGCGAGCAGGGGCGGCGCCAGGGTCGTCTTGCCGGACCCCGGCGGCGCCTGGACGACGGCCACACCACGCCCCTCGACCGCCGAGCGCAGGTCCGCCAGTGCTTCGGCGAAGGGGAGCCCCTCGCCGATGCGGGCCAGGTCGAGTCCCATCAGCGCTCGAGGACGAAGAGCCGGTTGCTGACGTCGTAGTACCGGTCCGTCGTGCCGCGGTCCTCCATCCCCAGTCGCAGAGCGACACGCTGCGAGGGCAGGTTGTCCGGGTGGGTGACCGCGACGATCCGGGGCAGCGACGCGGCGTGCTCGAGGACGCGGGCGGCTGCCTCGGTGGCCAGGCCCCGGCCCCAGATGTCGGGGTGGAGGTGCCAGCCGATCTCGACCTCCGGGCTGTCGAGGGCACGCGCGAGGTCATCGGTGCGGGGGTCGGCGGCCAGCGGCGTGCCACTGATCGGGATCGGC
>CAYLUX010000303.1:0-1542 GCA_964386935.1 uncultured Janibacter sp.
CGGCCGTTGTCACCGCGTGCCCGAGCTCGTCCAACGCGTGCGCGAGCGGGATGCGCACCGACGCGTCGTCCTCCACGAGCAGCACGTGTGGCATGGGTCGACGATAGCGCTGCCGGCTTCGCCGCCCGAGTTCGAGACAACGTCCCGGCGCGGGGCCGGCGCCGAGTTGTCGGTGGCTTAACCCTGGCTTAGCGGGCCGTCGGAGATGATGACTCCGTGCGCCGGATCCTCGCCCTCGTCGCGGCTTGGGTGGTCGCCACCGCGCTGGCCGTCGCGACCGGCCTGCTCGCGGTGACGCGGGTGGGGGATGCGCTGACCGGTGAGCAGACCCGGCCGATGAGTCCGCCGGCTGTCGAGCGTGCCCTCGACGCGGAGGCGGACGAGCCTCCCGAGGGCACGCCGAGCACCACGCGGACATCCGGCTCGAGCAGGACCTCCGCCGGAGGCGTGACTACCCGCACGATCGCCACGCCCGGCGGCACCGTGGTCGCGCGGTGCCACGATGCCCGGGTCCGGGTGGTCTCCTGGACGCCGGACCAGGGCTTCGAAGTCGAGGACGACGTCGCCACCGGGCCGAGGAGGACGGCGTACCTGAGGTTCGAGTCGGAGGACCGCGACGTCGACGTCACCATCGACTGCCGCGACGGGGTGCCGGTCGAGCACACCGTGACCCGCAAGGACGACTGACGCCCGACTTCCAGCCGCCACGGTGGCTCTCTGCAAGCGTGCCACGCGGTGGCACGGGCGGTCGCCGGTGCTCCCTTCGCGGGCCATGGTCGCCGGTATGCACAGTGACGTGGTGATCGTGGGAGCCGGCCCGGCAGGGCTGGCCCTGGCCAACCTCCTCGGCGGCTACGGCCGCGACGTGGTCGTGCTCGAGCAGCGCAGCGAGCTCATCGACTACCCGCGCGGCGTCGGGCTGGACGACGAGTCGATGCGCTCCATCCAGACGATGGGGCTGACCGACCGGGTCGAGCCGTACACGATCCCGCACCACGTGATGCGGCTGGTCAACGGCCGCGGCGAGACGATGATGACCAATGCCCCGCAGGGTGAGCCCTTCGGCTGGCCGCGGAAGTTCGGCTTCATCCAGCCGCTCGTCGACCGCGAGCTCTACCGCGGGCTGGAGCGCCACGACTCGGTGCGGGTCCTCTTCGACCACACCGTCACCGACTCCCGGGACCACGGCGACCACGTCGAGGTCACCGCCACCGTCGCGCTACCGGACGGCTCGCAGCAGGAGCAGACCTTCACCGCCGAGTACCTCATCGGGTGCGAAGGGGGCTCCTCCCCCACCCGGAAGCGGATGGGTGTCGACTTCGTCGGCCAGTCCCCGTCGACCCGCTGGGTGGTCATCGACGTGCGCAACGACCCCCTCGGGCTGCCGAACGTCTACCTCGGCGCCGACCCCGCCCGCCCGTACGTCTCGATCGGGCTGCCGCACGGGATCCGCCGCTGGGAGTTCATGCTCTTCGAGGACGAGGGCGACGAGCAGGTCGAGGACGACGCCTTCGTCGCCCGGCTGCTCGACGGCCACGTCCC
>CAYLUX010000304.1:0-1540 GCA_964386935.1 uncultured Janibacter sp.
GACCAGGTGCGGCTGCTCACCGCCCGGCTGCACGAGGTGCGCGAGCACTACCAGCGACACCACGGCGACTGGCTGGCGACGGACGGCATCACCCTGGCCACGGCAGCGGGCGGTGGCGCGGCCGGTGGTCTCGGCGCCGGGCTGCTCGTCCTCGGCGGTCACCTCCTCCCCGGGTTGGATCTCGTGGCGGAGCAGGTCGGGTTGGTCCACTCACTCACCCGTGCGGACGCGGTCGTGACCGGCGAGGGCGCCCTGGACGCCGAGTCCTTCCACGGCAAGGTCGTCGGCGGCGTCACCGATGCCGCGCGCAGCCACGGCCTGCCGGTCCTCATCCTCGCCGGGGCCGTCCTCGATGACGTCCCGCCCCTCCCGGAGCGGGTGGTCGCCGTCGACCTCAGCGAACGCTTCGGGGCCGACGCCTCCTGGAGCGAGACGGCCCGCTGCGTGCAGCGGGCCGTCTCGGAGGAGCTACCTCACCTCTGACCCCGGCGGGTCGAGCACTCAGGACAGCGCGGACTTCGTGCCGAAGATGGCCGTCTCGCCCACCCAGTCCAGCTCGATCTCCATGAGCACGTCCGAGGAGTCCTCCACCCCGAACCCGACCGGGTAGGTGACGCTCTTGCCCGGCAGGACCGTGGTCATGGGGGCACCCTCGAGACCGTCGTCGAAGATCTCCTCCCCTTCGACCCCGCCGGACGTCACGGTTGCATACAGCATCGAGGGATCGAAGGCCTCGTCGGTCCCGTTCTTGAGGGTGACCTCGAAGCGCACGTGCTCGGGGCTCCCTTCGCCACCCGCGGAGTACCGTCCCGGCGTGAACGACTCCGGCGGGCTGACGGTCACCTCCAGACCGTCACCACGCTTCAGGGTGTCCCCGAAGGGCGCGATGTTGTCGTCGGCATCGGTGTCCGTCGCCGGCTTGTCCTCGTCGGCCCCGGACTCCCCTGACCCGTCCGCCGGCTCGGCCTCGGCGGGCTCCGCGTTCGCCTCCGGCGCATCGACGGTCTCGGTCACGGTCTGCGTGACCGTCTCGGTCGCCGACGACGAGCCGCCGCCGACACCACACCCGGCGAGCGCGACCGCGATGGCCGCCGCTCCCGGCACCATGCGCACTGCTGTGCGTTTCATGGCCTTCCCCTTTCCCTCCGGCCGCCGGACCGAACCCGGCGGCTCCATGAGGCACATGTTCACACCGACCGGTGACAACGCTCCGGCGAGGATCCCCCCGCAGGGATGAGGCGCATATCACACCCACATCAATAGCCTCACCTGCACCACACCCACACGTCGGATCGAGGCCGAGTTGCCCCGTCCGACTCGAGCAGGGAGTACACATGTCCAGATCCAGACCACGCATGAGTGCACTCGTCGCGCTGGCAGCGACCGGCGCACTGGGACTGTCGATGGCAGCCGGAACGGCCGCTGCCGACCCCCGCCCCGAGGACAAGAACCCCACGGCCACCGGTTTCGGTGGCGCCGTCTCCTCGGTCGACCCGTCCGCGACCGCCGCCGGGATGGAGGTCCTGCGCAAGGGCGGCAA
>CAYLUX010000305.1:0-1534 GCA_964386935.1 uncultured Janibacter sp.
CTCACCGGGTCCAGCCCGTCGGACTTCCCGGCGGAGCACTACGAGCGGGACTGGAGCGGTCGCTTCACCCGCGAGTCGCTCAACGAGACCGGGCGGCGGGGCCTCGACCTCGCCTGAGCCTGCTCCCCCTCGGGGCCCCCTTCGCAACACAGGGACGGCGTCCACCCACGAGCCCCGTTGTGGGAGTAACGTTCGGAGGTCACAAACGGTCTGCTCCCGGGAAGGGATGAGCACATGATCATGGAGGCGAGCACACTCCGGCTCGACGCCAGCTGGGTGGACTACCTGCTGATCGCGATCTACTTCGCGTTCGTCCTGTCCATCGGCCTCGTCGCCCGCCGGTCGGTCTCGACGAGCCTGGACTTCTTCCTCTCGGGGCGGTCCCTCCCCGCGTGGGTGACGGGTCTGGCCTTCATCTCGGCGAACCTCGGTGCCGTCGAGATCATGGGGATGTCCGCCTCGGGCGCGGACCTGGGCATGCCGACCTTCCACTACTACTGGATCGGCGCGATCCCGGCGATGCTCTTCCTCGCCGTGGTGATGATGCCCTTCTACTACGGCTCCAGGGTCCGCTCGGTGCCGGAGTTCATGCTCCGCCGGTTCGGGCCGGGCGCGCACCTGGTGAACTCCATCAGCTTCGCCGTCGCGCAGGTGCTCATCGCGGGCGTGAACCTCTACCTCCTCGCGACGATCATCAACACCGTCCTCGGCTGGCCGATCCTCGTCTCGACCGTCGTCGCGGCCGCGGTCGTCCTCTCCTACATCACCCTCGGTGGTCTCTCGGCGGCGATCTACAACGAGGTCCTGCAGTTCTTCGTCATCGTCGCCGCGTTGACCCCGCTGACCGTCCTCGCGCTGAACAAGGTCGGCGGCTGGGACGGCCTCACAGCGAAGATGACCGCCGCCGGGAACGAAGGCCAGCTCAGCTCCTGGCCGGGCACCTCGCTGACGCAGTTCGACTCGCCCGTCTGGTCCGTCATCGGGATCATCTTCGGGCTGGGCTTCGTGCTCTCCTTCGGTTACTGGACGACGAACTTCGTCGAGGTCCAGCGGGCCATGGCGAGCAAGGACATGAACGCCGCCCGCCGGGCGCCGATCATCGGTTCCTTCCCCAAGATGTTCATCCCCTTCGTCATCATCCTGCCCGGCATGATCGCCGCGGTGATCGTGCCGGAGCTCTCGAAGTACAAGGCCAACGGCGGCACCGGCGGCAACGTCACGTACAACGACTCGCTCCTGCTGCTCATGCGCGACCTGCTGCCCAACGGTCTGCTCGGTGTCGCGATCGCCGGGCTCATGGCGGCCTTCATGGCGGGCATGGCGGCGAACATCTCGGCCTTCAACACCGTGATGAGCTATGACATCTGGCAGACCTACGTCCAGAAGGACAAGCCGGACGAGTACTACACGTCCTTCGGGCGGTGGGCCACGGTGGCGGCGACGGTCATCGCGATCGGGACGTCCCTCTTCGCGGGCCAGTACAGCAACATCATGGACTACCTGCAGACCCTCTTCGGGTTCTTCAACGCGCCGC
>CAYLUX010000306.1:0-1504 GCA_964386935.1 uncultured Janibacter sp.
CACCAGCCGGGAGGCCGGATGCCGGGCTGGTTCTTCCCCGTCTCGCTCATCGGCTTCCTCGTGCTGCTCGCATTGGTCCTCGCGCCGATGGTCGTGGGCAGGCGGTACCGCCCGCGAGAGGACGTCGACGCGGTGTAGCCCGGCGTGGCCGTCCTCAGGTGCGCCGCTTCGTCCGAGCGGTCGCGGGTGCGCTCCACGGGTCCTCGGGCCAGGGGTGCTTCGGGTAGCGACCGCGCATCTCGGCGCGCACCTGGGCATACGGCCCGGACCAGAAGGACGAGAGGTCGTCGGTCACCGCGAGCGGCCGCCGGGCGGGGGAGAGCAGGTGGAAGAGGACGGGCACCCGACCGTCGAGCAGGCGCGGGGTCTCGGCCAGCCCGAAGCACTCCTGCAGCTTGACCGCGACCACCGGTGGGGCAGAAGGGTCGTCGTGCGGCGGCCAGGTGATCGCCGCGTGGGATCCGCTGGGTACCCGCAGCCGCTCCGGAGCCAGCTCGTCCAGTCGGGTCGCCTCCGGCCAGGGCAGCAACCGGCGAAGGGGGTCGGTCAGGTCGATCCTGCCCACGGGCGTGCCGGTGGCGATCCGTTGCAGCTCAGGGCCGAGCCATTCGGCCAGCCGGTCGCCGAGCGCCTCGTCGGAGACGTCCGGCCAGGGGTCGCCGAGGTGGTGGTGCAGCGCTGCGAGACGCCGCCGGAGTCGGTCGGCCGCCTCTGACCAGTGCAGGACGTCCAGCCCGCTGGCGGCGAGCGCTCGCCGCACGGCTTCGGCGCCGGACGCCGCGTCGGCGCGCACCGGGGTTGACGCGAGCTCGATAGCGCCGATCGCCTCGACCTCCCGGGCGCGGACCCGACCCTCGCCCAGCTCGGCGCGCACCTCGCGGACGTGCAGCCCGGCTCCGGCGGTCTCGGCGTCGCCGCGGTCGATCCCGGCCGCGAGGCGGATGACGGCACCGGTACCGGCGGCGACCTTCGCGTCGGTGCGCCCCACGTCCGCCACGGCCAACCACTCGTGGTGGCGAAGGGGGCTCCCCGCCGGCAGCGCGGCCCGGGTCCCGGAGGCGAGCAGGTAGGTCGGGCCGTCGCCGACCCGGCGCCCGATCCGCCCCGGGTGGGCCAGGGCGGTGACGAGACCCGCGACGGGACCGACCCTGCCTCGGGAGTCCCGGCCACCCCGGTCACCGGTCGATCCCCTGTCAGGCGTGGGTGCCAGCCGCGTCAACCGGTCGACCTCACGGCGCCACCGGGCCACGTCGCGGGCCCGGCCGGAGCGCAGGTCGGCAACCAGCCGGTCCAGGTCGCCGTCCTCGCTGCGCAGGTCGCCGGACAGCACGGCGATGACTTCCGCGGCGGGCCGGGCCCCGACGAGCGGCGCACCGTCGAGCAGGGCGCGGGCGAGGCGAGGATCGGCGGGAACCCGGGCGGCGGCGAGCCCGTCGTCGGTGACCCGGCCGTCGGTGTCGACCAGCCCGAGCCCCCGCAGGGTCCGCTCGGCGGCGGTGATCGC
>CAYLUX010000307.1:0-1503 GCA_964386935.1 uncultured Janibacter sp.
AGCAGTGCTCGGACCACATGACCGAGTACATCGCCAGCTCGGCGCTCGTGGGGCGCCGGCCGAGGATCTCGCGGATGCGCGCGTACTCGTCCTCCTTGAGCCCGAGGTCGGCCCAGGGCTGCTCGGTCTCGGGGGTGGACCCGGCGCGGGTGACGGTGTCGAGGGTGCCAACGGCACTCATGCTGGTCTGATTCACGAGGAAACCACCTGCTCCAGGACGGACGTGAAGACGGTCCGGCCGTCCAGGCTCGGGCCGAAGCCGTCCTCGACGGCGTGCTCGGGGTGGGGCATGAGGCCGACGACGTTGCCGCGCTCGTTGCGCACCCCGGCGATGTCGCGGGCGGAGCCGTTCGGGTTGGTCCCGACGTAGCGGAAGGCCACCTGGCCCTCCCCCTCGAGCCGGTCGAGGGTCTCCTTGTCGGCGACGAACTGACCGTCCTGGTTCTTCAGCACGACGGTGATCTCCTGGCCGGCCTCGAAGCCGGAGGTCCACGCGGTGTCGGTGCTCTCGACGCGCAGGACCTGGTCGCGGCAGAGGAAGCGGCGGTGGTCGTTCTGGATCATCGAGCCGGGCAGCAGGTGGGACTCGGTGAGGATCTGGAAGCCGTTGCAGATCCCGAGGACCGGCATGCCCCCCTTCGCCGCGGCGATGACCTCGTCCATGACCGGCGCGAAGCGGGCGATGGCCCCGGCGCGCAGGTAGTCCCCGTAGGAGAAGCCGCCGGGGATGACGACGGCGTCCACCCCGTGCAGGTCCGCGTCGCCGTGCCAGAGGCGCACGGCACTGCCCCCGGAGAGGGTCACCGCGCGGCGGGCGTCGGCGTCGTCGAGGGTGCCGGGGAAGGTGACGACTCCGACCTTCATGCCCCCACCCCGGTGATCGGTGCCTGCTCGGGCTCGTCGGTGGTCAGCTCGTAGACCTCGACGACGTCCTCGATGACCGGGTTGGACAGCAGGGTCTCGGCGGCCTCGCGGGCCTTGGCCAGGTGGTCCTCGGTCACCTCACCGTCGACGGAGAGCACGAAGCGCTTGCCCTGCCGCACGTCGGTGAACTGGTCGAACCCCAACCGGGGCAGTGCCCCGCGGACCGCCTGGCCCTGGGGGTCGAGGATCTCGGGCTTGAGCATGACGTCGACGACGATGCGTCCCACGGGGCATCTCCTGGTGCGAAGGGGGTGGTCCACCGAGGAGTCTAATTGGCCCCCGCCGTACCGCGGCCCCTGAGGTCACACCCCGGACCCTGGGGTCCCGCTACTCCTTGCCCTCTCCTCGGGTGAAGCCGACGAGGAAGAGCAAGCTCCCGGGCATGGCCAACAGGGCCATCCCGACCGCATCGAGAGTCCGCCGGTTGCTGCAGGCGGCCACGGCCTCGGAGCGGTCCATCCGTTCACCACCGTCGAAGGAGACGACGCCCTCGGCCTCCCGGCCCTCGTCGTACCCCTTGACATCACCCGTCAACCCCGCGGAGAAGATCGACGCGCACTCCGCGGTGAAGCCACCGTG
>CAYLUX010000308.1:0-1503 GCA_964386935.1 uncultured Janibacter sp.
GCCGCTCGTGGACCCCGTCGAACCAGGGCTCCTTGGCCTCGGCGTAGTCCTCCATCGCCAGGCCCCGGCTCTCGACCTCGCGCTTGAGCGTCGTGTACTCCTCGCGGGCCGCGGGTTCGGCGCGCAGCCAGTCGCGGAAGAGCAGCGACCAGCGCCATCCGGGCGAGTCGACCTCGCGCACGTGCAGGTGCACGGCGATGCCCGGGTCGCTGTTGCCGTGGAAGCGCTTCCGCCACTCCTGGACGGTCTCGCCGCCCACCTTCGGCGAGTCGGCCACGTAGCCCTCGACGCGGGGGTAACCGGCGGTGGTGAGGGCCGCGACGAACTGCGGGTCGTCGGCGTCGGCGAGCGAGTCGACGCCCAGCTGGAGGTCGAGGACGTCCTTCGCGACGAGTCCGGGGACGGAGGTCGAGCCGATGTGGTCGAGGGTGGCCGCGCGCGCACCGACGGCGTGGCTGATGCGGGCCATCGCCCGCGCGGCCTGAGCCGGCCACGTCGGGTCGGAGTCGGACAGGGTGATGACGGGCTCGCGTGCGCGCCGGCGGCCGGCGGCCAGATTCTCGGCGAAGGGGACCAGCCGCTCGTGCCAGAGGCGGTCCACCGCGGCGACGATGTCCTCCGGGCTGCCGTTGTTGTCCAGGAGCACGTCGGCGACGGCTCGGCGCGCCTCGTCGCTCGCCTGGGCGGCAATGCGCGAGCGGGCCTCGTCCTCGGGCATCCCCCGGGCGCCGACGAGCCGGTCCACGCGGACCTCCTCGTCGGTGTCGACGACGGCGACGAGGTGGTACTCCCCCGCCATCTCCTTCTCGACGAGCAGCGGCATGTCGTGGACGCCGACCGGCGTCCCCGCGGCCTCGGCCTCCGCGAACCGCTCGGCGGTGCGGGCCCAGATCGCCGGGTGGGTGATGCCCTCGAGCGCTGCCAGCGCCTCCGGGTCACCGAAGACCACCCGGCCGAGGGCGGGGCGGTCCAGCGCCCCCTTCGCGTCGAAGACGTCCTCGCCGAAACGCTCCCGGATCTGCTCCAGGGCGGCCTCCCCCGGCTCGACCACCTCGCGCGCGATGGCGTCGGCATCCACGATGACGGCGCCGAGCTCGGCCAGCCGACGCGAGACCGTCGACTTGCCCGATCCGATCCCACCGGTCAGTCCCATGCGCAGCATGGCGCCACGGTATCGGCCCTCCCCGACACTGGTGTCTCGGGAGGCGCAACGAAGGGGGCCGTCTCACCGACTACATCGGTGGGACGGCCCCCTTCGAGGCTCGCAGGTGCTGACCGATCAGTTGCCGGTGAGCTTCTCTCGCAACGCGGCCAGGGCCTCGTCGGAGGCCAGGGTGCCCTCGCTGCTCGGCGCGGCGGGGCTGGCGGGAGCGGGGGTGCTGTCCGAGCTGTAGGAGGTGGCTGCGGTGTCGTCGCCGGCCTCCGCGGCGGCCGCGTCGTCGGCGGCAGCCTTCTCGATCTGGGCGCGGTGGGCCTCCCAGCGGGCGTGGGCGTCGGCGTACT
>CAYLUX010000309.1:0-1497 GCA_964386935.1 uncultured Janibacter sp.
CTGGAGCGGGTCAACGAGGATCCACTGCGTCATGCCTGAACCTCCCGCTCGGCGCGGGCACGGGCGACCAGCGCGTACATCCGCGACCGGCTCATGCCGACCGCGCCGGCGATCTCCTGGCCGGTCATGTCGGTGCTGTCGATCATGTGCATCGCCCTGGCGACCTGCTCGGGCGTGTGGGACGGCTTCCGGCCACCCACCCGCTCACCACGCCGACGCTTGGCGTCCAGGGCCGACTTGGTCCGCTCGGCGATGAGGTCGCGCTCCATCTGGGCGACGCCCGCGATGATGGTGAAGATCAGCTCTCCGGCTGGGGTGGACGTGTCGATGCCGAGGTTCAGGATCCGCAGCCCGACCCCGCGATCCTTCAGATCACGCAGCAGCCCGGTCAGCTGAGTGGTCGAGCGACCCAGCCGCGAGAGCTCGACGACGGTGAGCCGGTCGCCGCTGCGCAGCTGGCCGCTGTCCGCGTCGATGAGCTCCTTCCACTTCGGCCGCTTCGCCCCGTGCTTGCCCGAGGCCTTCTCCTCGACGATGCGCCCACAGCCCGCGGCGGTCAGCTCGTCGATCTGGCGGGTCAGGTCCTGCTTCTCGCTGCTCACTCGCGCGTACCCGACGTCCATCGTTCCCCCTATGTCCTGTATCTCGATCCTTCTAGCAGGAATATTACGGGACATAGTTGTGAGACACCTGGACGTGGCTGGACAGAGCGCTGGAGCGTCACTCGGTGGGGTCCCGACTTCCGACCGGTTCCAAGACACGACTTCGCCCTCCACCAACACCCCTACGAGGAGAGGACCCCGACTGCACCAGCAGCCGGGGTCCTCTTCTGGTGGGTGCTCAGGTGACCGCCCCGACGACCAGGGCGACGACACCGGCACCGAGGGCGAGGACGGTGCCCAGGGCTACCGCGGTGCCGATGGCCCGTCCCCGCCTCGAGACCTCCCGGATCGACATGGCGCGCCTCCCGATCAGAGGACGAAACCGGCGACGGACTCGCCGGTGCTCTTGCACATGCTGCCGAAGCGCTCCAGCTCGATGTCGTAGTGGGTGGACGCGACATTCATGTTGACCTCGAGGGTCCGCTCGGTCATCGTCGCCCGCTCCTCCTGGCTGTCCCCGTTGCCAGCCGGCCCGGGGTTCTCCCCCTCCCAGGTGATCCGGTACTCGCCCTCGTCCCCGCCCTCGCGGGGCGCGAACGTGCCGACGCCCACGCCCTGTGTAGACCCAAGGCAGTTGTACCGGCGGTACTCAACGGTGCCGGCCTCCTCATCGACGGTCCACACCTCGAGCTCCGGGCTGAAGGCCTGGATGGACCGCAGGTAGACCACGGCGGTCTCGCTCTCCGGGCTGAGGTCGATCTTCTCGACCTCCGGGGCCGGGGACTCGTCCTCCGACTCACCGCCCCCGTCGGAGGGCTGGGGAGCCTCGGTGTCCTCGCCGCCGCCGTCGGAGGGCTCGGCCTCGTCGTCGACGGGCTGCTCCTCCACCTCGTCC
>CAYLUX010000310.1:0-1497 GCA_964386935.1 uncultured Janibacter sp.
GGGATCAACCGGTCGACCGGGGCCCTTGTTGTTGTGCGACCGGACCAGTACGTCGGTGCGGTCCTGCCGTTGACGGCCAGGGAGGAGTTGGAAGAGTACTTCGCGGGAATCCTCACTCCCAAGGAGCGCCTGTCCTCGGGGCGGTCGTCCGCAGCAGGTCAGGTCGTCCCCGGCATCCCGCGGATGGAGGGAGCGGTGTGAGGATCCGCGCGGGCCGGCTGAAGACGTAGTCCCTCAAGGAGACCTTCGTTGGAGCACAAGGAAATCGAGACGACCGATCAACTGCCCCCAGGCGGAGTTCGAGCCCATGCTCGTCGCGGCGCTGCGCAGGATCGGCTCTGATGTGCAGTTCCAGCAGAGATGGCTCGGGATGCGCAGGGAAGGGGACGCCTACGTCAGCTCCAAGCACGACCTGTCGACGGACACCAGGTACACGATTCGTTCACGGTTCATCATTGGTGCGGACGGGGGCGTTCCCGGGTCGTCGAATCGGCTGGACTGGCCGTAGAAGGCGAGATCGGCCTCTTCCCCGCCGCCAACATCTGGTTCAAGGCCGACCTCAGCAGGTATCTCGCCCATCGGCTGGGAGTGCTCACCTTCAACCTGTATCCGGGGCCACTGCCGCCACAGCGTCTCGGAGCCCTGGTCTGCCAGCACCCCTTCGACGAGTACGTGCTCATCCGTTACTACGATCCCGACGTCGAGGATCTCGCTGCCATGACGCCCGAGGAGGCGCGGGGACACATCGAAGCGCTGGTCGGCGAGGCCCTGGACGACGTCGAGATCAAGGGCGTCTCCGGGTGGACAGTGAACAAGCAGTTGGCAAAGGCCTTCTCCACGGGAGGGATCTTCTGCGTCGGGGACGCGGTCCATCGCCACCCTCCGAGTAGCGGTCTCGGCCTGAACATGTCGGTTGCCGACTCCTACAACCTCGCCTGGAAGGTCGCTCTGGTCGACCGGGGCGTGGCTGGTTCCCAGCTTCTGGAGACGCATGACAGCGAGCGTCGACCCATCGACCGGGCCGGCGTGGAGCGGGCCATGAGCAGCCTCATCGAGTCCCTCGAGATCGCGGATGCCTTGGGGTTGGTGGCGGGCCAGACCGAAGAGGAGGGATGGACCCTGCTCGCCGAGCTGGACGATCCTTCACCCGTTGGCGACTCCAGGCGCGCGGCACTGAACGGGGCCCTGGAGCTCGCACATCTCCAATTCAATGCTGTGGGGCTCGAGGTCGGTTATGCCTATGAGGCGGGTGCTCTCGTGCAGACCGAGGCCTCGGACCGCATCCCTGCTCGGCAGCCCGTCCTCGAGTACCAGCCCACGACTCGACCGGGAAACCGGGTTCCGCACGCCCGGTTGGAGCAGGATGGCGTCCCGATGTCGAGCATCGACCTGGTCGATGGTCTGCAGTTTGCGCTGCTGGTCGGTCTCGGTGGTGACATCTGGCGGGAAGCGGCAGAGCGGGCATCTCAGGTGTTCGGGGTCGACATCGTCGTCCGG
>CAYLUX010000311.1:0-1479 GCA_964386935.1 uncultured Janibacter sp.
GAGGTCTCCAACACCTTCGAGCTCGTCGAGGGCGCCGACTACGTGCGCATCCTCTCCGAGGGCTGCGTCGACGCCGAGGGGAACACCGAAGAGGTCCCGGGCACCGTCTGCAACGTCGAGTACCGGGCTCCCTGGGCCGCCGACGGCGACACCGGCAACGGTGACGACGGCGACAACGGTGGCGACACCGGCAACGGTGACGACGGCGACAACGGTGGCGACACCGGTGACGGCGACGACACCGACAACGGTGGCGACACCGGCAACGGCGACGACCAGGGTGAGGACACCGGCAACGGTGACGACCAGGGTCAGGACAACGGCGACGACCAGGGTGAGGACGCCGGCGACGCCGGTGACGACCAGGGTGAGGACGCCGGTCAGCCCCAGGTCCCGGACGTCGTCCAGACCGACGGTGGCCAGCTGAAGAGCGCCGACTCCACCAACAGCGCGCTGGCCCTCGGTGGCCTGCTGCTCTTCGGTGCCGGTGCCGGCGCGGTCTTCGCCGCCCGCCGCCGCTCGGAGCAGCACTGAGCACAGAGGGTCGGCTCGGCGTGAGCTGAGCCCGCCACCCCACGATGGACCCCGGTCGAAACGGTCGACCGGGGTCCATCATTTGTTCAGGAAGTGCGGATACTCTCGCCTCGGTCGCATTCTGCGCGGCCGAAGTGAGACGGCTTCAGGGGGAAGGAATCACCACGTGAGCACGCCACCGACGCGACGCGGGCGCAACGAGAAGCGGCGGTTCGACCGGCGCACGGCGATGCTGCTGGTCGCAGCACTCGTCCTCATCCTCGGTGGAGCCGTCGCCGGCGGAGCCTGGTGGGTGCAGCGCGACGACGCCCAGAACTCGGTCTCCCCCGGCACCTACGTGCCGCCGGACGAGATCTCGAGCACGTCCTCGAGCTCGTCGTCGACGAAGGAGCAGAAGCCCAAGAAGGACGACAAGGACAAGAAGAGCGGGAAGGACGAGAAGTCGTCGAGCTCCAGCAGCTCCAGCGCAACCTCGTCCTCGTCCTCGTCCTCCAGCTCGAGCTCGTCCTCCAGCTCCTCCTCGAGCACGAGCGACTCCGGCGGCAGCACCTTGGCGCCCGAGGGCAGCCCGAGCCGGGTCCTCGTCGACTCCGGCGGTGAGGAGCTCGTCGACGCCAACCTCCAGGCCACCCACCTGGACTCCGACAACGTGCTGGCCCCCCCCTTCGGCACCGCAGGGTGGTACGCCGAGCCGGGCTGGCCCAAGCCCGGATTCCAGGGCGCCAGCATCCTCGTCGGCCACATCAACCACGGCGGCAACCCGGACGTCTTCTGGAACCTGCCCAGGGCCTCGGCCGGGGACATCGTCACCGTGAAGTACACCTCCGGCGAGCAGGTGAAGTTCCGGGTCACCCGCTCCGAGGCGGCCAGCAAGTCCGGGGTGCCCGACGACGCCTCCATCTGGGACTACGACAACCCCGACCCCGTGCTGCGGATGATCACCTG
>CAYLUX010000312.1:0-1473 GCA_964386935.1 uncultured Janibacter sp.
TCACCGCCACCCGCGTGCCCGGCCGCTCCGGCATCTGGGTCCCCGGCACCGACGGGGCCCGGGACCGCAAGCTCGGCCAGATCGGCATACGGGTCAGCCGCGACGTCGCGATGCACGGCTTCAGCCTCAACGTGGACTGCGACCTGTCCTGGACGCAGACCATCGTCCCGTGCGGTATCCCCGACGCGGACGTCTCGACCCTCGCCCTGGAGACCGGCCGGCCCATCACCGTCGCCGACATCCTCCCCTCCGCCAGGGCCCACCTGCTCGAGGTGATGACCGAGGACCTGCCGCTGACGAAGGGCGCCGCCACCCCGGCCTGAGCGCTCCCTCGACGGGGTGCTGCGAGCAGATCAGTCCGTGACGTGCCGGACCACGCGGGCGGGGGCCCCGACGACGACCGCACCCGCCGGCACGTCGGTGGTCACCACAGAACCGGCACCGATCACCGCGTCCTCCCCGATCGTCACGCCCTTGACGATCGTGACGCTGGCACCGACCCACACGTTGCGTTCGAGCGTGATGGGTGCCGGGTGCATGTCCCCGCGGGCCACCGGGCTCAGGCCGTGGTCGAGCGTGGCCAGCACGGTGTTGTGCCCGATGAGGCAGTCGTCGCCGATGGTGATCCCGCCCTGGTCCTGGAAGCGGCAGCCGGAGTTGATGAAGACCCGACGCCCGAACCGGATGTTCTTCCCGAAGTCCGCCGTGAAGGGCGGGAAGAGGGTCACCGTCTCGTGCACCGGGCGCCCGGTCAGCTGGGCCAGCAGCTCGCGCACCCGGTGCGGCTCGTGGTAGCCGCCGTTGAGCTCGCCCGTCACCCGCATCGCGTCCTGGGCGGCCCGGTGCATCACCCCGTGCAGCGGTGATCCGCCGGGGATCGTCCGTCCCGCGTCGAGCTCGGTGAGCAGGTCCTGCAGATCCATCGTCGGCCCCTTCCGTCGCCGCGCCTCCATGGTCCCACCGCGGGCGAAGGGGGCGGGAGCAGCACGTGACGTCCGACACCCCGGCGGACGAGCATTCGCGGCGCAGGTCACGCTCCGGTAACGTTCCCAGTTACGGTCAGAGCACGCACGACGGAGAGACCTCGCCCCCTGATGACGACCAGCGCAGCACCCACCGCCGGCCCGCAGGCCCCTTCGAAGAAGGAGGCCGGATCGGGCGGGCTTCGCAAGGACATCCAGGGGCTGCGGGCGATCGCCGTCACGCTCGTGGTGGTCTACCACCTCTGGCCCGACTCGCTGAGCGGCGGGTACATCGGCGTCGACGTCTTCCTCGTCATCTCCGGATACCTGATCACCTCCCATCTGCTGAAGCGCCCGCCGCGCTCGGGTCGGGAGCTCGGCACCTTCTGGGGCCGCCGGATCCGTCGACTCCTCCCCGCCGCCTTCACCGTCCTCGCGACCACCACGATCGCCCTTCGGCTCGTGGCGCCGAGCACCATGTGGGCGGAGATGTCGCAGCAGATCATCGCCG
>CAYLUX010000313.1:0-1464 GCA_964386935.1 uncultured Janibacter sp.
GAGTTGCGCCACCAGCTGCAGCAGGTCCTGACTGAACTCCGCGAGCTGCTGCTGGAAGTAGGCCTGCAGCGCGCTGCTGGAGCAATCGTCGGACACGGCGCACAGGCGCAGGATCCACGACCAATTCACGTCGTTGGCGCCGACGCTGACCACCACCAGGTCCGCGTTCCGCACGGCGTCCGCCCCCAGCTGCGGCGGCAGTTCGCGGCCGCCCGCCTGCTGCGGTCCCAGCAGCCCGTTCCGGATCGTGGCGCCCGAGCACGCGAGGTTCGTCACGTCCCAGTCGTCGGCGCGCGCCAGGCTCACGGCGAACGCGTTGCGGCTGCGCCCGCACGCCGTGTCCTCGACGGTCGCGTCCTCCACCGGCGGATTGCCCAGGCCGGCCGCCGTCGAATCGCCGATGACGGCCACCTGCGACACGCCCGCGGAGCCCGTTTGCGCCGCCGGTCCCGCGACCTCCGGCAGCGGCACGGCGCCGGTCAGCGCGGTGAGCGAATCCACTTGGCGCAGCTTGTCCGGGGCGCTGTACGCGGTGATCATGATCGCGCCCAGGTTGAGCGCCTCGGTGACCACCAGTCCCGCGGCGATCAGGCCGACGCTGCGTTTCCATCCGCGGCGCGCCCACCCGGCGAGCGCACCGGACAGGACCACGGCGGCCGCCCCGGCCACCACCACCTGCCAGACGAAGAAGCGCGTCCAGCCGTCCACGAGCGCGTCCTGCAGCTGCCGGGACGCGGAGTCCGCGCCCTCCGACACGAACTGGCTCAACTGGGCGCCCATGGTGATCCGGGCGAGCGACAGGCGCGGGCGCACCGGACCGGCGAAGTCGACCGCCGTGTCGATCCGCTGCCCGAACAGGTCCACTTCCCCGGGCCCGGACAGCGACCACGACGGTGCGGTCACCCCCACGCGGATCTCCTGGCCCGCCGCGTCGACCTGCTGCATCGGCGTCAGCCACAGTGCGGCGGCGATGGCCCCCGCCGCGACCGCCACCACCGCGACGGTCCAGGAGACCAGGATCAGCGCACGTCGCAGGATTCGCGGCACGCGGCACTCCTTCCCCACCGTCGGCCCTAGGATCCCGGGCCCGGTGCGCGCCTATCGGCCCTCCCGGCCGGGCCTCACGCCCGGCCCGCGGACTTCTTGCGCTCGATGTCGGCCAGCGCCGCTTCGCGTGCGGCACGCCGGTCCGCGGCGCTCTCCCACTCCTGCTTGCGGTTGCGCACCACGCGGGCCGGGGCGCCCACGGCGATCGAGTAGTCCGGGACCTCCCCCTTGACCACCGCATGGGCCCCCAGCACGCATCCGCGCCCCACGATGGTGCCGCGCAGCACCGACACCTTGGCGGCGAGCCAGTTGTCCGGGCCGATCCGCACCGGGGCCTTCACGATGCCCTGATCCTTGATCGGCAGGGTGATGTCCTCGGTGACGTGGTCGAAGTCGGTGATGTAGCACCAGTCCGCC
>CAYLUX010000314.1:0-1453 GCA_964386935.1 uncultured Janibacter sp.
GCCCTGGGGCTGCCGGAGACCCAGGGACTGCCGATCGCGGGGGTGGCGCCATGACCGAAAGCGCGGCGGAGCACGGCCAGGCGGTGACGCGGGTCGTGACCCACCAGGGGGTGACGGCGGCCGCCGGCTTCCGGGCCGCGGGAATCGCGGCCGGCATCAAGGCCTCCGGAAAACAGGACCTGGCGCTGGTGTTCAACGAGGGGCCGGACTTCGCGGCCGCCGGCGTGTTCACCCGCAACAAGGTCAAGGCCGCGCCGGTCTTGTGGTCTCAGCAGGTGCTCTCCGACGGTCTGCTGCGCGCGGTGGTCCTCAACTCGGGCGGGGCCAACGCCTGCACCGGCGCCCCCGGTTTCCAGGACACGCACCGGACTGCGGAGGAGGTCGCGGACGCACTCAGCGGCTGGGGCAGCGAGACGGGCGCGGGGGAGGTCGCGGTGTGCTCGACGGGCCTCATCGGGGACCGCCTGCCGATGGACCCGCTGCTCGCGGGCGTGCGCGAGATCGTGCACGAGCTGGCCGGCGGCCTGACCGGGGGCGACGACGCCGCCCGGGCGATCATGACCACGGACACGGTGCCGAAGCAGGCCGCCGTGCACCACGCGGGCAGCTGGAACGTCGGCGGCATGGCGAAGGGGGCCGGCATGCTGGCTCCCGCGCTGGCCACGATGCTCTGCGTGCTCACCACCGACGTCGTCGCCACGCCCGAGCAGCTCGACACGGCGCTGCGGCGGGCCACGGCGCTGACCTTCGACCGACTCGACGTCGACGGCGCCACCTCCACCAACGACACCGTCCTGCTGCTCTCCTCGGGGGCCAGCGGCGAGAGCGTGCCCCAGGACGAGCTCGACGACGCGGTGCTCGCGGTGTGCGACAGCCTCGCGGACCAGCTGATGGCCGATGCGGAGGGCGTCACCAAGCGCGTCCGGATCACCGTCGAGGGTGCGGTCAGCGAGGATCAGGCCCTGACGGGCGCCCGGGTGATCGCACGCGACAGCCTGGTCAAGACGGCGCTGTTCGGCTCCGACCCCAACTGGGGCCGGGTGCTCGCGGCCATCGGGATCGCTCCGGTTGAGCTCGACCCGGACCGCATCCGGGTCTCGTTCAACGACGCCCCGGTGTGCGTCGACGGCATGGGCGCGCCCGGGGCCCGCGAGGTGGACCTGTCCGGCACGGACATCCACGTGCGGGTCGAACTGGGCATGGGTGACGCGGCCGCGTCGATCCGCACCACGGACCTGTCGCACGGGTACGTCGAAGAGAACTCGGCGTACTCGTCATGAGCGGACGCGACACGCGCACGGACGGACGGCAGGAGCCGTCGGCGGTGCGGCAGGACGGCGGAAAGGGGACCACAGTGCACAGGCCCACGACTCCGTCGCCCGCCCTCGGGGCGCTCACGGCCATGGACAAGGCGTACGTGCTCGCCGAGGCGCTGCCGTGGCTCCAGCAGTTC
>CAYLUX010000315.1:0-1448 GCA_964386935.1 uncultured Janibacter sp.
GCGGCTGGAGGAGCCGACGGAGGGCAGCGTCGAGTTCGACGGCGTGGACATGCACTCCCAGCGCGGAGCGGCGATGCGCCGGATGCGCCGCGACATCCAGATCGTCTTCCAGGACCCCTACACCTCGCTGAACCCGCGGTACACCGTCGGCGAGATCGTCGGTGAGCCACTGGCGATCCACACCGACATCGTCGCCAAGAACAAGCGCAAGGACCGGGTCCGGGAGCTCCTCGAGCTCGTCGGGCTCAACCCGGAGCACATCAACCGCTACCCGCACCAGTTCTCCGGTGGCCAGCGCCAGCGCATCGGCATCGCCCGCGGGATCGCGCTGAACCCGAAGGTGCTCATCTGCGACGAGCCCGTCTCGGCCCTGGACGTCTCGGTCCAGGCGCAGGTGATCAACCTGATGGAGAAGCTCCAGGACGAGTTGGGCCTGTCCTACGTCTTCATCGCCCACGACCTGTCGGTGGTGCGCCACATCTCCGACCGCGTCGGCGTGATGTACCTCGGCCGGATGGTCGAGGTCGGCGACGAGGACGACATCTACTCCCGGCCGACCCACCCCTACACCCAGGCGCTGCTGTCCGCGGTGCCGGTGCCGGACCCGACGCTGCGCGGCCAGCGGGACCAGATCGTCCTGCAGGGCGACGTGCCCTCGCCGGCGAACCCGCCGGCCGGGTGCCGCTTCCACACCCGCTGCTGGAAGGCCCAGGACGTCTGCAAGGAGGACCCCACCCCGGAGCTGGTCCTGCGTCCGGACGGCGCGGGGGAGCACCTCTCCCGGTGTCACTTCGCCGAGCCGCGCGTCATCGTCGAGACCGAGGACGTCTCGGACGCGAAGCGGGAGAGCCTCTTCGCCGGCCAGGGCGAGCGGGACGACGAGGACGCCCTCGCCGCCGGCCAGGGCACCGAGCCCGGGGGGCCGTCCGTGGACACCTCCACCGCCGGCGCCTGAGTCAAGTGCCTCGAAGGGGGTGCCCCACCGATCACCGGTGGGGCACCCCCTTCGCGCTGTCCCGAGGTCTCCATTTGGGTGAGGTGGCACCCTGTTGAGACAATCGCGACCATGCCCCTGACTTCTCGCAGCGACGTGCGCAACGTCGCGATCGTCGCCCACGTCGACCATGGCAAGACCACGCTCGTCGACAAGATGCTCTGGCAGGGGGGCGCCTTCGGCGAGCACGACCACGTCGACGAGCGGGCGATGGACTCCGGTGATCTGGAGCGGGAGAAGGGCATCACCATCCTCGCCAAGAACACGGCGATCCACTACAACGGCCCCTCCGCCGCCGCCCACGGCGCTGCGGACGGCGCCACGATCAACATCATCGACACCCCCGGCCACGCCGACTTCGGCGGCGAGGTCGAGCGCGGCCTGTCGATGGTCGACGGCGTCGTCCTCCTCGTGGACGCCTCCGAGGGCCCGCTGCCGCAGACCCGCTTCGTGC
>CAYLUX010000316.1:0-1448 GCA_964386935.1 uncultured Janibacter sp.
CGAAGCACGTGAGCCGCTACCTCGAGGTGGCCGCCGCGGACGGACCCGCCGAGGTAGAGATCCTCGTGCTCACCGACGGGCGGGTCGGCACCCGCGCCCTGGAGATCGACCGCCACCGGAGCAAGACCCTCGACGTCGGCCGCGCCGAGGCGGTGTGGGTGCGCCCCCGCGACGGGCGGGTCCACGCCGCGGTGCTGCTGCTCGGTGACGAGAAGGCCACGGACCCGGCGATCGCCTCGATGCCGCTGCAGCACGCCAGGGTCAGCCGCAGCGAGATCGAGGTCGTCCCCGGCGAGTGACCAACCCGGGGAACGCTCAGAGCCCGGGATCGACCTCGTGGGGTGGCACGCCCAGCAGCAGCGCGATCTGCTCGACCAGCACCTCGTGGACCACGAGCGCCCGGTCGCTGCCGCCGGCGATGCCCTCCACGGGACGGCGGTAGACCACGACCCGGGCGGGCAGGCGTCCCCGGGCGGGCCACAGCCGCGCGAGCGGGACCCCGCCCTCCCACTCGGCCGGCTCCTGCGGGGGGATGTCCTCGACGGCGAACTCGACGTCGTGCCACCGGCGCCCCAGCACCGACCGGAAGCGCTCCGCGGTCTCGAGCACGAGGTCGTCGAAGGCCTCGGCGCGGGTGGCCATCACCGGCACGGGAGGGTGCGCGAGCGGCCCGCGAGGGCCGCGGCCACGTCGATCACGATGCCGGCTCACACCTGCAGATCGTAGGCGGACGGCGTGCCGATGACCGAGAAGGGGGAGGTGTGGCCTAGCCTGCTCGGGTGACAGCCCCCCGAATGTGCTCCCGCGCCGCCTGTGCGCGACCGGCCTCCGGGACCCTCACGTACGTGTACTCCGACTCGACGGTCGTCCTGGGCCCACTCGCGACCTACGCCGAACCCCACGCCTACGACCTCTGCCGGGAGCACGCGGACCGGCTGACCGTCCCCAGGGGCTGGGAGGTGGTCCGCCTCGCCGCCGACCAGCCGGCCCCCTCCAGCCGCGACGACCTCGTCGCGCTCGCGGAGGCGGTGCGGAAGCGGCCGGAGCCGGAGGCCCGCCCCACGGACGCCCGGCCCGAGCCCGAGAGCGTCACGGAGACCAACCGGCGCGGCCACCTGCGGGTGCTGCGTGACCGTGACTGACCCGCCCGACCGTAGGATTGCGCGGGTGAGTGCCCGTCTCGCCGACTTCGTCAAGGCCTATGACGTCCGAGGGCTGGTCCCGGCCCAGCTGAACCCCGACGTGGCCCGCGCGCTGGGCGCCGCCTTCGTCGAGCGCATCGCTGCCCCCGAGGGTGCGGATGCGGTCATCATCGGCCACGACATGCGGCCCAGCTCACCGGAGCTCGTCGAGGCCTTCGCCGAGGGGGTGCTCGGAGCCGGCGCCGACGCGGTCGTCATCGGCCTGTGCAGCACCGACGGGCTCTACCACGCGAGCGGGTCGTTGGA
>CAYLUX010000317.1:0-1442 GCA_964386935.1 uncultured Janibacter sp.
GCGGGGGATGCGGGTGTGCCCGATCCGCCACTGGTCTGCGGAGTTGACCCCGCCGTACCACACCTTGAAATGGTCACCGTCCGGCGTGATGGTGCTGCGGTACACACGGGTCTCGTCCCAGAAGAACTCGACGGGCGCGGGAGAGAGCACGGGCGCCGTCGCCGTGCTCCAGGTCAGTCCGTCCGTGGAGGTGGACGCCCTGAGGCACCACGGGGCGCGGTCGTTGATCCAGGCGACGAACCTGCCGTCGACCCAGTTGACGTCGACATGCCACGCCTGTCCCGTGCCTGGGATGGTGTACGTCGGTGACGCCGACCACGGCCCTGTCGGGGCGGAGGCGGTCAGGGTGCGCGACTTCCCGCCGTACTCCGTGCAGAACATCCACCAGTCGCCAGGGCCGCGGCGGACGAGGGCCGGGGAGATGATCTCCGCGTCGACGGGCAGGTCCGCCGACGCGTGGTCGAGCAGCACAGCCGGGGTCGACCACTGCCAGCCGTTGGTGGACCAGGAGGACCAGACGGCGTGGAGGTTGGCCGTGCCGTCCGGGTTCTGCCCACTGGTGCCGAACGACTCGCGCCAGATGACCCACATGCGGCCAGTGTCGGGGTCGTACTCGATGTCCGTGTCGGACTGCCAGGTCTCGGCCCCGCCCCACGGCCGGAGCGGGTTCGTGTGGCCGGGTGGGACCACCCACGTGAAACCGTCGTCGGAGGCGAGCACGCATGGGTTCTCGGTCGCCAGCTCCTGGTACGGGTAGGGGGTCATCGCCATCCAGTAGCGGAACCCCGACCACCCCTCCGCGCCCATGTCGATGACGGAGGGGTGGGTGGCCTGCCCGGAGCCTTCGGGGGTCGGGGTCACGAGGGGTTGGCGGGCGTTCCACGGCGCCTCGGTCGGGTACGGGTCCGGGTGCGGAGGGGGCGGCGTCGATGCGGAGGCCAGGAGTGCGAGGATGCTCATAGGTAGTCCACCGCGAAGTCGTCCACGTAGCGGTCGGTCTGGCCGCCGGCGATGCCGCCGATAGCCACATGGGTGGCGGTGACGGGACTCGGGATGGTGTAGGAGAAGCGCTGGACCCCGTCGATCTTCAGGACGAGGCTGGCACCGTCATGGATAATCTCCACCTGCGCGTCCGTCATCGTCGCCGCGGAGAGCACGTAGGACGGGGTGGATATCTCGGTGTTGTTGTAGACCGGCGTGAACGTGATGCTGTCTACGACCTGCCGGGCCTGCACGGCGACGAAGCTGCTCAGGGACGACCCGACGCCGACGCGCAAGACGCGGGGGTCCGTGGTGGTGTCCATCGTCAGCCTGAACGAGATGGCGACCCCTGGGGAAGTGATGGGCAGCCCCGCGTCGCGGGTGCCGAGCCAGTCGAGCCGGGAGAGCCGGGCCACCAGTGAATTGCCGGCAGCGGTCGTGGACCGGATCCAGGCGGTGGT
>CAYLUX010000318.1:0-1439 GCA_964386935.1 uncultured Janibacter sp.
TGGGGCGCTCATGATCGGCCGGCAGGTCGAGCAGCTCGGCGACGAGCGCGACGTCCTCCGGGGTCGGCGGGGTCATCCTCAGGTCGTGCGCGGAGAGCTCGCGGGGGACGGGGCCCCCTTCGCCCTCGGCGGTGACGGGCTGGTGATCCATGCCCCAATGGTGCACCGGAGGGGCCCGTGCTGCCACGATGTGGCCACCATGACCTCCTCCCCCGCCGCGCCGCCCACCGCCCTCACGATCCCCGAGGGGATGAGCCCGGAGGATCTCTACGAGCACTTCGCGCAGTGGGCGAGCGAGCGGGGCACGGACCTCTACCCGCACCAGGAGGAGGCGCTGCTCGCCCTCCTCGGTGACGACCACGTCGTCCTCGCCACCCCGACCGGGTCCGGCAAGTCCCTCGTGGCCACCGGCGCCATCGCCCACGCCCTGGCCAAGGACGAGGTCGCCTTCTACACCGCCCCGATCAAGGCACTCGTCAGCGAGAAGTTCTTCGACCTGTGCGCGATCTTCGGCCCGGAGAACGTCGGGATGCTCACCGGCGACGCCTCGGTCAACGCCGACGCCCCGATCATCGTGTGCACCGCGGAGGTGCTGGCCAACCTCGCGCTGCGCGAGGGCGAGGGCGCCGACGTCGGGCTCGTCGTCATGGACGAGTTCCACTACTACTCCGAGCCCGAGCGCGGCTGGGCCTGGCAGGTCCCGCTGCTGGAGCTGCCGCAGGCCCAGATGTTGCTCATGTCCGCCACCCTCGGCGACACCCGCGACATCGAGGAGGACCTCGCCGCGCGCAGCGACCGGGACGTCGTGCGCGTCGCGGACGCCGAGCGCCCGGTGCCGCTGACCTTCCGGTGGGTGATGACACCGCTGCAGGAGACGATCGAGGAGACCCTCGAGTGGGACCGTGCGCCGGTCTACGTCGTGCACCAGACCCAGGCGAAGGCGGCCGAGCACGCTCGCAGCCTGCAGACCACCAGGCTCCTGACGAAGGGGGAGAAGGCCGCCCTGGCCGACCGGCTGGCGGGATTCCGCTTCTCCGCGGGCTTCGGCAAGACCCTCAACACCCTGCTCCGGCGCGGGATCGGGGTTCACCACGCGGGGATGCTGCCGCGCTACCGCCGCCTCGTCGAGCAGCTCGCCCAGGCGGGCATGCTCAAGGTCATCTGCGGCACCGACACCCTCGGGGTCGGCATCAACGTGCCGATCCGCACGGTGCTGTTCACCTCGCTGACGAAGTTCGACGGCCACCGACACCGGGTGCTGCGGGTGCGCGAGTTCCTCCAGGTCGCCGGTCGCGCCGGGCGTGCCGGCTACGACACCGAGGGCTACGTCCTCGTCCAGGCCCCCGAGCACGTCATCGAGAACCACCGGGCCGAGATCAAGGCGGGTGACGACCCGAAGAAGCGCAAGAAGCTGCAGCGCAAGAAGCCGCCGGACGGCT
>CAYLUX010000319.1:0-1438 GCA_964386935.1 uncultured Janibacter sp.
CACGCACGCCGTGCCGCCGCGCACCCCTCGCCCGGCGCCGGCCCCGCGCGTGGAGAGCCCCCGCATCGACCGGCTCGCCGGCGAAGTGGCCGCCGCGGGCGCCCGGGCCGTGGACGGGTTCTGGCGCGAGGCGGAGGCCGCCGGCACGCCGCTCATCGAGGAGTGCTCCGCCCCGGAGATCGGCAGCGCGCGTGCTGCGGGTGGTGCGCACGAGGTGATCGCGACGTTCCTGTGGCGGGGGACCGCGGAGACGCGGAGCGTGACCGCCTTCGTCAACAAGCTGCACGACCCGGCCGACCCGGCGGCGTCGGCGATGCGCAACGTCGCCGGCACCGACGTGTGGTGGCTCAGCTACCGGCTGCCGTCGAGCTGGCGCGGCAGCTACCACCTGATCCCTGACGAGGGCGACGGTGCGGAGACCGGATCCGCGACGCCGGCGCCCGACCCGCTCAACCCGGAGCGGCTCCCGCAGCCGGCCGGCACCCCCGCCAAGAGCGTCGCTGCGATGCCGGCGGCGCCCGCCGCACACCACCTGGGGCCCGGAGCACCGGCGGTGCGCGGGACCGTGGCGGAGACCGGGATCGACAGCGCCGTGCTCGGCGGCCGGCGGCGGGTGTGGGTCCACACGCCGCACGGGCACCCCGGGCCCGGCGGTGCGGAGCGCGGAGCGGGCCTCCCGCTGCTGGTGCTGCTGGACGGGGAGATGTGGTTCGACACC
Source organism: uncultured Janibacter sp. (assembly GCA_964386935.1). Taxonomy (GTDB): domain Bacteria; phylum Actinomycetota; class Actinomycetes; order Actinomycetales; family Dermatophilaceae; genus Janibacter. Next base: position 719 of record CAYLUX010000319.1, read on the forward strand.
CTGGGTTTCGCCCCGGCCCTGGACCGGCTCGCGGCCGACGGCACGATCCCGCCGATGGTGACCGTCGGTGTCGATGCGGTGGACCAGGCCGCGCGTGCCGAGGAGCTGACCTGCCACGGCCCGTTCGTGCGTTTCCTCGTCGACGAGCTCCTGCCCTGGGCGCAGTCCGGGTGGAACGCGGGCGGAGACCCGGGCCGGACGATCATCGCCGGGCAGAGCCTCGGAGGGCTCGCGGCGTTGCATGCGGCGGCATCGGCGCCGGACCGCATCGGACGCGTCCTGGCGCAGTCCCCGTCGCTGTGGTGGGGCGGAAAGGACGGCGACCGCCGCGACGAGTGGCTGACGCAGCGGATGGCGCACAGCGCACGGCTCCCGCGGCATATCTACCTCGAGGTCGGCTGCGACGAGTGGGTGAACCTGGCGCCGGCGCGCCGCTTCCGGCGGGCGCTCGCGGGGCGGGGATGCCGCCTGGACTACCGCGAATTCCGCGGCGGGCACGACCGTGCGTGCTGGAGGGTCGGTATCGCGGCGGGGCTGGCGGCGCTCACGGCGGACGGGGAGTGACCCGTCGAGCCCGATTCGGCGGGGCTCCGGCAAGGTGTTAGGTTAGGCTAACCCTCACTTGGATCGGAGGCTGCATGGATGCCGCTGAGTTCGCCGGGCGCGTGGCCCTGGTGACCGGAGCCGGGCGGGGCATCGGCGCGGCTGTGGCGGCGGAAC
>CAYLUX010000320.1:0-1426 GCA_964386935.1 uncultured Janibacter sp.
GGGAGGCGTCCGGATGGCCCTCGTACCAGGCCACGAACTCCCGTGCCGACAGGCATCCGTCCAGGTCCTCCCCCGGCACGCCGAGGTGGGAGTCCCGGCTGGCGCCCATCGCGTACACCACCGCGTCGTAGTGCTCGCGCAGCTGGTGGCGGGTGATGTGGCGTCCCAGCTCGACCATCCCGACGAAGCGCACCGCGCGTCCCTCGAACACCCGCGCCAGGGTGGTGGCGACCCGCTTGATGGCGGTGTGGTCGGGGGCCACCCCGTACCGCAGCAGCCCGTACGGCGTCGGCAGCCGGTCGTAGATGTCGATGGCGAGCCCGGGGTCGCGCCGCAGCAACGACTGGGCGGCGAACAGGCCTGCCGGACCGGCCCCCACCACGGCGACCCGGTGCCGGCTCCGCGCGAGCGGCGTCACACCGCGTGGCTCGTCGTCCGGCATCTCCGGCCTCCTGCGACTCGTCGTGGTCGGGACCTGTGCTTTGTAGGATCCCACAACCGACCGCGGGCAACTTCGTCCCGGGCGACGGCCCTGCCGAGCGGTGGAGACGACAGAGTGGACCCGTGCTTGCGATCGTCGCGCCCGGCCAGGGCGCCCAGAAGTCCGGATTCCTTGCCCCGTGGGTCGAGCTGGCCTCCTTCTCCGACCGTCTCGACTGGCTGTCGGCGGTCACCGGGACGGACCTGCGCCACCACGGCACCGAGGCCGACGACGACACCATCCGGGACACCGCCGTTGCCCAACCGCTGCTGGTGGCGGCCGGACTGCTCGCCGGGCAGGAGCTGGTCGACGGTGCCGGCACCGTCGCGTCACGCGCCGCCGTGGTCGCCGGCCACAGCGTCGGTGAGATCCCGGCCGCGGTGTGGGCCGGTGTGCTGTCGCCGGAGGCGGGGATGGTGCTGGTCCGCGAGCGGGGCCGTGCGATGGCCGAGGCCGCCGCGGTGACGGCGACCTCGATGACGGCGGTGCTCGGCGGCAACCCCGATGACGTACTCGCCGCGATCGAGGCGGCCGGGCTGACCGCGGCCAACAACAACGGCCCCGGCCAGGTCGTGGCCGCCGGGACCGTCGAGCAGTTGCAGGCGTTCGCCGACGCCCCGCCGGAGCGGGCCCGGCTGATGCCGTTGAGCGTCGCCGGTGCCTTCCACACCGAGCACATGGCACCCGCGGTCGACCACCTCGACCGGCTCGCCCGCGGCGTCCCGGTGGCCGACCCGGCGACCACGTTGCTGTCCAACGCCGACGGTGCCGCGGTGGCCGGCGGCCGTGAGGTCGTCGACCGGCTGGTCCGGCAGGTCGCCAACCCGGTCCGCTGGGACCTGTGCCTGCAGCGGATGGCCGAGCTCGGGATCACCGGCCTGCTGGAGGTCCCACCGGCCGGCACGCTGACCGGGATCGCCAAGCGCCACCTCAAGGGCGTCGAAC
>CAYLUX010000321.1:0-1424 GCA_964386935.1 uncultured Janibacter sp.
GCTCGCTGGGGCGCCTCTGCGGTCCCGGCGGAGTGGCGTCGCATCGTGCACGGCTACCCGGGTCGCACGGCTGAGGACCTCGTCGAGGTTGCCCGACTGGCTGCCGGCGCTGACCGGCAGGTCCCCTGACGCTGTCCCGGTGTCGAGCCACATGTTCTCGACCGTCACAGCGCAACCGCCTCACTCAGGATGTGCTCGCGGACTTCGCCCCGGAGAGTGTCCGCACCTACCACGTCGACATCTACCTCGAGCAGGTCAGTCAATGCGAGCCTCAGGCCGACTTCGTCCAAGAGCGAGGCCTCGGCGGTGTAGTCGACGAGGAAGTCGAGGTCAGAACCTTCCTTTGCCTCACCGCGGAGGGCCGATCCGAAGACCCGTGGGCGCGTGGCGTGGTACTTGGCGACGAGAGCCCGGACGGCACGCTTATGGCGGTCCAGCGTGTCGGCGACATCCCCCGGTGACGTCATCGCAAATCTGCCTCCTTGCCAGCAGCCTCAAGGGCAGCGACGAAGTCGTTGACGACGGTCTGGAGATTGCGCGCCTTGTACAGGGCATTCGCCATGCTGCGACGGTCGTCCGAGTAGAAGTCCAGGGTCATCACCCGGGAGCAGTCGCTGATCGTCAGGAGTGCCTCGATGTCCTCCTGGTCCTCGTTGCGGAGCTTGTCGACCGCGATGTCGGCAAGGATGTAGGCGCCGGCGTGGTAGCCGCGACGGTTCAGGAAGCGGCGGCGGTAGAAGCGAGTGCGGGGCATGAAGGTTCCTCCCAGGTCGGGTCCCGCCCGGAGCAGCGGGATGGGAGAGGAAGAGCGCCGTTGGAGCACATGGTCTTGAATCTACAGCCGAAGCATCGGTCTAAGTGCTGTACTTACTGCCTTGGCCGCTCAGTTCGGGGGAAGCATGACTCGTCGCAACTGTGAGAGCACGTGTTGGGTGGTCTACGTCGACCGCCCACCGAGGCGGGGAGCTGACCCACCAGGACTGGCGCCCGTGGCCGTCGCCGCCACGGAGCACGACGCGAAGCGACTGCTCGACCGCTTGCTGACCGCGGCGCCCGGCAGCAACAACATGTACGAGGACTACCCCTACTTCCCCCGGGACCGTGGGCGGACCGCGGTCGGCGACACCGGAGAAGCAGTCCATCTCGTGGTCATCGAGGACGAGGACGGCCCGGTGGTCAGCGCCGTCTTCGGCTCGCTGGACGCTGCCACGACGCATGCGGAGGAGCTGCGGGAGCCCAGCGGGCTCGAGGTGACCATCAATGACCTGACGATGGAGACCGACGACCACGACCAGTGGCCCACGAGCAACTAGGTTGGGGCCGAACAGTGCCGTACCGAGAGGATCCAGCCAGCATGTCCGCAGCTTTCGCCTTCACCACCTACGGCGGCCCGGAGGGCCAGGAGCTCATCGAGCGCGAGGTGC
>CAYLUX010000322.1:0-1418 GCA_964386935.1 uncultured Janibacter sp.
TGACCAGCCACACCCTCGACCTCGAGGTGGACGAGGCGGAGCTGGAGTCGCGCCGGGCCGCCTGGCAGCGGCCGCCGACCACGAGCACCGGCGTCCTGGCCAAGTACGCCGCTCTCGTCGGGTCCGCCTCGGAGGGAGCGGTCTGCCTGCCGGGGCGCTGACCCCCGAGCCCGTCGGTGACCCGTTCAGCCCCAGGGCGCCAGTGACCACGTCGGGTCGGCCGGGCCGCGTCCGGCGAGCCAGGCCATGAAGTCGCGACGGCCTGCGGCCGAACCGAGGCGCTCGGGCAGCGTTGTCACCAGGACCTCCAGGTCCCAGGCGACGTAGTCCTCCGGCCAGTCCTGCGGGGTGTAGCCCACCCCCAGGTCGACGTGGTGCATCTCCACCTCACGCAGCCGGTGCGCAGGACAGCCGGCGACGGGCGTGCTGCCTCCGCCCATGAATGTGGCGTTGGGCCAGCCCTCCGCCTCCGCACGGTTGAACAGGTCGGCGAGCCGCTCCTGGCTCGCCGCCAGATCGGCGATGATCGCCTCGCTCCCCCGCCGGGAGCCCTCCTCGATCTCGGCGCTGCGCTGCTCGGCACCTCCGGCGTACTTGCCCAGGTCCTCCCCGCGCAGCGCCCCGGCGACCCGACGGGCGTGCCCGTCCGCGTTGCGGGCGAGATGGCTGAGGACGTGGCCCACGCTCCATCCGGGTAGTCGGCTGTCGCGCCCCATGGCGGTGTGGTCCAGGGACACGACGGTCTCCATCAGGCGCTGCTCGGCAGCAGCGCAGAGCGCCACGGCGCGGGTCGTGTCGGTCTCGAGGTCGACGCGCATGCCACGAGTATCCGCTCCGGCGCGGACGAAGGGAGGACTTCGCCCCCTTCGCACGGAGCGCCTCCGTCGACCAAACTGGAGCCATGACCGAGCACTCCGAACCTCCCGTGGACGGCCCCTCCGAGGAGACCCTCGAGCTGGCCCACCAGCTCTTCGACTGGGCCCGAGAGGGGCAGGCCGAGCGGGTGGCCGCCTACGTCGACGCGGGTGCGCCGGTCGATCTCGCAGGCCCGGACGGCAACACCCTGCTCATGCTCGCGGCCTACCACGGGCACGCCGACCTCGTCCGCGAGCTCGCGCAGCGCGGAGCCGACGTGGACCGGCTCAACGACCGCGGACAGGCACCGGTCGCCGGCGCCGTCTTCAAGGGTGAGGCGGAGGTCGTCGCCGCGCTGCTCGAGCACGGTGCCGACCTCGACGCGGGCCACCCGAACGCCCGGGAGACCGCCGCGATGTTCGAGCGGACCGACCTGCTGCCCGCGGAATGAGTCAGGTCCGGCACCCGGGGGCCGACCGTCAGCGACGGGTCGCGAGGAGTGCCTCCGCCAGACCGACCGGATCCTCGACGGCCGCGAAGTGGCCCACCCCCTGCAGGTCCCG
>CAYLUX010000323.1:0-1412 GCA_964386935.1 uncultured Janibacter sp.
CATCATCTCCTCGCGCAGCTCGGTCAGGGCCGAGGCCACCTGCTTCGGGGACTCCCCCACGGCGGCTCGCCGGCCCAGCACCGCACCTGGGTGAGCCCGCGCGCCACCCGCCCCAGCAGGTGCGACCGCAGCCTGCGCGGCATCTCCCGCGAGATCCAAGGAGTCTCCCTCGGCCGAGGCGAACTGGTGCCAGGAGGCGGCGAGCGCGAGCACCACGACCACCCCGACGAGGGCCAGCCAGCCGCGGGCCGCGGCACCTGACCCGATCGCGCCGAAGCGCCCGGCCCCGTGCCGACCCGGCCTTGACCCGCCGCGCCCCTCCACCCGTCGACCGGCCGAGCGACGCCCCCACCACCGACGCCACCACCGCAGCCGGACCGGCTCCTCCTCGCCGATCCGCGCGACCAGGTCCCGCTGCCACGAGGGGACCGCGGAGCCCCCTTCGCCCTCGCCGTGTCGCAGCCTGCGGGTCAGGCCACCCACCGCGTCCCCCGTGCTGCCCATCCGCAGCGGCTCGGGGTCCGCTGCCTCGAAGACCGCCAGAGCCACTTCCTCGGCCTCCGGGCGCTCTTCCGGGTCACCCGCGAGGCATCGCTGGACCAGCTCCGCCAGCTCACCCGTGGCGGCGTCGGCGTCATCGACGAGGTCAGCGAGCTCGGGCCGCTCCGCGACGTGTCCGGGAGGGGCGCCCGCGAGGCACTGCCACGCGAGGGCCCCGAGGGAGTAGACGTCGGCCGCGCGGGTCGGGGCGCGCCCCTCGAGCACCTCCGGCGCGACGAAACCCTCCGTGCCGTGCACCTCGTCGGGCACCTCCCCCGCAAGCCGGGCGTAGCCCAGGTCCGAGAGGCAGGGGCGGCCGTCCGACTCCAGCAGCACGTTGCCGGGGCTGACGTCGCCGTGGACGATCCCCAGCTCGTGCAACCCGGCGAGTGCCCGGGCGATCGGCGCGATGACCGTGACGGTCTCCCCCGCCGAGAGGTGCCCCCGCTCGGCCACGACGCCGGCGAGGCTGCCCCCTTCGCACAGCTGGAGGACCAGTGCCGTCGCCGGCCCGCCCGCGGCATCCTCGAGGCCGGGCACCTCCTCGAGGGTGAGCGCCTCGTGGAGGGTGAGGACGTGTTCGGTGGCTGCGTGCTGGAGCAGTGAGTACTCGCGGACCGCTTCCTCGTCGGCGAGACCGGGCAGCAGCTTGACCGCCACGAGCTCCTCGTCACCGACCCGCCGGGCACGCCACACGGTCGCGGTGCCGCCGCGACCGATGCACCGGGTGAGGCGGTAGCCGGGTACCTCGGGAGGGATCTCGTCCATGCCCATCCACGATGGCCCAGTCGTCGCGATGGTGCTCCCGGTTGTCCACAGGCCCTCCTACACTTCGGCCATGCCCGCGGACGCCCCCACGATCCTCGCCACCT
>CAYLUX010000324.1:0-1403 GCA_964386935.1 uncultured Janibacter sp.
AGACGCTTCTATATCTGTCAAGCGGCATGGAGTTGTTCGAGGTGCTTGTACAGGTTCTTGGCGATTGAGCGCTTGAGGCAGCGTCGGATGCGGGGTTTGTCCAGGCCTTCGGCGGTGCGTTTGGCGACGTAGTCGCGGGTGCGGGCGTCGTAGGTCATGCGGTTGTTGGCGATGGTGTGCAGTGCTCGGTTCAGCTGTCGGTCGCCGCTGCGGTTGAGCCGGTGATTGGTGCTGTTGCCTGAGGCGATCTTCAGGGGGCAGACTCCGGCGAGCTTGGCGAAGGCTGCTTCGGAGTGGATCCGGCCGGGGTGGGACCACGCCGTCATGACGATTGCGGCGTTGATCGGGCCGATGCCGGGCATCTCCAAGAGGGTGGGGGCTGCCTCGGTCATGATGGCCGACAGCTCTTCTCTGTTGGTGGTGGCCTGCTCGTCCAGGTCCAGGATGCGTTCGGCCAGGCGGATCGCCTCGGTGCGGGCGTGGGCCTGCACCGAGGTGTCGGTGGGGCGGCTGCGCCAGGCGGCGACGGTCTTGATGGTCGTGCCGCTGGGCTTGCGGCGGGCGTCGACGCCCACTTCGTGGGTGCGTAGCAGCGCGGTGAGTGCATTGATCGCGCGGGTGCGTTCACCGGTGATCGACGCGCGGGCGGTCAGCAGGATCTGCAGGATCGTCGAGGCCTGACCGGCGCGGGCATCAGCCAACCGTTCGGCGTCCTTGGGCAGGGCTCCGCGGGCAGCGGCCAAGGCGTCGATGTGGTCGTCCTTGCCCGACCCGCGTTCCCGCTTCGGTGAGGGAGCGTCGACGACGCGGTATCCGGCCTGTCCCAACAGCACGGCGGCCTGCGCGCCGTAGCTGCGGGTGCCTTCCATGCTGATCAGCACCCGATCGAGGTCGCCTCCCGTGGGTTGACCGGTGCGACGGGTGATCCAGTCGATCGCCCGCAGCAGGCCCTTGCCTGTGGTGGGGAAGTCGGCGTGGTCGGCCTCCCCACCGGTGCGGGAATCAACGATCGCGTAGGAGTGCGTCCTGGCGTGGGTGTCGACCCCGACCACGAACTCGTAGGTGTCTGCGACGATGGCCATTGGCGGCTTTCCGTTCTTTCGTAGGGACCTCAGTCGCCGGTTGAGCCGGCCGGGCCATCCCGGGGAAGAACACGTCGCGGCACCACTGTGATGGGTCACTACTCGTGGCGTGAACACGAGCAGGACAGGCTTCTGATCAGGCCAACGATGTGGGCCGGGAGCCCGGCCGGTTCACCACCACGAACGGACAAGTCTTCGGAAAGACACCCCAGATGGGGGTCAAGCCTCGAAAGGGTCACGAACGCAGCGGTTCACCGGTACCGGCCACCCTGCCAGCCAGCCCCAGGCCAGCCGCTCCTAAGACTCACAGCCTCGAAGGGC
>CAYLUX010000325.1:0-1397 GCA_964386935.1 uncultured Janibacter sp.
TCCCCGTCCCGGGAGGAGCCGACCCACCCGGTTGATCCGGTCCCGCCGGCATCGGACGAGCAGCCGGCAGCGGCCGTCTCGCCCACCGGACGGCCCAGCGGCGAAGAGGAGGACCGTCACCAGAGCGGGGCGTGGTTGACGACCGCCCAGGGCGCGCGGGTGCGGGACACCGACCACTCGCTCAAGGCGGGGGAGCGGGGGCCGGTTCTGCTCCAGGACCACCATCTGCGGGAGAAGGTGATGCACTTCGACCACGAGCGGATCCCGGAGCGTGTCGTCCACGCCCGCGGTGCGGGCGCACACGGCACCTTCACCGCGTATGGCACGGCCGCAGGGGTGTGCCGGGCCGCCTTCCTGGGCGAAGGGGAGGAGACGCCGGTCTTCGTTCGCTTCTCCACCGTCGTCGGGTCGCGGGGCTCCTCGGACGTGGTGCGCGACACCCGTGGCTTCGCGACGAAGTTCTACACCAGTGAGGGTGTCTTCGACCTGGTGGGCAACAACTTCCCGGTGTTCTTCATCCAGGACGCGATCAAGTTTCCCGACATCGTGCACGCCGCGAAGCCGCACCCGGATCGGGAGATCCCGCAGGCGCAGAGCGCGCACGACACCTTCTGGGACTTCGTGTCCCTGCACACCGAGGCACAGCACCACACGATCTGGCAGATGTCGGACCGGGCGATACCGCGCTCGTTCCGGATGATGGAGGGCTTCGGGGTGCACACCTTCCGGCTCGTCAACGAGGCGGGCGAGACCAGCCTGGTGAAGTTCCACTGGAAGCCGAGGCTGGGGGTGCACTCGGTGGTCTGGGACGAGGCGCAGCTCATCAACGGTGCAGACCCCGACTTCCACCGCCGCGACCTGGCCGATGCGATCGAGGCTGGGGCCTACCCGGAGTGGGAGCTCGGGATCCAGGTGATGCCCGACGGTGAGGACCAGACCTTCGAGGGGATCGACCTGCTGGACCCGACGAAGATCGTCCCCGAGGAGATCGTCCCGGTGCAGCCGATCGGCCGGATGCGTCTCGAGGCCAACCCTGCCAACTACTTCGACGAGACCGAGCAGGTGGCCTTCCACCCGGGCCACCTCGTGCCCGGGATCGACGTGACCGACGACCCGTTGCTCCAGGGTCGGCTCTTCTCCTACCTGGACACCCAGACCTCCCGACTGGGTGGGCCGAACTTCGCGCAGATCCCGATCAACCGTCCGCACGCACCGGTCAACGACATGCTGCGCGACGGCGCGCACCAGGGCGCCGACCACGCCGGTGTCGCTCCCTACCGTCCCAACTCCCTCGACGGCGGGTGCCCCTTCACGGCAGGAGGGGACGTGTCCGCGCTCATCGACGTCCCGCAGGCCGTCGCCGGGCCCAAGACCCGCAAGGCCGCCGCGTCCTTCGA
>CAYLUX010000326.1:0-1377 GCA_964386935.1 uncultured Janibacter sp.
GCTCCGGTCGCTACGACGCGTGGGAGCAGACCGCCTGGGAGTGGGCCTGGCTGCTCGACCGACTGGGGGCCACGGCGTCGGCATGACCCCGCCGCGTCGCTTCCGGGCCGACCCGGCGCGCACCCGCCGAATGGCGCTGCCGCTGCGCATCGCCTCGGGCATGCGGGCCATCGACGAGGGGCTCGTCGAGGAGATCGGCCGGCGGATGATGACCCGGGACGAGGTTGGCCACGCGCTCGCTGCCGCCATGGGGCGAGGAGCCGACGACCCCGAGCGGGTGACGGTGCGCCACGTCGAGGAGGCCGCTCGCTGCGGGCGGGCCGACGGCCACCTCACCCACGGCGCTGCGGTCCTTCTTCGAGGCGGTGGCCCCGGACCCGTCGTGGCTGGACCGGGACCTGCTGGAGCAGGGCGCGCGGGCCTACCGGCGCCTCGGCCGCAGCCGGGACGACGTCCTGCTGTGCCTCGGACTGATCGGCGGGTACCGCTACGGCGGGCCCACCGAGCTGCTCGTGCGCACCGACGGGCTGACCGGGGACGGGGCGATGCGCCGACTCGGGGAGACCCAGGCCTGGACCCACCACATCTCTCGCCCCGGCGGCCTGCTCCCCGGTGGGCAGGGCTGGCGCTCGACCCTGCACGTGCGGATCATGCACGCCCTCGTCGCCTCGCGGTACGAGCGCCCGGGGCGCTTCGACGTCGCCGGCCACGGACTGCCGATCAACCAGGCAGACTCCGCCGCGACCCTCGGGCTCTTCAGCGGGGCCGTGCTCCTCGGGGTGCGGGCGCTCGGCCGGCCGGTCCCGCGCGCCGACTCCCGGGCGATCATGCACCTGTGGCGCCACCTCGGCTGGCTCCTCGGCGTCGACGAGGACTGGCTGCAGGAGAGCGAGCGCGAGCAGCACCACTTCAACGCCCACATCGTGCTCGCCCAGGGGCCGATCACCCCCAACGGCGCCGAGCTCAGTCGGCCGCTCATCGAGGGCCTGCGCACCGAGCGGGGCCGGCACCGGGTGCGAGGCTGGTGGGAGCGCGAGCGGGCGCTGAGCATCACCTCGCTGCTCGTCGGGCCGCGCAGCATGGTCGAGCTCGGCCTGCCCCCACGCCTACCGTGGACCCTGCCCGGACACGTGGGGCGCAACCTCCTCGAAGGGGTGGTCCTCGCCCGCAGCGAGCGGGGACGCCGATGGCTCGAGGACGCCTCGGACCGCCGCTACGAGCGGGACATGCACCGGCGGCTCGGGTCCCGGCCCCACGGCCCCCGCGCGCTGCCCTGATCGACCCGGAGGGACCGGGCGACTACTTCTCGAGGCCGAGCTGCCCGGCCAGGGTCGCCGACCAGGTGCGCACGATGCGTTCGCGGCGCTTCGAGTCGTC
>CAYLUX010000327.1:0-1363 GCA_964386935.1 uncultured Janibacter sp.
CCGGGTCAGCCGTCCTCACCCGCGCGGGCACGCAGCAGCCGACGAAGGGAGTCCAGCCGCCCCTCACCACGTGGCCCGGCCTTCCCCTCCGCGACCCAGGCGTCCAGGGCGCAGTCCGGCTCGTCGTGGCTGCAGCCGCGGGGGCAGTCGGCGACCCCGTCGGCCAGCTCGGCGAAGTACCCGACGATCTGGTCCGGCTCCACGTGCGCCAGACCGAAGGACCGGATGCCGGGCGTGTCGATGATCCAGCCGTCCCCGGTGTCCGCGTCGCCCTCGTCGAGCGGCGGCAGCCGCAACGCCAGGGCACTGGTCGAGGTGTGGCGGCCCCGACCGGTGACGTCGTTGACGTCGCCGGTCGCGCGGCGCGCCTCGGGCACAAGGGCGTTGACGAGCGTGGACTTGCCCACCCCCGAGTGCCCGACGAGCACCGAGACCCGCCCGGCGAGCCGGCGGCGCAGCTCGGTGAGGCCGTCGCCCCCTTCGGTCAGGACGGAGGTCGCCAGGTGCGGCACGTCGAGCGGCGCGTACGTGGCGAGGAAGTCCTCGGCTGGCGCCAGGTCGGCCTTGGTGAGCACGAGCAGCGGGTCCATGCCGGCGTCGTAGGCGGCCACGAGGCAGCGGTCGATGAGCCGGGGGCGGGGTTCGGGGTCGGCGAGGGCGCTGACGACGACGAGCTGGTCGGCGCCGGCGACGATGACGCGTTCGACGGGATCGGTGTCGTCGGCGGTGCGGCGCAGCACGGTCGCCCGGTCCTGCACGCGCACGATCCGGGCGAGGGTGTCGCGGCGGCCGGAGGTGTCCCCGACCATGCCGACCCGGTCGCCGACGACGATCGAGGTGCGGCCGAGCTCGCGGGCTCGCATGGCGGTGACGACCCGCTCGGGCCCGCCTCCACCGGCGGGGACGAGGACGGTCCAGCGGCCCCGGTCCACGGCGGTGACCATCCCGATGACCGCGTCCTCGTGCTTGGGTCGGGTCTTCGTCCGCGGCCGGGAGCCACGCCGGCCGGGGCGCACGCGCACGTCGGACTCGTCCCAGTCGCGCGCCGAACGCCCCATCAGCCCTCCGGGACCGCCGCCGGGGAGAGCATGCCCTCCCACAGGCCGACGAAGTCGGGGACGGTCTTCGCGACCGTGCCCGGGTCCTCGATGACGGTGCCGGGCGCGGCGAGCGCGAGCACGGCCCCCGCCATGACCATCCGGTGGTCGGCGTAGGTGTGGATGGTCGCGGCCCGCGGTGTCCCGGGCGTGATGCGCAGCCCGTCCTCGAGCTCCTCGACGTGGGCGCCCGCCTTCGTGAGCTCGGTGGCCAGGGCGGTGATGCGGTCGGTCTCGTGCCCGCGGATGTGGCCCACCCCCCGGAT
>CAYLUX010000328.1:0-1353 GCA_964386935.1 uncultured Janibacter sp.
GATCAGCCGGCGTGGCGCTCGGCGTTGGCCACGATCGCGTCGTGGATCCACTGCGCCGCCCCGGGCGCGAGCGCCTCGTAGTGCTCGGTGAAGCGCTGGTCCGAGAGGTACATCTGCGCCAGGCACACCTGGAACTCGTGGTCGCAGTCGTAGTACAACTCGATGCTCGACCGGTGCCGCTCGGCCAGCTCGGCCCCGCGCTCACCGTCCGCCGGCACGCCATCGCGCACCGCCGCACCGAGGTCGGCCTCGAAGGCCTCGACGTCGGCCTTCACCCGGACCCAGTCCTCCTTGGTCCAGTGCGCGGTCCGCTCCTGGGACTGGCGCCACTTGTCGGTGTCACCCCAGCGCCGCTCCGCCTCGTCCTGGTACTCCTCCTGGTAGCCCTCGCCGAAGATCTCCTTCAGGTCCTCCGTGGTGGCCGGCCGGTCATTCATCGCTACCTCCAGTGCGTGATCGATGGATTCGACCAGGTCGCTCAGCTGGCTGCGCCTGGTCTCGACCGCGTCGCGCTGGCGCCGCAGGTGCTCCACGACCTGCGTGCCGTCCGCCCCGAGCAGCTCACGGATCTCCTCCAGCGAGAAGCCCAGTCGGCGGTAGAGCACCACCGTGCCCAGCCGCTCCAGGTCCTCCCCGGAGTAGAGCCGGTAGCCGGCGTGGCTGCGCTCGCTCGGGTGCAGCAGCCCGACCTCGTCGTAGTGGTGCAGCGTCCGCACCGTCACGCCGAAGGTCTCGGCCACCTGTCCCACCGTGAGCGCCTCCATGGCTCCAGTGTGCTGCGCGATCTCGGTCATGGCACGAGCGTGTGGCCTCACGTCGCGTGAGGGTCAAGCCCCCGGGAGCGAAGGGGGTAAGCCCCACCCCCACTCGGGTGTCCATCGGATGGTGGCCGGCCCCCTTCGCTCCATAGCGTCGAAACCATGGCCACACCCGCTCTCACCGCCCCACCTGTGGGGCCCTCGGCGATCCACCTCGTGACGCTCTGGGTCTTCCGACTGCTGACGCTCGCGCAGGCGACTCTCTTTGCGCTGCAACCGATCTCGATCGGGTCCTTCCTCGACGGGACGTGGACGGCCTTCGAGATGCACTCGATCGTCGGCGGTGTGCTCCTGCTCCCGGTGACGGCGACCGCGCTCGTCGGTCTCGTGCTCGCCGCGCTCAGCCGCCGGATCGGGCTCGGCCTGGTCTGCCTGCTGCTCCCGGTGCTCACGGTCGCCCAGATCGCGATCGGCCACACCCGCGTGCTCGCGGTGCACGTGCCGCTCGGCGTGCTGCTCGTCGCTCTCGCGGTGTGGCTGGCGGTCTGGCCGTGGACACGGGTGCTTCGAGGCTCGTCGCTGCCCTCCTCGCACC
>CAYLUX010000329.1:0-1344 GCA_964386935.1 uncultured Janibacter sp.
CAGCAGCAGCGGGATGGCGAAGAAGATGTCACCGATGCGGCTGATGAGGGTGTCGGCCCAGCCGCCGAGGTAGCCGGCCAGCAACCCGAGGAAGCTGCCGAGGACCATCGTCCCGAGGGCCGCGAGGACGCCGACGAGGATCGAGGCCCGGGCACCGTAGATCACCCGGCTGTAGATGTCGTAGCCCTGCCGGTCGGTCCCGAACCAGTGCGCGCCGCTCGGGTCCTGCACCGCGCGGCTGAGGACGCCGTAGTGCGGGTCCTGGTTGGTGAAGAGGGAGGGCCAGACTGCCATCAGGAGGAAGATGAGGACGAGCACGCTGGAGACCCAGAAGAGCGGGTTCTTCCGCAGCGCACGCAGCGCGTCCGCCGTCAGTGAGCGGGCGGCCACGGCGTCGTCGGCCGGACTCACCCGTGCCTCCCCCGGGGTCTCCCGCTCGGGTCCGGGCGCCTCGGTCTCGAGATCCTGCACGTTCTTCTCAGTCATGGCTGATCCTGGGGTCGAGTACGCCGTAGAGCAGGTCGACGATGAGGTTGACGACGAGGTACACGATCACCAGTGCGGTCACCGCGCCCACGACGGCCAGGCCGTCCCGGTTGTGGATCCCCTCGAAGATGTAACCGCCGACACCGTGGATGTTGAAGATGCCCTCGGTGACGATCGCGCCACCGAGCAGCGAACCGAAGTCGTAGCCCATGAAGGTGATCACCGGGATCATCGAGTTGCGCAGCGTGTGCACCCCGATGATGCGCCCCTGGGAGAGGCCCTTGGCCTTGGCGGTGCGCACGTAGTCCGACTTGACGTTCTCGCCGATGTTGCTGCGCATCAGCCGGGCGATGTAGGCCATCGACAGCGAGCCGAGGACGACGCCGGGCAGCAACAGCTTCATGAAGGTCGGGTCGGCACCGACGAGCGGTGGGACGATCTCGAACTTGAGCCCGAGGACGTACTGCAGCACGAAGCCGGTGACGAAGACGGGCACGGAGATGACGAACAGGGTGCTCACCAGGACGAGGTTGTCGATGAACCCTCCCCGTCGTAGGCCGGCGAGCACGCCGGCGGCGATGCCGATGACCGCCTCGATGACCAGGGCCATGACCGCGAGCTCACCGGTGACCGTGTAACGGTTCTTCAGGTCCTCGGCGACGGGGATGCCGTACTGGTTCTCACCGAGGTCCCCCTGGACCACGTTGCCCACGTACTTGCCGTACTGGACCACGAGGGGGTCGTTGAGGTTGTACTTCTCGTTGAAGGCCGCCACGTAGGAGGGCGGGCAGGGACGTTCACCGCACTTGCCGGCCGTGGGGTCCCCAGGCATGGCAAAGACCATGGCGTAGATCAGGA
>CAYLUX010000330.1:0-1323 GCA_964386935.1 uncultured Janibacter sp.
AGCCGATGATGATCCGCGAGAAGGGCCGGGCATAGCCGAGCACCCGACGCGCGGTGCCCTTGGGCAGCGGGTCGCGGTCGACTCCTTCCCGATTGCTCATGCTGCGCATGAGCGCCCACGGCGAACCACCCATCGACATGAAATGTGCTCCTCTCCCTCTCCGGGGAGACAACCGTGACGGGGCGTCCGGTGTTCCCGCGGAGCGGGATCAGCAGGCCGGCTGCAGGGCGACAGGGGCCGATCCCGCCTCCGCGGCCCGGTGGCCGACGAGCGTCGTCACCGACTCGGTGTCCGCCAGGCCACCCGGGACGAAGAGGGCCCCTGCCCTCGCGGCGAACCGGGCCACCAGGTCGTGCAGGACCCCTTCGGCGAGGACGAAGGGGATGACCACCCGGCCCTCCGCGAGGTCCGCCTCGGGGGCCGAGAGGGTCGTGCTGGACCAGGAAGCGGGGCCGTAGTCCTCGACGAGCTCCCGCAGCCCGGACGCGGCGTGGCCGGAGCTGCTGCCACCTGCGACGAGCAGCGCCGGCGTGTCCACGGCATGACCGGCACCGAGCAGACGCTCCGCGACCGCCTCCAGGAGGAGCCAGTGCCCACCCAGGGGCCGGGACCGACGCACGTCCGCTCCCCCGGCGCCGAGCCGGGCCGCGGCCCCGGGGATGTCGACCCGGGCGTGGTGGGCGGGCGTGACGAGGAGCGGGACGAGACCCACGCGACCGGACAGGTCCGCGGCGAGGGCCTCCGGACGCGGCAGGTCGTGCTCGAGGAAGGCCAGCCGGGTCGGCCCGGTCCGCCCGCTGACGCGCCCGCGCAGCCGCTCCAGCGTCTCCGCGTGCCGTCGGTCCGGGGACCCGTGCGCCAGCAGCACCGTGCTCATGCGCCCACCTGCGCAGCAACCAGGGACGCGGCCACGGCATCGGCCACGCCCACGACCTCGCCCACCACGATCACGGCCGGCGCAGCCACCCCGGCGGCGGCGGTGTCCTCGACGGCCGCGGCGAGCGTGGTCCGGGTGGTGCGCTGCCGCGGTGTCCACCCGGACTCGACGACCGCGACGGGGGTGTCCGCGTCGCGGCCGGCCTCGAGGAGGAACCCGGCGGTCTCCTCGAGGGCGGCCACGCCCATGAGCAGCACGAGGGTGGCCGACGCAGGGGCCGAGCGCACCGCCTCGGGCACCCCGCCGCTGCTGTCGTGGCCCGAGGCGACGACGAAGGAGGTGGCCAGGCCCCGGTGAGTCACCGGGATGCCCGCGGCGGCCGGGACCGACACCGCGCTGGTGATGCCCGGGACGACGGTCACCGGGATCCCGTGGCGGGCGCAGTG
>CAYLUX010000331.1:0-1323 GCA_964386935.1 uncultured Janibacter sp.
CAACGAACTCGGGATCCGGATCGACCAGACACTCACACAGGATGCGACGGGCACCTTGGTCATGCTCGAGCTCGAGGCGCTCGGCCTCGACCGAATCCGCACGGACCTGTCCGTGCAGTACGTCGATCACAACCTGCTGCAGACCGATGAGAAGAACCCGGAGGACCACGAGTTCCTCCACTCGGCGGCACAGCGATTCGGACTGTGGTTCTCACCGGCCGGCAACGGCGTCTCCCACCCCGTCCATCAATCCCGGTTCGGCAGACCCGGGACCACACTCATCGGCTCGGACTCCCACACCTGTGCCGCCGGGGCGCTCGGGATGCTCGCCATCGGCGTCGGCGGTCTCGAGATCGCCATGGCCATGGCCGGAGAACCCCTCTTCATCAGCGCCCCGCAGGTGATGGGGGTCGAGCTGACCGGCGAACTGCCGGACTGGGTTTCGGCCAAGGACGTCATCCTCGAGATGCTGCGCCGCCATGGGGTCAAGGGCGGCGTCGGCAAGATCATCGAGTACCACGGGGACGGGCTGAGGAACCTCACAGCCATGGACCGTCACGTGATCGCGAACATGGGTGCCGAACTCGGTGCCACCGCCACTGTCTTCCCCGCCGACGATGCCGTCCGCGACTACCTCGAAGCCGTTGACCGCGGTGAGGACTTCACGCGCCTCGAGGCGGACGAGGGTGCCGAATACAATCTCACCGACAGCATCGACCTCTCGCAGCTCGAACCGCTCATCGCCGCACCCTCGTCACCGGGCAATGTCACTCCGGTGCGCGAGGTCGCCGGTGACGACGTCTTCCAGGTCGTCGTCGGCTCCTCGGCGAACCCGGGGCTGCGGGATTTCGCAGTCGTCGCCGAGACACTGGCCGATAGGCAGATCCATCGGCAGGTCTCCCTCGACATCAACCCCACCTCCCGCGAGGTCTTGGCCGACCTGATCTCCGGCGGATGGCTGACCTCGCTGGTGGGATCCGGAGCACGGATCCACCAATCCGGCTGCATGGGCTGCATCGGCATGGGCCAGGCACCGGCAGTCGGGCGCAACAGTCTGCGCACCATGCCGCGGAACTTCCCCGGTCGCTCCGGCACCGACGAGGACTCCGTGTGGCTGTGTTCGCCGGAGACCGCGGCCGCGGCGGCTCTGACCGGCAAGATCACCGATCCGCGCGATCTCGACATGGACTACCCGCAGGTGCGGCTGCCGGAGAAGTTCTCCGCGAACCGGAAGATGCTCGTGCCTCCGCTCGAGCCGGAGGAGGCCCGCAAGGTCGAGCTCGTCAAGGGACCGAACATCTCGACCCTGCCCGACTTCGACCC
>CAYLUX010000332.1:0-1317 GCA_964386935.1 uncultured Janibacter sp.
CGGTGTTGGAGTAGCGCTCGTTGTAGAAGAGGGACTGCCACTGCCGGACCATGCCGAGGCTGGAGTTGTTGATGACAGCGACCTTGATCGGGATGTCGTTGATGACGCAAGTCGCGAGCTCCTGGTTGGTCATCTGGAAGCACCCGTCGCCGTCGATGGCCCACACGACGCGGTCGGGCTGACCCACCTTCGCCCCCATGGCGGCGGGGACCGAGTACCCCATCGTCCCGGCGCCGCCGGAGTTCAGCCAGCTCTGCGGACGCTGGTAGTCGATGAACTGCGCCGCCCACATCTGGTGCTGGCCGACGCCCGCCGCGTACACGGCCTCTGGGCCGGCGATCTCACCGATCCGGCGGATGACCTCCTGCGGCATGAGCGCCGACTCGTCGGGCGCGGTGTAGCCGACGGGGAAGCTCTCCCGCCAGGAGGCGGTCTCCCCGGCCCACGAGGAGAAGCGCTCCGGCTTGATCTGCGCGGCATCCCCGGTACCGGCCTGGATCGCCTGCACCAGCTCGGTGATGATCGCGCGGGCGTCACCGACGATCGGCACGTCCGCCACGCGGTTCTTGGAGATCTCGGCCGGGTCGATGTCGGCGTGGATGACCTTCGCGTGCGGGGCGAAGGAGGAGAGCTGGCCGGTCACCCGGTCGTCGAACCGCGTCCCGAGCGCGATGAGCAGGTCGCTGCGCTGCAGCGAGGTCACGGCCGCGACGGACCCGTGCATGCCGGGCATGCCCAAGTGCAGGGGGTGACCGTCGGGGAAGGCACCGCGCGCCATGAGCGTGGTGACCACGGGGATGCCGGTCAGCTCGGCGAGGCGCATCAGCTCCTGGCTGGCGCCGGCGCGGATGACGCCACCACCGACGTAGAGGACCGGCTGGTGGCTCTCGGCGATCAGCCGCACGGCCTCGCGGATCTGCTTCGCGTGCGGGCGGGTCACCGGGTGGTAGCCGGGCAGGTCCACCTCGGGCGGCCAGGAGAAGGTCGTCTTGGCCTGCTGGGCGTCCTTGGCGATGTCGACGAGCACCGGGCCGGGGCGGCCCGTGCTGGCGATGTGGAAGGCCTCGGCGATGACCCGCGGGATGTCGTCGGCGTTCGTCACGAGGTAGTTGTGCTTGGTCACCGGCATGGTGATGCCGCGGATGTCGGCTTCCTGGAAGGCGTCCGACCCGATGGCGGGCGAGGCGACCTGTCCGGTGATGGCCACCATGGGGACCGAGTCCATGTGGGCGTCGGCAATGGCCGTGACGAGGTTGGTCGCGCCCGGGCCGGAGGTGGCCATGCAGACCCCGACCTTCCCGGTGGCCGAGGCGTAGC
>CAYLUX010000333.1:0-1307 GCA_964386935.1 uncultured Janibacter sp.
GAGCTGAACAAACCATCCTCCTGGGGTGGGGCGGCAGCCCACTCTGACCTGCCGCATGTTGTGTCGGCGTCGACACTAGGCACCGGCCGTTTCCCGACCATGACCCACATGTTTCGCCCGTGTTACACGGGTGTGCCGCACCGTCTGGTGCGTCACAAACCCTAGCGAGTCGCGCTCGCGGGCGGTGGAGCCGTTCACGACGAGGACGCATAGGCTGCCCCGGTGAGCACCAGCGCCAGTCAGCACCCACAGACATCGGACGAAGGGGGGACCCGCGCGCCCTTCGGACGTCGCCTGATCGCGCTGGCCATCGACTGGGCCGCCTGCCTGCTCATCACCAACGGCCTGGTCGCTCGCTACATCGACGTCAGCCCCGGGTCGGCGGCGTTCTCCTTCCTCCCGCTCGGGCTGCTCCTCCTCGTCCACCTCATCGGGGTCACCCTCGGCGGTGCCTCCTTCGGTCACCGCCTCCTCGGGCTGCGGGTGGTGCCGGTGCACGGGCAGTGGGTCACCCCCCTTCGCTCCGCC
Organism: uncultured Janibacter sp.; assembly: GCA_964386935.1. Classification (GTDB taxonomy): domain Bacteria; phylum Actinomycetota; class Actinomycetes; order Actinomycetales; family Dermatophilaceae; genus Janibacter. The sequence goes on from CAYLUX010000333.1 coordinate 529, forward strand.
GTGCGGGCCGCCCTGCTGTGCCTGGTGATCCCGCCGATCGTCGTCGGCAAGGACGGCCGGGGCCTGCACGACGTGCTCGCCGGGACGACGATCATCCGGCTGCGGTAGCAGCCGCCGGGCTCAGCCCCGCAGGAAGGTCTCGGCCACCCGCCGCAGGTCGAGCAGGTCGCTCGTGCCGGCCATCTCCCGCGCCGAGTGCATCGAGAGGATCGGGATGCCGACGTCGATGGTTCGCACACCCAGCCGGGTCGCGGTGATCGGGCCGATCGTCGAGCCGCACGGCACGGTGTTGTTCGAGACGAACTCCTGGCTGGTCACCCCGGCCGCGTCGCACCAGCCGTGCCACGCCGCCGCGCCCGCGCCGTCGGTCGCGTAGCGCTGGTTGGCGTTGATCTTCAGGATCGGACCCGAGCCGAGCAGCGGCTGGACCTGCGGGTCGTGCCGGCCGGCGTAGTTCGGGTGCACCGAGTGGCCGACGTCGCTGGAGACGCACCAGGAGGCGGCGTGGGCACGCATCCGCTCGCCCCGGCCAGCGCCGAGGGCGAGCCCGATGCGCTCGAGCACGTCCTCGAGGAAAGGCCCGGCCGCGCCGGAGCGGGTCGCCGAGCCGATCTCCTCGTGGTCGAAGACGGCGAGCACGGGGATGTGGTCGGCGGCGACGTCCTCGCCGACGGCGGCGAGGGCGAGGGCGCCGGCGTGCGCGCTGGCCAGGTCGTCCAGCCGGCCGGCCGCGAAGAAGGCGTCATCCCGCCCGAAGACGGCGCCCCGGGCGGAGTCGG
>CAYLUX010000334.1:0-1306 GCA_964386935.1 uncultured Janibacter sp.
ACAAGCAGGGCGGCGTCCAGCTCGGCGACTCCGGCTTCTGGATCGGTGACTACACCACCGAGCCGGAGAACGGCGGCCTCGGCGTCTTCACCCACGAGTTCGGTCACGACCTCGGTCTGCCGGACCTGTACGACACCGCGGGCGGCGACAACGGCACCGGCTTCTGGACCCTGATGTCCGCCGGCAGCTGGTTGAACCACGGCAAGGAGGACATCGGCTCCAGCCCGGGCTACATGGGCGCCTGGGAGAAGCTGCAGCTCGGCTGGCTCGACTACGAGACCGTCAAGCCGGGTGAGAAGACCACGACCGGCCTCGGCCCGGCCGACCTCGACCACGCCCGCCTCCCGCAGGCGCTCGCGGTCCTGCTGCCCGAGAAGGACGTCACCACCGACTACAACACCCCGCACTCGGGTGACTACGAGTGGTGGTCCGGCTCCGGCGACAACCTCAACACCACTCTCGGCCGCGAGATCGACCTCTCCGGCGCGAGCTCGTCGACGGTGTCCGCCTGGTTGGACGCCGACACCGAGGCGGACTACGACGTCGTCTACGCCGAGGTCTCGACCGACGGCGGCTCCTCCTGGGAGGAGGTCGGCTCCCACGACGGCGGTGAGCTCGGCAACTGGCATCAGGTCAACTACGACCTCGGCGACTACGCCGGCGAGACCGTCCAGTTCCGGTGGCGCTACCAGACCGACGGCGGCCTGACCCGCCCCGGTGCCTTCCTGGACGACATCACGATCACCGTCGACGGCGACGAGGTCCTCTCCGACGACGTCGAGTCCGGCGAGAACGGCTGGACCGCCGACGGCTTCACCCGCATGGAGGGCTCGACCACGGAGACCGTGCAGAGCTACTACCTCGCCGAGCACCGGCAGTACTCCGGGTACGACAAGAACCTCAAGACCGGTCCGTACAACTTCGGCTTCGCCGACCGGCCGAACTGGGTCGAGCGGTTCCCGTACCAGGACGGCCTGCTCATCTGGTACATCAACAACGAGTACGAGGACAACAACACCAGCACGCACCCCGGCTACGGCCAGGTGCTGCCGGTGGACGCCCGGCCGACGCCGGTCACCTTCCCGGACGGGGCGATGCTCGGCAACCGCCGCCAGCCCTTCGACGCCACCTTCGGCAAGCAGCGCACCGACAAGGTGACCTTCCACCACAACGGCGTCCCGACGACGGTGGAGTCCCAGAAGGCGATCCCGACCTTCGACGACTCGAACCCGAACCGCTACTGGTCCCCGGAGAACCCGATGGGTTCGACGAAGGTCGCCGGCTCGGGCACCACGATCAAGGTGCT
>CAYLUX010000335.1:0-1297 GCA_964386935.1 uncultured Janibacter sp.
CGGTGCTCGAGTGGATGCTCGCCCACGAGCGTCCCTCCGGAACCCCTGACTGATCAGGAGGGCCTTCCTATCGCCTGACATGCGAAGAGCCCCGCCGTAGCGGGGCTCTCCAAGCCGTTCGCCTGGCCGAGTTTTGCGAGCTCATGAGCCAAGCATCAGAAGAAGGGATCTTCCATGCCCAGTATCTCAGATGATCACCACCAGGGCAACGTCGTTGACCTGAACTCTCGGCGTGACGCTGCCCCCGGTGGCCGCCACGACGGCAAGCCCGTGTTCGACGGCGACGTCCTGGCCGCTCAGCACACGACGAAGCGCCGGGCCGAGCATGGCCCCACTACCGCCCTCAAGGAGGTGCTGGACCACTTCTCCGAGCGTGACGACATGCCCTCGCAGAACGAGGTCATCATCTACACGACCACGACCTACCTGCGCCACATCGATCCGAGCGGTCCGCCGACCCCCGGCGAGGTCGAGAAGCACCTGCTGACCATCGTCAAGGGCGTGGCCAGGCAGGAGAACACGAAGACCAAGGTGGCTACCGAGAAGCTGCCCACGCTCCGCACTCTCACCGACTGGCAGGTCGCGCAGATCCTGCTGCACCTGCACCACGTCGTGCGGATCGTCTTCTCCGGCTCCAAGAAGCTCGGCGCTCTGGCCACGTACGCGACCAGCGGTGAGGACATGGGCACGTATGTGGTCGACGAGGATGAGCTCCGGCGACTCGCGCGCGGGTACAACGCTCAGCTGAGCCTCCGCCAGTTCGCCGAGGTGATGGCCGTCCTCAAGGAGGACGCTCCGCGCGTCGCTCCGTGCCAGGACCCGGATCTCATCGGCGTGAACAACGGCATCTTCGATTACCGGACGAAGGAGCTTCGGCCCTTCGATCCGTCCATCATCTTGATGGCGAAGGTCCGGGTGGACTACGTCGTCGCCCCGGACAACCCGGTGATCGTCCGCGACGACGGCTCGACCTGGGACGTGGAGTCCTGGATGAATGCCCTCTCCGATGACCCCGAACGGGTGAACTTGGGCTGGCATGGGCTGGGTGCCGCTGTCCGTCCCAACGTCGCCTGGAACAAGGCGCTGCTCCTCTTCCACGAGAACGGCAACAACGGCAAGGGCACGTACATGGCGCTGTGCAAGCGGCTTGTCGGGGCCGACTCCTGGGGCGCGCTGTCCATCGCCGACTTCGAGGACAAGTTCCGGCTCCCGGAGATCGTCAACAAGACCGCCTTCGGTGCCGACGAGAACAACGTCGGCGCGTTCACCGAGAAGATGGCGAACTTCAAGGCGACCA
>CAYLUX010000336.1:0-1292 GCA_964386935.1 uncultured Janibacter sp.
CCGTGGCTCGCCGCGTCGATCTCGATGACGTCGACGCTCCCGGCGCCGCCGCGGGCCAGTGCCTGGCAGGAGTCGCACTCCCCGCACGGGGTGGGCGTCGGGCCCTGCTCGCAGTTCAGGCAGCGGGCGAGGATGCGAGCGCTCGTCGTCTTGCCGCAACCGCGCGGCCCGGAGAAGAGGTAGGCGTGGTTGACCCGGCCCGTCCGCAGGGCCTGCATGAGCGGCTCGGTCACGTGCTCCTGGCCGATCACGTCGGCGAAGGACTCGGGCCGGTAGCGGCGGTAGAGGGCGGTGCTCACGGGGACGACCATACTGGCGCGCACCGACAGTCCTCACCTCGCTGCCGAGTGCTCCTGTGGACCCTCCCGTGCCGGGAACAGGCGCGGCCGGCACCCGGGTGGACAGCGCGAAGGGGGCCGCCACGCGTGGTGGCGGCCCCCTTCGTGCGTCACAGGGTCAGGGGGTCTGGTCCTCGTCCCCACGCCCTCGCAGGTCATCGACCTTGTCGCGGACCTTGTCGAACAGCCCGCGGCCCTTGCCCTGCTGCTCTCCGGCCTGACCGTCGGTCTGGGCATCGGCAGCCCCGACGCCGCCCACATCGGGGGACGACTGGCCACCAGTCGCCTGGTCGGACGCACCCGCGTACCCACCACCGGGAGCCGACTGACCAGCATCCTGACCGGTCGGCACCCCACCAGCAGACGACTCCGCCGCACCCTGACCCGTCACCGGATCCGTGGCACCGGTCTGGCCATCAGCCACCCCGGGAGACGACTGGCCACCAGTCACCTGGTCGGGCGTACCTGCGTACCCGCCGTCAGTGGCCGACTGACCACCAGAGGCCGGGTCGGACGTGGCGGCGTACCCACCCGATGGCGGTACCGCGGTCCCGGACGCACCGGGCTGCTCCCGGTCGAAGTCCGAGGCACTGGCGTCGTCGCCGTAACCGGGCTGGCCCGTCCGGTCCTCGACCGGGCCGGCGTGACGGGGCCCGTCGGGGGCACCCGCGGCGGAGGCACCGCCTGCCCCCACACCGGCCGCACCGGGATCGCCCGGGCGCCCCGGCTCCTCCGGCCGAGTCGGCTGACCAGCTGCCGCCGGCTCATCGAAACGGCCCGCATCCGCGGATCCGTCCCCGTAGCCCGGCTGCCCCGAGCGATCATCGACAGGCGTTGCGGGACGCGACTGATCGAAGTCACTCGGCTGACCGGCGGAGCCGGACTCATCCACGCGACCCGCCTCACCGGCCGGGGCACCCGCCCGCTCATCGGTGGCAGCTCGCTCGGCACCGG
>CAYLUX010000337.1:0-1288 GCA_964386935.1 uncultured Janibacter sp.
TCGGCACCGACTCCCACACCACCATGGTCAACGGCCTCGGCGTCGTCGGCTGGGGCGTGGGCGGCATCGAGGCCGAGGCGGCCATGCTGGGCCAGCCCGTCTCCATGCTCATCCCGCGCGTCGTGGGCTTCAAGCTCAAGGGCAAGCTCAACGAGGGCACCACCGCCACCGACCTCGTGCTCACCATCACCGAGATGCTGCGCAAGCACGGCGTCGTCGGCAAGTTCGTCGAGTTCTACGGCGAGGGCGTTGCCCAGGTGCCGCTCGCCAACCGTGCCACCATCGGCAACATGAGCCCCGAGTTCGGCTCGACCGCCGCGATCTTCCCGATCGACGAGGTCACCATCGACTACCTCAAGCTCACCGGCCGCTCGGACGAGCAGATCCAGCTCGTCGAGGAGTACGCGAAGGCCCAGGGACTGTGGCACGATCCGAGCCGGGAAGTCGAGTACTCCGAGTACCTCGAACTCGACCTCTCGACCGTGGTGCCCTCGATCTCCGGCCCGAAGCGCCCGCAGGACCGCATCGAACTCTCCGATGCGAAGAACCAGTTCGCCAAGGACATCCACAACTACGCCGCACCCGGCGAGGAGAACAAGTCCGTGGACGTCACCACTGCCGACGGACGCAACTTCGAGCTGGCCAACGGTGCCGTGGCGATCGCATCGATCACCTCGTGCACCAACACCTCGAACCCCTCGGTGATGATGGCCGCAGGCCTGCTGGCCCGCAACGCCCGCAAGCGCGGACTCAACTCGAAGCCGTGGGTGAAGACCTCGATCGCACCGGGTTCGAAGGTCGTCACCGAGTACTACAACAAGGCCGGCCTGATCGACGATCTCGAAGCGCTGAACTTCTACATCGTCGGCTACGGCTGCACGACCTGCATCGGCAACTCGGGCCCGCTGGATTCGGAGATCTCGAACAGCATCCAGGACAACGACCTCTCGGTCACCGCAGTGCTGTCGGGCAACCGCAACTTCGAGGGCCGCATCAGCCCCGATGTGAAGATGAACTACCTGGCTTCGCCTCCGCTGGTCATCGCCTACGCGCTGGCCGGAACCATGGACTTCGACTTCGCCAACCAGCCGCTGGGCAAGGATTCGGACGGCGTCGACGTCTACCTGGCCGACCTGTGGCCCTCGCCGGAGGAAGTCGAGTCCGTCATCGCGGAGTCGATCTCGACCGATATGTTCGACAACGAGTACGGTCGGATCTTCGACGGTGACGAGCGCTGGCAGCAGCTCGATACCCCCGAGGGCAAGATCTTCGAGTGGGACGACAACTC
>CAYLUX010000338.1:0-1270 GCA_964386935.1 uncultured Janibacter sp.
TCCTTGACGACCGCGCGCTTCGGCTTGGCGTCGACCGGCTCGCGGACGAGCTCGATGACGCACATCGGGGCGTTGTCGCCCTTGCGCGGAGCAATCTTGGTGATCCGGGTGTAGCCACCGGGACGGTCGGCCACGTCGGGCGCGATCTCCACGAAGAGGCGGTGGACGACGCCCTTGTCCTTCACGACCGTCATGACCTTGCGGCGCGAGGCCAGGTCACCGCGCTTGGCGAAGGTGATCAGCCGCTCGGCCAGCGGGCGCAGCCGCTTGGCCTTGGCCTGGGTGGTCGTCAGCTGGTCGTTCTCGAAGAGGGCCGTGGCCAGGTTCGCGAGGATCAACCGCTCGTGAGCCGGACCGCCGCCGATACGGGGACCCTTGGTGGGGGTGGGCATGATGTTCTCCTTGGGAGCTGTCAGACCTCACCGCGGCAGCGGTCAGGTCACTCGAGGTGGTTCAGAGCTGCTCGTCCTCGGCGAACGAGGCATCCTCGTCACCGGGCTCGTCGTACTCTTCGTAGTCCGCGGTGCTCGGGTCGAACCCGGGCGGGCTGTCCTTGAGGGCCAGGCCCATGTCGTGCAGCTTGGCCTTGACCTCGTCGATCGACTTCGCGCCGAAGTTGCGGATGTCGAGCAGGTCCGCCTCGCTGCGCCCGACGAGCTCACCCACGCTGTGGATGCCCTCGCGCTTGAGGCAGTTGTAGGAGCGGACGGTCAGGTCCAGGTCCTCGATCGGCAGCGCCATGTCGGCGGCCATCGCGGCGTCCGTCGGGGACGGGCCCATGTCGATGCCCTCGGCCTCGATGTTCAGCTCGCGGGCCAGACCGAAGAGCTCGACCAGGGTCTTGCCGGCGGAGGCCAGCGCGTCCCGGGGAACCATGGAGTTCTTCGTCTCGACGTCCACGATCAGCTTGTCGAAGTCGGTGCGCTGCTCGACTCGGGTGGCCTCGACCTTGTAGGTCACGGCCAGGACCGGCGAGTAGATCGAGTCGACCGGGATGCGGCCGATCTCCTGGTCACCGCTCTTGTTCTGCTGCGCGGAGACGTAGCCACGACCGCGCTCGACGGTCAGCTCCATCTCGACGGAGCCCTTGTCGTTGAGCGTGGCGATGTGCAGGTCGGGGTTGTGCACCTCGACACCGGCCGGCGGGTTGATGTCCGCGGCGGTGACGGCACCGGCGCCGGACTTGCGCAGGTACATCACGACCGGCTCGTCGTTCTCGCTGGAGACGACCAGGCCCTTGAGGTTGAGGATGATCTCGGTGACGTCCTCC
>CAYLUX010000339.1:0-1267 GCA_964386935.1 uncultured Janibacter sp.
TCTCCGGCACGGTGGTCGCCCTCGGGCTGCTGCGCAGCTGGTGGGTGCTGGGGGTGGCCGCGGTGGTGGCGGTGTTGTTGCTGGTGGTCACGCTCTGGGGGCCGTCGCTGGCGCGTCGTGGGCGTGACAGAGCCGCCGTGGGCCGGTAGCGTCAGCCGCGCCGGGCAGGCCCGATGTCGTCGCCGAGACGTGGATTGTTGCTGCCACGGCACTTTGTGCTAGTTTTCACAAGCAGCCAGGCCACGTTCGCACCAGCCGCAGGGAACAGGACCTCCGCCACCATGATGACGACTGTCACACCGCCCATGTCGGGGTCGGTCGCCCGTGCCATGCACGGTCGGAGTCGTCGGCTCTTCGTGGCGGGGATGGCCGGGGCGCACATCGCGGGCGTGCCGTGCCTGGTCGCGTTCGGGATCGCCAACGGTGCGGTCGGGCTCGCCTCCGCAGCGGTCGCCTGGGCCTGCGTCCTGTTCTTCTACGGTGTCGGCCAGTGGCTGGTGTTCCGGTTCTCGACCGCCGATCCTCGTACCCTCTTCGCCGTCGCGCTGATCTCGTTCGGTGTCCGCTCGGCCCTGCTCGGAGCGGTGCTGGTGGCCTGCCTCGAGCTGATCGGACCGGGGCGTCTGGACGACGTCGCGATGGTGGTGACCGCGACCGCCAGTCTGGTCGGCTGGCTGGCCTGCGAGATCGTCACATGGGGTCGGCTGCGGATTCCCGTCTACGACCTGCCGGGGAGTGTGACGTGACCCACTCAGGTGCTGCTACAGTCCGTGCGGACATGGCTGACAAGACCCGTGACGAGGGGCTCCGGGACGGAGCCGAGGAGCAGGCAGCCGGCCATCGCGACGGGATGCGGGTGCTGTCCTACCTACTGGCCGGTCCGCTGCTGTACGGCGGCGGCGGCTGGCTGATCGACCACTTCGTGCTGGACCGCATGCTGCTGTTGCCGATCGGCATGGTGGTCGGTCTGGCACTGTCCATCTTCATGATCATCAGGCGTTACGGGAGGATCACATGATGTCCGACCGCTGGGAGAGGAGCACCACGTGGGCGGGCTGAGTCTGCCGATCGTCCCCATGGAGGGCGAGGGATTCAACACCCCGGGCGTCGACGACTTCATCTTCGACGGTGGTTTCATCCCGGGCGTCGAATGGGTCAACAAGCCGTTGGTCCAGGCGGTCATCTCCGCCGTGTTGATCATCGTCTTCTGGTTGCTCGCCTCCCGGAAGCTGAAGGTCGTCCCGTCGAAGGGCCAGTTCTTCAACGA
>CAYLUX010000340.1:0-1248 GCA_964386935.1 uncultured Janibacter sp.
CGAGGGCTGCTCGTCCTCGGTGGCCACGGCGGTCACGAGCGCCCGACGGCGTGCCCGTGTCAGGGCGACGTGGAAGAGGCGTGTCTCGTCGTGGCGCACGGCGGTCGCGGCGCCGGCACCGGTGCGGTCCCGGCCCGTGACGACGTCGACGAGCCGCTCCGAGCCGAGCAGCGAGCCGCGCAGCCGCAGGTCGGGCCAGACCCCCTCCTGCACGCCGGCGACGACGACGGTGTGCCACTCCAGGCCGGCGGCCGACTGCGGGGTGAGCAGGGCGACCGCGTCGGGGTCGGGGCTCTGCGCCGCGAGGCTGTCCGCAGCAACCGACTGGGACTCGATCGCGTCGAGGAAGGAGTCCGGCCCGGACGCCGGCAGCGCGTCCTGGTGCGTGGCGGCGGCGTCGAAGAGCGCGACGACACCGTCCAGCGCACGGTCCGCCCGTGCCCCGGCGGCACCGCCGGCGAGAGCGCTCGCCCGCCAGGCGTCGGCGACGCCCGCGGCCTGCCACAGCTCCCAGAGGACGGACTCGGCGCTGACCCCCTTCGCCCAGGCCCCGTCCTCGTCGGTGCCGGCCGCGGCCACCCCGGCGGCCACCACCCGGGCCAGCCGGAGCAGCGGGAGGACGTCGTCGCCGAGCATCGTGAGCCGCTCCGGCTCGAGGACGAGCCCGGCGAGCAGCTCGTCGCTGGTCCGGGACCCACCGGCGGCCAGCTCCTCGCGGCGCAGCGTCCGCCGCAGCCGGCGCACCCCGACCGCGTCCAGCGCCACGAGCGGGCTGGCGAGCAGGTCGAGGACGGTGCTGACCTCCGGCTGCTCGATCCGCCCGCGGGCGAGGTCGACGACGACGCCGAGCAGCTGCAGCAGCGGCCGGGTCGCGGGTTCGTCGCGCAGCGGGACCCGACGCACGTCGGCGTCCACCGGAACGCCCCGCGCCGCCAGCACTCGGCGGAGGGTGGACTGTCGGGCCGCGCCACGCACGATCACCGCCATCTCCCGCCACGGCACGCCGTCCCGCAGGTGGGCCGCTCGCAGCTCGTGGGCGATGAAGGCTGCCTCCTGCGCCGACGAGTGGAGGACGTGCGCCTCGACGCCGCCACCCGGCCCCACGGGTGCAGGGTCGCGCTGCGCGCCGCCGCCGAGGGCCGCAATCCGGGTCGTCACCCTGTGGTCGGCCTGCTGCAGCAGCTCCGGCAGGCGGTGCCCCTTCCGGAGCAGCAGGGTCCGCTCGGACCGCCCGGGCCACTCCTGCAC
>CAYLUX010000341.1:0-1248 GCA_964386935.1 uncultured Janibacter sp.
ACACCGGCGTCAACGCCGCCTCCGGCACCACGGATCGTCCCTCGAGGCGACCGATGCTGGCCGCCGGTCGCTCCTCCGGGACCGGCTCCGCGAGGTCGGCCCGCTCGATGACGGTCAGCAGCCGTCCGTCGTCGACGACGAGCGCGGCGTGCACGTGATCGTCCTCGAAGAAGCGCCGGACCTGACCCACCGTGGTGGTCGCCGGCAGCGTCTTGGGAGCTCGGATCATGGCATCGCCCACCACGGCGTCTCGAGCCACGTCGGCCGGCAGATCAGGGCAGGGCACCGCGTCGGTCATCTCACGTCACCACTTCGTCTCCGGTCTGTTCCCGCCCTCATCGTCCCAGCCCGTGGCCGCCCCCTTCGCCGCCGTGGTCCAGCGGGGCCGGCGCCGGCCGCCGCCGTAGCCCAGCTGCACCCGGGGCGGGCGGTCCACGAGGTCGGTGAGGAACATCCACCGCGAGAGCAGGACCAACCCGGCGGCGAGGAGGAAGGACACGGCAGCCAGCCGCCAGGAGGTCTCGTAGCCGAGGGTGTCGACGGCCATCCCGAAGAGCAGCGGGCCGGTCGCGCCACCGACGAAGGCGCCCGCCTGGACGTATCCCGAGGCCGCCGCGGGGGCGTCCCTGCCGATTCGGACGACCGCGAAGAGCAGCAGCCCGGGCCAGGACCACCCGATGGCGAAGGCGACCAACCCGGCCACGACGTACCCGGGGACTCCCGGGACCGAGAGGACGAGCAGCGCGGCCCCGCCGACGAACATCTGCGCGGCGACGACGGGCAGGTTCCGGCCGTGGCGCCGGTCGGCGAGGTACCCGGAGGCGAGCCGGGCGAGGATGTTCATGGCGCTGCCGGCAGCCATGAGCCCACCGGTCTGGGACGGGGTGAGGCCCACCTCGTAGCCCCAGGAGGCGACGAAGGAGCCGAAGGAGTTCGCGGCGGCGCTCGCCAGTGCGATGGCGACCATGACGACGAGCAGGGCACGGACGGGCGGTGCGTCGAGGCCGGCTCCCGGAGCCGGTCGTGGGGGTCCCTCGGAGGCGGGTGAGCGCAGCCCGACGACGACGGCGATGACGGCAGCGCCCCCGAGCGCCCAGAAGGTGGAGCGCCAGTCGAGCTGCTCGGTCATCGTCGGCACCGCCAGTCCGGCCAGGACGATCGCGGTCGGGATCGCGGACTGCTTGACGCCGAAGCCGAGGCCTCGGCGGTGGGCCGGGATGCTGCGGGCCATCGCGAGGTTCGCGGTCA
>CAYLUX010000342.1:0-1242 GCA_964386935.1 uncultured Janibacter sp.
AAGTAGTCGGCGAACTTGGCGCCCGCGGCCTCCTTGCCCTCGCGCACCGCCGTCATGATCCGCCCGCGGCGCCACATCGTCTCGCGCAGGTCTCCGATCAGGTCGGCGTCCTCGGCGAAACGCTCGACAAGGATGGCCCGCGCGCCCGCCAACGCCGCGGCGGAGTCGTCGACGCCCTTTCCGGTGTCCACGAAGCGCGCGGCCGCCGCCTCCGGGTCGGTGTCCGGGGCGCCGAGAAGCAGCTCGGCCAGCGGCTCCAGGCCGGCCTCGCGGGCGATCTGCTCGTTGGTGCGCCGATTCGGTTTGATCGGCAGGTTGATGTCCTCCAGCCGCGACTTGGACTCCGCCGCGATGATGTCGGCCCGCAGGGCGGCGGTCAGCGCGCCCTGTCCGGCGATCGACTCCAGCACCACCGCGCGCCGGTCGTCGAGCTCGCGGAGATAGCGCAGACGCTCGTCGAGGCGCCGCAGCTCCGTGTCGTCCAGGCCGCCGGTGGCCTCCTTCCGGTAGCGGGCGATGAACGGGACGGTGGCGCCGTCGTCAAGCAGCCGCACCGCCGCCGCGACCCGCGACTCGGCCACGTCGAGTTCCTGCGCCACGCGCGCGGTGACCGCCGGGACCTCGCGCACCGCCGCAGCGGCCTGAGCGGCCGCGGCGCCTGCGTCGGTCCCGCCGGTGCGGGTGGATGGGCTCGCCGGCGTATCGGACATGGGTGCCCGCGCCTCCTTCTCGTCGGTCGTATCGGTCGTGTCGCCCCGGTCGTCGCGCCGGCCGGGACGCGGCGCAGGGCCACCGTTCAGCCGATGTCGGTCTGAGCTTCATCGCGGGGGGCGTGCCCTCCGAACGAGGCCCTCTCCTCGTCGGTGAGGTCGGCACGCTCGAGCAGATCGGGGCGGCGGTCGGCCGTGCGCCGGAGCGATTGTCCGCGCCGCCAGCGGTCCACGCGCGCATGGTCGCCCGAGAGCAGGACGTCCGGCACCTCCAGACCCCGCCACACGGGAGGACGGGTGTAGCTGGGCCCCTCGAGCAGACCGTCGGAGAACGAGTCCTCCTGGTGCGACCGCGCATTCCCGAGCACTCCGGGACGCAGTCGTGCGATGGCCTCGACCATCACCATGGCCGCCGCCTCTCCCCCGATGAGGACGTAGTCGCCGATCGACACCTCCTCGACCCGCACGCGCCGTGCCGCGTCGTCGAGTACGCGCTGGTCGATGCCCTCGTACCTGCCGCACGCGAACACCA
>CAYLUX010000343.1:0-1212 GCA_964386935.1 uncultured Janibacter sp.
TGCTCGGACTCGGTCGTGAAGCGAGGGTCCTCCGGGTACAGCTGCGGTGCCATGGGCTCAAGGTAGCGACGAGCGGAGAGCACCGGCACTCCGGCGCCGCCGCTACATTGACAGCGACACGCCATCGCAGCACGAAGGGGAGACATGTGGGCGCCCGTCCGTCGAATTCGTAGGCAGCCCATCGGGCTGGGGCTGATCGCAGCACTCGCGCTCGCTGGTTGTGGTGGCGAGGATCGTCCGGAGCGCGCCGGGACCGTCGAGGAGTCCTCGGGCAGCACGAGTGAGTCCACTCAGACGTCGGAGTCGTCGGACTCCTCGGAGGTCGAGATCGATGCAGTCGGCCGGACGCTCGACGACCAGGAGGCCGAGGCCGCGCTGCCGGATATCTCGTCCCTGCCCACGGGTTGGAGCATCGACACCGAGACCTCCGATGACGAGGACGACGAGTCCGAGGGAACGGTCGAGCCGGCAAAGTGCGAAGCCATCCTGGACGGGGTCTCCGAGAGCTGGGACAAGGATCCAGTCGGCGAGGCGGAGAAGTCATACACAGCGGGTCAGATGGGCCCGTTCATGGAGGTGAGCATCAGCTCCTTCGACGAGGAGTACCCGGATGATGTCTTCGGCAAGTTCCTGAAGGCCTTCGAGAGCTGCCCCGAATTCACCTCGGTGGAGGATGGAGAGTCCACGACCTTCAAGGTCTCCGGCATGTCCTTCCCGAACCTCGGCGAGGAGACCGTGGCCATCCGTATGGCGGCGGAGAGCGACGGCATCCCGATCCAAGCGGATCTCGTGGCCATCCGTGCGGGGCACAATGTCGTCTCGGTGTCGCACTCGGGCCTCGGCGGCGACGGTGACTCCGCCTCCGTGATGGAGGCCACGGCCAGGAAGGTCGTCCAGAACCTCGAGGACGGGTGAGACTCTCGGCCACTCCGGATCAGAAGGGCGGGACCTCGGCAAAGGCCGCCGCGAGCTCGTTCGCCCCCTGCGTGGGGGGCGAAGCGGGGTCACCTGGGCCCTGCTCGTCGTCGTTGTGCACCCACTGGGCGGGGAAGGTCATGGCCGGCACCCCTGCGGGAGTGACCCACTCGGTGGTCCCGTCCTCGTGGAGGCGGTGGGTCCAGCGGGGTGAGTGCTTGAGCAGGTGGTGGTGGCGGCAGAGCCCGGAGAGGTTGGTCGGGGTGGACTCCCCCTTCGGCCACGGCGTCGCGTGGT
>CAYLUX010000344.1:0-1189 GCA_964386935.1 uncultured Janibacter sp.
CGCCGACTCGGCGGGTGCAGCACGAGATCCGGACCACGGAGGGGCTGCGGACCTATGCCTACTGGATGGCCGGGCCGCGCCCCGCCACCGCTGCTGTGTAGCGTCGCCGACATGAGCGCCCGCCGCAGCTTCACCCGCGCCGAGCTCGAGTCCTTCCGCGACGCCGAGGTGCCCGACCTGCTGCCCGGGCCGGGACAGGACCTGCGGCTGCTCTTCGTCGGGATCAACCCCGGCCTGTGGACCGCGGCGACGCGAACCCACTTCGCCCATCCGGGCAATCGCTTCTACCCGGCGCTGCTGCAGGCGGGGATCCTCCGGCAGCGCATCGATCCCTCCGCCGGCATGACCGAGACCGACCGGGATCGCCTGCGCGAGCGCGGGATCGGGATCACCAACATCGTTCCCCGCGCCACCGCCCGGGCCGACGAACTCACCCCGCAGGAGCTGCGCGAGGGCGGTGGGCGACTGCGCGAGACGGTGCGCACCACGATGCCGGCGGTGGTCGCCGTCGCGGGGATCACGGCCTACCGCAAGGCTTTCGGGATGCGCGGGGCCACCGTCGGGGAGCAACCGGAGGACTTCGAGGGCGCCCGGCTGTGGGTCGTGCCCAACCCCAGTGGGCTCAATGCCCACGAGACCGTCGACTCGCTCGCTCGCGCCTACGCCGAGCCGGCACGGGCCGCGGGCGTCATCGACTGAGCAGCAGGACCCAGCCCGAGCCGGCAGGAGCCGGCCGGCTCAGCCCTGCCCCATCCCCTCGGGCATAACCACGGCGACGACCTTGCCCTTCGCGACGACGGTGCCGTTCGCCTCGACGGTCTCGGAGACGATCACCTTGCGCTCGGTGACCTCCTCGATGACCCCGCGCAGCGTGAGCTCGACGCCCATCGGGGTCGGCGCGAGGTAGTCCACGTGCAGCGAGGCGGTGACGTACCGCAGCGGCGGCTCGCTGCCCATCTCCCGGCCCTGCGCGCGGTAGCCCGCGGCGGAGGCGCTGCCCGTGCCGTGGCAGTCGACGAGGGAGGCGATCAGCCCGCCGTAGACGTACCCGGGCAGCGCGGTGTGCTCCGGTCGCGGGGTGAAGGTCGCGATCGTGTCCTCACCGTCCCAGTAGGACTTCAGCTGGTGACCGTTCTCGTTGTTGCTGCCGCAGCCGTAGCAGTGCGAGAGCTCGGGCGGGTAGGTGTCC
>CAYLUX010000345.1:0-1184 GCA_964386935.1 uncultured Janibacter sp.
GGCGCTGGCGCCGCGGCACCGGCGGCCGGTGCCGCGGAGCCGGTGGCCGCCGGCGTCGAGTCCGCGGACGAGGTCTGGTCAGCGGACGGCGCCGAAACGCCGGCACCTGCGCTCGCGCCCGCAGCGGAGGCTGCCTCCGCCGGTGCGGCGTCCCCGGCGCCAGCGGCCGGCTCCTCGAAGCGGCGGGCCAGGCAGTCGGTGAACTGCCCGAGCAGCTTGTCCGAGACGTCCTGCATGACCCCGCGCCCGAACTGGGCCGGCTTGCCGGTGACGTTCAGGTCCGTCGTCACGTCCACCCGGGTGCCCGAGCCCTCGCCGGTCATCGCCAGGACCACCTCGGCGCCCGCGGTGCCGTTGCCCCGCTTGTCCCGGCCCTTGGCGTCGATGACGGCCCGGTGGGCGGACTCGTCCTTCTCGGTGAAGGAGCCGCTGCCCTTGTAGACCATCGCGATCGGCCCGAGCTTGACCTTGACCGTCCCCGAGAAGGAGTCGCCGTCGGCCTCCGTCAGGGTCGCCCCCGGGAAGCACTCCGCGACCTTCTCGAGGTCCATCATCGTCGTCCACACCTCATCGACCGGTGCGTCGACGGTGAAATGGTGTTCCAGATCCATGTACTCATCCCTCCACTGCTGCGAGGACGGCCCGACGGGTCAGGACCCCCGCCAGGTGCTTGCGGTAGTCGGCGGCGCCATTGAGGTCGCTCGGTGGCTCGGTGCCCTCCGCGGCCGCGGCGGCCGCCTGGCCGACCACGTCCGCCGACGGCGACTGGCCGATGAGCGCACGCTCCACTCCCTTCGCCCGAAGGGGGGTGGAGCCCATGTTGGTCAGCCCCACCCGGGCATCGGCGATGGCCCCGCCCTCGACCTTGACGGTAGCGGCGACGGCGACGATCGACCACTGCTGGGCGACGCGGATGAACTTCTCGTAGCGCGCTCCCCATCCCGTGTGCTTCGGGATGCGGATGTGCGTGAGGAGCTCGTCCTCGCCGACCGCGGTCTGGAAGATGTCGACGAAGAAGTCCTCCGCCGCCACGGTGCGCGAGCCGTTCGGCCCCGCGATGACCAGCTCCGCGTCGAGCGCCAGCACCGCGGTGCCCACGTCGCCGGCGGGGTCGGCGTGCACGAGGGCGCCGCCCACGGTCCCGCGGTGGCGGACCTGCGGGTCGGCCACCTCCTCGAGGGTGC
>CAYLUX010000346.1:0-1183 GCA_964386935.1 uncultured Janibacter sp.
CCCCACGCCGAGCACGCCCACGGCCCGCAGAACCGATCCCATGGACGCGAGTCGTGACCGATCACCGGGCCGGCGCATCGGCACGATTACCCATGGCACGCGGAAGGGCGCCGCACCGGATCAACCGGTGCGGCGCCCTTCGTCATCACGTCCGGGCTGGATGGCCCCCCGACGCGGGGAGCGCGTCAGCGCGTGGAGAGGTTCTGGTGGAAACGGTCACCCATGCGGATGTCGTAGCGGGGGTGCTGACGGGGAGCACGGCGCATCTCGGCGTGCTCGGAGTCGGCGTGACCGTGCCGGGTCTTGTCGGTGCGGAGGGACTTGAGGTTCTTCATCCAGTTCTTCATGGCTCAACTATCTCGTCATCGAACCATCTTTCTCAAATTCACAATTTATTGATTCCGTACAGAGTTGCTTAACAATGCGCTAGGCTGCGAGCCATGATCGACGCCCACCGCCTGCGAATCTTCCTCTCCGTCATGGCGTCCGGATCGGTGGGCGCCGCCGCGGGCCACCTGGGGTACTCGGCATCGGCGGTCAGCCAGCAGATCGCCGCACTGCAGAAGGAGACCGGGCTCACACTCTTCACCCGCCACGGACGCGGGATCGAGCCCACGCCGGCAGCGCACACGCTCGCGGAGGAGAGCGAGCGCCTGATGTACGAGCTCAAGCGGGTCGATGCGATCGTCGACGACCTGCGCGAAGGGGGCACCGGCTCGCTGTCCATCGGGTACTTCGCCTCGGCCGGCTCCCGGTGGATGCCACAGCTGGCCAAGCGCCTCCAGACCAAGCTGCCCGAGCTCCACCTGGAGATGGTCCTCACCGAGGGCTACCCCATGGGCGAGTCCCCGCCCGTCGACATCGACGTGGTGCCGGCCGACCCCACGACCTCCGCGCGACCCGGGCACCTCGTCACCCCGCTGATGACCGACCCCTTCGTCGCGCTCGTGCCCGCCGATCATCGGCTCGCCGGCAAGCGCCGGGTGGAGATGTCCGAGCTCGCGGACGAGGCCTGGATCAGCAACGACATCTCCGCGGGCATCACCCAGGACATGGTCGACCGGGCCTGCCGCGCAGCGGGATTCCGCCCGCGCTACCGGGTCGAGGCGCAGGACCACTACACCGCCATCGCCTTCGTCGCCGCGGGCGTCGGCATCACCGTGCTGCCCGAGCTGGCCAGCCG
>CAYLUX010000347.1:0-1182 GCA_964386935.1 uncultured Janibacter sp.
GTGCGCGCCTTCGCCGACCAGCGGGTCACCGAGATGGAGGAGCGCTGCCTCTCCCGGGTCGAGAGCGCCGGCACCGACCCCGGGGCACGCACCGAGGCCCTCGTCGACGCCCTCCGGGAGGAGGGCTACGCTGCGACCGCCCGACCCGTCGGCGAGGACGGCGTCGTGGGAGTCCAGCTGTGCCAGGGCCACTGCCCCGTCCAGCACGTCGCCGCCGAGGCGCCGGAGCTGTGCGAGGCCGAGGCCGAGGCCTTCAGCCGGTTGCTCGGTGTCCACGTCCAGCGACTGGCCACGCTCGCCCAGGGCAACCACGTCTGTACCACCTTCGTCCCCACGCCGGGGGCGGCATCCGATCAAGGAAGGTCCACCCGATGAGCACGAACATCGAAGAGCTCAACCCCGGGCTCAAGGATTTCGGCCGTTACGAGTACGGCTGGTCCGACAGCGACGCCGCGGGCTCCTCGGCCAAGCGGGGCCTGAACAAGGAGGTCGTCGAGGACATCTCCGAGCGCAAGTCCGAGCCGGAGTGGATGCGGGAGCGCCGCCTGAAGGCGCTGCGCCTCTTCGACAAGAAGCCCATGCCGAACTGGGGCAGCGACCTCTCCGGGATCGACTTCCAGAACATCAAGTACTTCGTGAAGTCCACCGAGAACCAGGCCAGCTCCTGGGAGGACCTGCCCGAGGACATCCGCAACACCTACGACCGGCTGGGCATCCCCGAGGCGGAGAAGCAGCAGCTCGTCGCCGGTGTCGCGGCGCAGTACGAGTCCGAGGTCGTCTACCACCAGATCCGGGAGGACCTGGAGGAGAAGGGTGTCATCTTCGTCGACACCGACACCGGGCTGCGCGAGTACGAGGACCTGTTCAAGGAGTACTTCACCACCGTCATCCCGGCCGGTGACAACAAGTTCGCCTCGCTGAACACGGCCGTCTGGTCCGGTGGCTCCTTCATCTACGTCCCCCCGGGTGTCCACGTCGACATCCCGCTGCAGGCGTACTTCCGGATCAACACCGAGAACATGGGTCAGTTCGAGCGGACCCTGATCATCGCCGACGAGGGCTCCTACGTGCACTACGTCGAGGGATGCACCGCGCCGATCTACAAGACGGACAGTCTGCACAGCGCTGTCGTCGAGATCATCGTCAAGAAGGACGCCCGGGTCCGCTACACGACGATCCAGA
>CAYLUX010000348.1:0-1182 GCA_964386935.1 uncultured Janibacter sp.
CGAGCTGCCGGATGGTGTCCTACATCGCGGCGAATTCCTCGGCGAGCTCATCGGGGGAGTCGATGTTCAGACGGACGCCGCCGAGCTCCATCCGGTGACGCAGCAGCTTCGACACGGCCTTGAGCGCCACGGGGTAGCCGATCCTCTCGGCGGCGGCGAGTCCTTCCTCGACCGAGGACGCCGCAAGGTAGGGAAGGACCTCGATGCCGTAGGCGTTGAGCAGCGCCCGTGTGTCATCGCGCTCGAGTCGGACCGGGGTGCCCGGCTCGGCTCCGGCCAGGGCCGATTCGATGATGGACCGGACTTTCCTGTCATCGAGGTCGTCGAGTTCGATGTAGCGGCCGTGATCGGCCGCGCGCCAGCGCGAATAGTCCGTGGCCCGGGCCAGGGCCCAGACCGCGTCCTCCGGTCCGACATAGCTGGGAACCGTGCGGGAGACGCGGTTGCCCTCCTCGTCGGCGAGGTAGCTGGTCAGTTCGTCGTGGACACCTTGGATGCCCAGGAAGCAGGCGACCGTGGTCTTGCCCGAGCGGGCGGCGGCCTCGGACAGCAGGGCCGCGATCTCCGACTCCTCGGCCCCGGCCGAGGGGGTGAAGGTGACGATGACCGAATCGACGTCCTGCCGCTCATACATCGCATCGAGTTCGTCGCGGAAGGTCTGCGCGTCGACCTCCGGGTGCAGCGAGACCGGGTCCGTGTCCACGCGCAGGCCCTCGGACCGGGCCCGCAGCATGATCAGCGTGCCCATCGCCGCGGAGTTGCCGATGACGCCGACCCGGCGGCCGTCGGGCAGCTTCTGGGTTGCGAACACCTGGGCGAGGTCGAAGAGCTGATGGATGGTGTCGGCTCTGATCACTCCCGCCTGCTCGAGCACCTGGTCGAGGGTGTTCGGCGCCAGCGAGGAGGTGCGCACGATGTGTCCGGGCGGCAGCTCCCGACCGGTGAGATCGGATTTGATGACGATGACGGGGTTGACCCGGGAGACGCGGCGGGCGATGCGGGAGAACTTGCGCGGATTGCCGATGGACTCGAGATAGAGTCCGACGGTCTGCGTGGCCGGGTCCTCCTCCCAGTACTGGAGCATGTCGTTGCCCGACAGATCCGCCCGGTTGCCCGCGGACCCGCATGTCGAGATGCCCCGGCCGCGGTTCTACGCCGCCGCCAGCAGAGCCGTCCCCAGCG
>CAYLUX010000349.1:0-1174 GCA_964386935.1 uncultured Janibacter sp.
AGGCCCTCCTACACTTCGGCCATGCCCGCGGACGCCCCCACGATCCTCGCCACCTCCGGCGGCTACACCCGTCCCGAGCGCGGCGACCTCGCCTTCGCCGGGCTCGTCCACCACGCGGTCGAGCTCTCCGGCACGACCTCCCGGCCGAAGGTGTGCACCCTCGGCACC
Organism: uncultured Janibacter sp.; assembly: GCA_964386935.1. Taxonomy (GTDB): domain Bacteria; phylum Actinomycetota; class Actinomycetes; order Actinomycetales; family Dermatophilaceae; genus Janibacter. Next base: position 169 of record CAYLUX010000349.1, read on the forward strand.
GCCGGCGGCGACCAGCGCTGGTTCAACGGCTACTTCGCCGAGGCGGGCGCGGCGGCCGGCTTCGACCTGACCTGCCTGAACCTCTTCCCCATGCCGAACGTCGAGGACGTCGAGGGGCACCTCATGGAGCAGGACGTCGTGTGGGTGAACGGCGGGTCGGTCGCCAACCTGCTCGCCGTGTGGCGGGTGCACGGGCTGGACGAGATCTTCCGGCGGGTCTGGGAGGCAGGCGTCGTGCTCTCCGGGGTCAGCGCCGGCTCGATCTGCTGGTACCGCGGCGGGACGACCGACTCCTTCGGGCCGGAGCTGCGTGCCGTCCACGACGGTCTGGCGCTGCTGCCCTACGACAACGGGGTGCACTACGACAGCGAGGCCCGGCGCCGGCCGACGGTCCACGCGATGGTCGCCGACGGCACCCTCGGCGAGACCCACTGCACCGACGACGGGGTCGGTCTGGTCTACCGCGGCACCGAGCTCGTCGAGGCGGTCACCGAGCAGGACGGCAAGAGCGCGTACATAGTGACGAAGGGGGACGACGGCCGGGTCGTCGAGACCCGGCTGGAGGCGCGCAGGCTCCCCCGCTGACGCGGCGTAGGCTGCATCACATGCGTTTCGAGGAGCTCGGCTTCGCCCCGGACACCGTCGACTACCTGACGGCCTGGGAGTACCAGAAGAAGATCCACGCGGCCGTGGTCTCAGGCGAGCTGGAGGACACCACCCTGCTGCTCGAGCACACCGCCGTCTACACGGCGGGCAAGCGCACCGAGCCCCACGAGCGGCCCTTCGACGGCACCCCGGTCGTGGACGTCGACCGCGGCGGGAAGATCACCTGGCACGGCCCGGGGCAGCTCGTCGGCTACCCGATCGCGCACCTGCCCGGCCGACGCGACGTCATCGCCCACGTGCGGCGCCTCGAGGAGATGATGATCCGGGTCGCGGCGGACGTGGGCGTCACCGCCACCCGCGTGCCCGGCCGCTCCGGCATCTGGGTCCCCGGCACCGACGG
>CAYLUX010000350.1:0-1171 GCA_964386935.1 uncultured Janibacter sp.
GGTGCCCCTTCCGGAGCAGCAGGGTCCGCTCGGACCGCCCGGGCCACTCCTGCACGAGGTGGACCGGGTCGGCACCGCGGAAGCCCTGCACCGTCGCGTCCGGGTCGCCGACCAGGAGCAGGTCGACGCCGCCACCGGTGAGCACGCGCAGCAGCCGCGCTGCAGGGGCGGTCAGCTCCTGGGCGTCGTCGACGACCACCACGCCGAGGCCGGATCGCACCCGCTCCCTGGCCTCCGGGTCGGCCTCGAGGAGCTCGGCCGCCGCCGTCAGCACCCAGGCCGGGTCGAAGGCCCCCGGCCTCGCGAGCGCGGTGACCTCGTCGTACTCCCGCGCGACCTCGGCCGCGCCGACCCACCCCGGCCGGTCGTGCTCGCGACCGAGAGCGGCCAGCTCCTCCGGGGAGACGCCGTGCTCGATGGCCCGCATCAGCAGGTCGCGCAGCTCCTCCCGGAAGCCCCGCGTGGGCAGCGCCAGCTCGAGGTCCTCCGGCCAGACGGGGCCGGACCCGGACTCCCGGTGGCCGGCGAGCAGCTCGCCGAGGACGACGTCCTGCTCGGCGCCGGAGAGCAGCCGGGGTGTCTCGCCGCCGGTCAGGCTCGCGTGCTGGCGCAGCACCGCGAAACCCAGGCTCTGCATCGTGCGGGCCATCGGCTCGGTCGTCGCGCCGGTCAGCCCTGCCGTGACCGCGTCGCGGGCACGGGCCGCCGACAGGCGGGTCGCGGCGACGAGGAGCACCTCGGACGGGAGGCACTCCCCCTTCGCCACCCGGTCCAGGACCGCGGCCACGGCCACCGTGGACTTGCCGGAGCCCGGCCCACCGAGCACGCGCAGCAGATCGCCTCGGGCGGCCACCGCGGCGGCCTGGTCCGCGTCGAGGTCGTGACGGGGCACCTCCGCGGCGGCGGACCGGGGGCGGAGGGCGACGGCTGGTTCCTGCTCGGGCACCTGCCCATCCCACCACCACGCACCGACAACGGGCCCACCCCGGCCCCCATCGGGCGGTCAGTACCAGTCGGTAGGATCGTGTGAGCCACGACACCGACGGCCCCGCACCACCCGGAAGGACCCCCATGAGCTCCAGCACCACAGGCCGCGTCCAGCGGATGCCGCGCGCGCAGCGCCGGGCGCAGCTGCTCGAAGCGGCGCTGTCCGTCTTCGTGGCCAAGGGCT
>CAYLUX010000351.1:0-1161 GCA_964386935.1 uncultured Janibacter sp.
CCGACATCCGCATCGGGGAGGGCACGCGCATCGAGCGCGAGACCGGGACCTTCCCGGTCTTCCTCGCCGTGGCGACCCGACCGACGGACTGACGAGCGCCCCCGTGCACATCGACCCGGCCTCCGGCGAGGCCCCCTTCGCGCAGCTGCGGGGCCAGATCCTCGCGGACATCTCCGACGGCACCCTGGCCCCGGGGGACCGGCTGCCCCCGGTCCGCCGGCTCGCGGGCGAGCTCGGCATCGCGGTGAACACCGTGGCCCGGGCCTACCGGGAGCTCGAGGCGGACGGGGTCCTCGAGGGACGCGGCCGGTCCGGGACGTTCGTGCGCTCCACGGTCACCGCCGGTCGCGCGGCCCCCGCCGCCGCCTCCGCTCGCGAGGCCGCCCAGCGCTACGCGGAGACGACCCGCTCCCTGGGCATCGAGCCCGACGCCGCCCTGGCACTGGCCCGGGAAGCGCTGGGCGCCTGATCCGCCCCCGGGCATGATTCGCCCTGTGACGGGTAGTCCTCCTCCACACTCCGACGAGACGAGGGAGGCGCGCCCCGTGCAACGAGGGCAGAAGGTGCTCGTCACCGAGCACGTCCACCCGGTGCAGGAGCACAGCGGGATCACTCGCACGAATGCCCTGGTCATCGGACTCCTGTTCCTCCTTTTCGGCCTTCTCGGATTCGTCCCGGGCGCGGTCTCAGACTTCGGCGAGCTGCAGTTCGTCGGCAACGACGGGGACGTCGTGCTGCTGGGGCTCTTCGAGGTCTCGATCCTGCACAACCTGGTGCACGTGGTCATCGGGGCCTGCGGTCTGGTGATGTCCCGCAGGTCACTCTCCGCGGCCGCCTTCCTGACCGGCACCGGCATCTTCCTCGTGGCGATGGGCGTCTACGGGTTCTGGGTCACCTCACCGTTCGACGTCAACTTCATCCCGCTCAGCGCCGTCGACAACACGCTGCACCTCGTCCTCGGCATCGTCGTGCTCGCGCTCGGCGTGTACGGCCGGTGGCACCTCCCGATAGGCGACGACGACCCGGTGCTGCCGCACGAGACTGCCAAGGATCCCCGCGCCTGATCACGGTCCACCCGGCCAGGGCCGGAGTAGCATCGGGAGTGAGCCCGGGACCTCCCGGTGGAGGTCGCGGCAGACCTTGAGGAGGTCAACGATGACC
>CAYLUX010000352.1:0-1140 GCA_964386935.1 uncultured Janibacter sp.
CGGTGCAGGGCGGCCGCGAGTGCGGTGATCCCGTCCTCGTCGGAGTGGCGCAGCAGGTCGATGACCCGGTCCCCGATCGCGTCGACCGCGGCGAGCGTCTCCGCCTCGCTCCAGCCGCTGACCCCGCCGTGGACCTGGATGACCCCGCCCGCGTTGGCGACGAAGTCCGGCACGTAGTCGATCCCGGCCGCGTGCAGCTGCTCGGCGCACTCCGGGGTGTCGAGGGTGTCGTTGGCGGCGCCGGCGACGACGCGGGCGCGCACCCTCGGGATGTTCTCGGCGGTGATGACCCTCGCGACGGCACAGGGGGCGAAGATCTCCGCGTCGACGAAGGGTGCCTCCTCCGGCGTCGTCACCTCGCCGCCGAGCTCCTCCGCCAGCGTGCGGGCGTGCTCCTCCGCCACGTCCGCGACGATGACCCGGGCGCCGTCACGGTGGGCGAGGCGGGCGACTTCGCCGCCGACGCTGCCGACCCCCTGGACCACGACGCGGGCACCCGAGATGCCCCTTTCGCCCAGCCGGTGGTCCGCCGCTGCTCGCATCGCGGCGTACACCCCGCGGGCGGTGTAGGGGGAGGGGCTGACCTCGTCGCAGAAGGCGCGGGCGCCCCCGTCGTCGCGGATCGTCTGCATGTCCTCGAGGGTGGTCCCCATGTCCACGCCGGGGATGTAGGTGCCCGCGGTCCGGGCGACCATCTCGCCGAAGCGGGTGAAGAGCGCGTGGCGCTCGGGCGACCCCGGGGGCGGGGCCGATCCGTCGAGCATGATGACGGACTTGGCCCCGCCGTAGGGGAGCTCGGCGACCGCGTGCTTGAGGGTCATGGCCGCGGCGAGGCGCTGTGCTTCCCGCGCGGCCGCCTCGGTGGAGGGGTAGGAGCGGTGGCGCACACCGCCGAACCCGGGGCCGAGGGTGGTGTCGTCGATCGCGATCACGGCGCGGAGGCCGACGCGGTCGTCACGGCAGGTGATCAGCTGCTCGCTCGCCCAGGGTGCGGCGATGGTGGCAGTGGTCGGGTCGGTGCTGGTGACTGTGGTCATGCCCCCATGGTGGCAGCCCCGGTGTGACGCGGGTCACCGGGGACGCCTCCTCAGACGTGCTGGGTGAGCAGCCCGGTGTCCACGTCGTAGCGGAAGCCGCCGA
>CAYLUX010000353.1:0-1133 GCA_964386935.1 uncultured Janibacter sp.
CCAGCCCTCGGGGGCGTGGCGCAATTGGTAGCGCATCTGCTTTGCAAGCAGGAGCGCATAACTGAACAAGGGGCGTTAGCTCAGTTGGTAGAGCATCTGGTTTGCAACCAGAAGGTCAGCGGTTCGAACCCGCTACGCTCCACGTTTTCGCAGGTCAGAGGCCCTTTCCCGACTCGGGAGAGGGCCTCTGGTCTGTCTCCGGGGGCATCCGGCTGCCTTCGTCGACGGTAGCGATATGGTGAGGAACGGTAGCGATTCGTGTTAGGTCGCGTGCGCCTTGTGCGCCTTCGTGACCAGCGGAAACATGCGGGCTTCGGGCCGCGCCCGGGCCAGGTGCGCCCCGGTGCGCCCCGAGGTGTTCAGCCGTCGGCGACAGCGTAGGAGCCCCGCTCGGCCAGCGCGGTGTACAGCATCTGCCGGCTGACCCCCAGCTCCCTGGCCACCGCAGCCTTGGGCACACCGGACCTGGGCTTGGCGATCATGAGCTCTCCGCGTACTGCTGCAGGTAGGTCGTGCCCGTCTCGCGGTCCCTCGACAGCTGCGCGAAAGCGCGACTAGCGCGTGCCTGCCACCTGCGTTCCCGCGTCCATGTCCCAGAGGGAGACTTCATCGACCAGAGATACGCCTCCCGAAGCGCAGCCCGCCACTCGACAAGGCTCACGTTCACCGGAACCGGGGCGTAGCCACATCGCGCACAGAGCTCACGATACGCATCGCTGTTGTCAGAACATGGCGCAGGACCTGCTTCGGATCCCTTCTCGGCCTCGGTGATCATCGCGTTCAGCCAAGGTTCGAGGTCGAGCCTGGACCAGCGATCCGGGCGCAGCTTGGAGGCGATGACACGACGGCGGCGAGGTTTGTGCTGGCCGTACTTCACGCTCAGCCCGAGCCGCATCGCAGGTGGGTTCGCCCTATAGGCCCGGAACCACGGTGCCCTGAAGTCGCGTCCCTCGCTCGAGTTGCAGCCGTTGCACAGCAGTCCCCGCACGAGGCCACTGTCATGGTCGTGGTCCACGACGAGTCGTGCGCGAGGTTCATCGCAGACCGCACACCGACCCTGCTGATAGTCACGGATCGCCTGGAGCGGGTCAACGAGGATCCACTGCGTCATGCCTGAACCTCCCGCTCGGCGC
>CAYLUX010000354.1:0-1132 GCA_964386935.1 uncultured Janibacter sp.
GTCGAGGGGTGCGTGAACGCGTCCTCATCGTCGGTGGCGGCATCGCCGGCCTCACACTCGCCGCGGCGCTGGACCCCCGCCGGGTCGAGGTCACCCTCGTCGAGGAGCGGCCCGATCGGGCGGGGGCGGGCACCGTCCTCACGCTGTGGCGTCCGGCCCTCGCGGCCCTGGACCGCATCGGCTTGGCTGAGCGGCTCACCGCGGTGGGTCGGACCAGCGAGCACGGCACCCTGCGCGATTCCCGCGGCGAGGTCCTCACGAGGCGGCGGGTGCCGCGGCTGACCTTCGTGCCGCGCCCCGAGCTCGTGGCCGCCCTGGATGCGGCGGTCCCCGCCGGGGTCGTCCGGGTGACGAAGGGGGTGACCGACCCCCGCGTCCTCGCCGTGGAGCTCGGCGCCGACCTCGTCGTCGGCGCCGACGGGGTGCGATCGATCTGCCGACAGGATGCCTTTCCCGCCACCGACCCCGTGGTCACCGACCAGGTCGTCCTCCGCGGTCACCTGGCGCAGGAGACCACCGACCCGACCGAGTGGTGGGGACCGGGAGGGCTCTTCGGGATGACACCCGGGCCGCGGGGGAGTGCCTGGTTCGCCTCGGTGCACGACCCGGGGCCGGCGACGCCGGTGGTCGAGCACGCCGCCGTCCTCGCCCTGGCCACGGCCCACTTCGCCGACTGGGACCCGCGGCTCACCGAGGTCCTGCAGGCAGCCGGAGGGGAGGCCGACGTCCAGCGGATCCTGCTCACCCCTCCCATGCGCCGGATCACCGCCGACGGGCTCGTCCTCATCGGCGACGCGGCCCACGGCATGGCCCCCAACATCGGCCGCGGTGCCAACGAGGCCATCCATGACGCGCTCGCCCTGGCGGACGCCGTCCATCGCCACGGGACGAAGGGGGCGCCCGCCCCCTTCGCCCGGCGGCGCCACCTGCGCACCCAGACCCTGCGGGCCACGGCCACCGTCGCGATGCGTACCGCCACGAGCCGGCGGCTCCCACCGCTGCGGGACCCGTTGCTGCGCATGCTCCCGGGAGGCGTGGATCACCACGCGATCCGGGTTCGCAGCGGTTAGGTTGACACCATGCGACGTCGTTCCTTCCTCGCGGCCGTGCCGCTGGCCGTCATCGGCACCGC
>CAYLUX010000355.1:0-1128 GCA_964386935.1 uncultured Janibacter sp.
CTGTCCCAGGACCACCTAGACTTCCAAAACACGCTGGAGGAGTACTTTCAGGCCAAGGCGCAGCTGTTCACCCGCAGCTTCTCCGACCGGGCGGTCATCGTCGTCGAGGACGACTGGGGCGAGCGGATGGTCGCGGCCGCACAGGTGCCGGTGCGCACCCTCGGCCGCGATGCACGCAGCCAGTGGCGCATCGAACACACCCCGGGACGGTCGGACTTCGTCCTCCACCTCGGTCAGCCGGGACCGGACACGACCGCTATCGGGCTGCGGTCGCCCCTGCCGGGCGACTTCAACGTCACGAATACGGCCCTGGCCGCGGCCATGCTCATCGAATCCGGGATCAGCCCGGCCGAGATCGACGCCATCGGCTCGACCTTCGTGGCCACCGTGCCCGGCCGGATGGAGATCATCGACGTCTCGGGCCCGCGTGCGCTCGAGCAGACCCACCCCGAGACCCTGCCGCGGGCCATCGTCGACTATTCGCACACTCCCGATGCCATCGCCAAGGCCCTGTCGACGCTGCACGCCGATTCCGATGAGCTCATCATCGTCTTCGGCGCCGGCGGCGACCGCGACCGCGGCAAGCGCTTCGACATGGGTCGGGCCGCGGCGCGGGAAGCCGATGTGATCGTTCTCACCGACGACAATCCGCGCACCGAGGACCCGGCCGTGATCCGCGCCGCCATCAGGGAGGGCATCGACTCCGAGGTGGCCGGCGGGCGCGCACGTGTGAAAAAGATCATTGAGGTGCCCGACCGGGGCCGGGCCATCGACGAGGCGATCGCGGAGGCAGAGGCCTCTTCCACCGTGCTGATCGCGGGAAAGGGGCATGAGACAGGACAGACCGTGGGCACGACGGTGACCGAATTCGACGACCGGGCCAGGACACGCTCAGCGCTGTCCATGCGGCTGGGCGGCGCACAACCAGGTAAAGTTCACAGATGATATGAAGCGACTGACTGCAGCCGAGATCGCAACCGCCGTCAATGGTGAGTTGTACGGCATCGACCCCGAGACCCCCCTGACCGCCGGTGTGGTGACCGATTCGAGAGAAATCGGACCCGGCGACATCTACGTTGCCCGCCGAGGTGAGAGCCTCGACCGAATCGAGTTCGCCGCGGCCGCCGT
>CAYLUX010000356.1:0-1123 GCA_964386935.1 uncultured Janibacter sp.
TCATCGGCTTCACCGCCGGCGAGATCCCCACCGTGAAGGTCAACCGCCTGCTGCTGAACAACGTCGCGGTCGTCGGGGTCGGCTGGGGGGCGTTCGCCATGAGCCGCCCGGGCCACGTGCAGAAGGAGTGGGAGGCGATGCTCCCGCACCTGCGTAGCGGCGCCCTGCGGCCCGTCGTCGGGTCCACCCACGCGCTCGAGGCCGCGGCGACCGCGTTGAAGTCCCTCGAGGGGCGCACGGTCACCGGCAAGGTCGTCCTGGTGCCATGAGCCGCCCGGGACTGCCCTCGGCCGCGGAGGTCGCACAGCTCCCCGAGGTCTGCCGCACGGTCGCCGGCCCCGAGTGGGAGGACGGCAACGGTCACGTCAACGTCCAGCACTTCTACGGCTTCCACCTGCGGGCTGCGGAGGGGGCGCTGCGCCGGATCGGTGTCGACGAGGAGTACCGCACGCTGCGGCGTCGCGGGGTCTTCAGCATGGAGCAGCACCTGCGCTTCCACGACGAGGTGCACGTCGGCGAGGAGATCTCCGGCCACGTGCGCTGGTTGGATCGCGGCGAGAAGGTCTTCCACGGGATCTCCGTCGTGGTCAACCACTCGACCGGTCGGATCGCCAACACCCTCGAGGTCGTCGAGGGCCACGTCGATCTGGAGAGCCGCAGGCTGGCGCCCTTCCCCGACGACCTCGCGCAGCGGATCGACGCCGAGGTGGCGGCCCACCGCACGCTGACCTGGCAGCTGCCGCTCGCGGGTGCGATGGGCGTGTGCCGCTGACGCGCAACCCTTTCCCCCGGACCGCAGGAGCCCAAGCAGGTGCGAAGGGGGCGGGGTCGGGTTCTCGCAGGAGCCTAAGCAGTTGCGAAGGGGGCGGGGCCGGGTTTTCGCAAGAGCCTAAGCAGTTGCGAAGGCGCTCAGACGCTGAAGCGGCCGATGGAGTTGGCCACGAGGATCGGCTTGTCGATCCCATCGGCCTCGACGGTCAGCTTGGTGACGACGTTGACCTGGCAGGGGGCGGTCTCCTCGACCGAGGTCACCTCCGCGGGGGGGCGGGGGCGGGAGGACACCCGCGGGGGGGGGGGGGCGCGGGGCCGGGGGGGGGGGGGGGTGGGGGTGTGGGGGGTGGCG
>CAYLUX010000357.1:0-1122 GCA_964386935.1 uncultured Janibacter sp.
GCCCCTCGGTGGTGAGTGTGCGCGTGAGCGCCACGGACCGGGTGTCCTCTGTCATAGCCGTGCGCAGCGAGCACCAGGGCCGGTGTTCGGACGGGCGGTTGGCGCCGGTGTCCCGGTCGAGCTTGCCGCACTCGGAGCACACCCGGAACAGCGCCGCATCGACCTTTTGGCCGGCGATGGCCCGGGTGGATCCGCCGCCCCCGGCGATGCCGAGGTTGAGCCAGCGCAGACGCATCCCGCGCAGGTGCGTGGCTCCGAGACCCAGCGGGTCGACGAACCAGCGTTTGGTCACGGCCCCCGGGTCGACGTCCGCTGCGGTGACGACGCGGAAGGAGCGGCGGATGCGTTCGTCGCTGGTGTCGTCGATGGCCGCCTCGTCGCGGCGGATGATCGCCGAGACGTTGCGCAGCTCGACCACCGGCAGCTGCTGGCCGACGTCGCCGATGGTCGCCGACCCGCACCGCGGACACTGGCCCGGCGGGGTGGCCGTGCCGCCCGGGGGGTTCCCTCCCGTGCCTGCGGCGGCGTCGCCGTCGGGCGCGGCGGCGGCGCTGAGATCCACCGTGAAGCCGCAGCCGCCGCAGCACGCCCAGGTGTGGACCTCCTCGCCGTCGGCGCCGAGGTCCACGGCGTCGATATCGATGGCATAGCCGTGGGTATAAAAGGTCGAGCCCGGGGCGAAGTCGCGCAGGGCCTGCGCCGCGCCGCGGCTGATCTCGAACTCGTCGTGCTCGAAGGAGTCGGATTCGGGATCTCGCCAGCGCACCGACACGGACAGGTCGACGGTGTCGTCGAGCAGCGTGTAGTTCGGCAGCAGGCCGAAGGCCTCCAGGGCGCTGATCCAGTACTCACTGCGGAGTTCCGAGAGCTGCCGGTCGAGCAGCATCCGGGTCGCTTTGGCCGTGCGCAGGTCGTTTTCGTCCTCAGAGGTGCTCGCCGGGGACTCGGCCTTGCGCTGCAGCTCGGGCAGCACCTTCTGCACGGCCGCCTTGCGGCGGGTCAGCATTTCGATGCGCCGCCGGAAATCCGCGACGGCCGTGTGACAGCGGCGCGCCAGTTCGCTGGTGCCCGGGGCGTCGCCGGGCCGCGGGAAGGCGCGCAGGCGCGCGGCGACCTCCTCGC
>CAYLUX010000358.1:0-1116 GCA_964386935.1 uncultured Janibacter sp.
GGTATCCGGAGCGGAATCCGGCCTCCGAATAGCACAGGTAGAAGTGCCACATCCGCCGGAACACCCGGTCGAACCCCAGCGCGTCGATCCGCCGGCTCTGCGCCTGGCTGCGCTCGTCCCACAGGCGCAGCGTGTGCGCGTAGTGCGGGCCGAACGACATCGCCCCGCGCACGCGCAGATCCGTGCACCGGCGCGCCACCGACTCGATCGCCTGCGCCGACGGCAGGAACCCGCCGGGGAAGATGTACTTCTGGATCCAGGTGTAGGTCTCCCGGGTGCGCAGCATCCTGTCGTGCGGCATGGTGATGGCCTGCAGCGCGAACCGGCCGCCGGGCGCCAGCAGCGTGTCCACCGCACGGAAGTAGTCGGCCCAGTACTCGTGCCCGACCGCCTCGATCATCTCCACCGAGACGACGGCGTCGTACTCCCCGCCGACGGCGCGGTAGTCGCACAGGTCCACCTGTACCCGGTCCCCGTGTCCGGCGGCCCGCACGCGCCTGGTCGCCTCCGCCTGCTGCTCCTCCGAGAGCGTCACCGATCGGACGCGGGCGCCGCGGGCCGCCGCCCGGATGCACAATTCGCCCCAGCCGGTGCCGATCTCGAGCAGCCTGGTGCACTCGCCCACGCCCGCGGCCTCGAGCAGCCGGTCGATCTTGGCCCGCTGCGCCGCAGCGAGGCCGCCCCATCCGGCCGCGCCGCCCTCCTCGAACAGCCCGCTGGAATACGTCATGGTCGGGTCGAGGAACAAGGCGAAGAAGTCGTTCGACAGGTCGTAGTGCTGCGCAATGTTGCGGCGCGCGTTCTCCGCGGTGTTGCGCTCCCGCTGCGGCCTGGCCCGCACGTACAACCTCCGCAGGCCCTGCAGCCGCGGAGGCACGAGGTCGGTCATCCGTGTGGCCAGCCGGGTCAGCACAGCGTCGAGGTCCGGCGACGCCCAGTCCCCCGCCATGTAGGCCTCACCGAAGCCGATCAGCCCGTCGGCGCCGACACGTCGTGCGAACGCGGCGGGGTCGTGCAGGATCATGCGCGGGGCGGGTGGAAGCTCCGGCGACGGGTCGGCGGCGTCGCCGAGCACCGTGCCGTCGGGCAGCTCGATGCGGATCGGCGTGCCCTGCG
>CAYLUX010000359.1:0-1111 GCA_964386935.1 uncultured Janibacter sp.
GTGCTCGATCGGCAGCTTCTACACGTGGTTCGACAGCAAGGACGAGGTCTTCGCGGCGGTCCTGCACGAGGCGCAGAGCGAGATGCTCCACCCCGGCACCGGACGCATGGAGAGCCTGGACGACCCCGTGGAGATCATCGGCGCGAGCAACCGCGCCTATTTCGAGGCCTACCGACGCAATGCCCGCCTCAACCAGCTGCTCCTGCAGGTGGCCGCGGTGGACCCGCGGTTCCGGCAGATGCGGCAGGCCCGTGCCGACGCCTTCGTCACCCGCAACGCCCGGGCCATCGCCGACCTGCAGCGGCGGGGCCTGGCCGACCGCCAGATCGATGCCAAGCTCGCCGCGATGGCGCTGTCCGGGATGATCTCGCGACTGGCGCAGGACGTCTTCATCGGTGACTACGCACCCGAGCCCGTCGACGAGCTGGTCGAGGTGGCGACCCGGATGTGGACCAACGCCCTGGGTCTGACGAAGCCGGAGCTGCGCGCCGACTGACCGGGCCCCCACGTGTCCCCCCGATTATCGGGTCACCCGATAAACCCCCGCTTCGCAAGAGTTCGATACTCCTGCGAAGCGGGGGTTTGTCATGCAGAGCCGGGCGAAGGGGGGATCACCGGGCGATGGTGACCCCACCGTCGACGGTCAGGGTGGTGCCGACGACGTAGTCTCCGGCGGCGGAGGCGAGGTAGACGGCCGCGGCGGCCATGTCCTCCGGACGACCGATGCGACCGGAGGGGATGTGGGCGCTGACCTCCTCCGCGTTGTCGCGGGCATCCTTGTTCATGTTCGAGGCGAAGGCCCCCGGCGCGATGGCGCTGACGACGATCCCCTCCGGGGCCAGCCGCACGCCCATCCGCTTGGTGAGGTGGACGACCCCCGCCTTGCTCGCGTGGTACGAGTACGTCTCCAGCGGGTTGAGGGAGAGGCCGTCGATCGAGCCGATGTTGATCACCTTGGCCAGGTGCCCGCCGCGCTCGTGTCCCGCGAGGAGGAGGTCCTTGGCGGCCTGGGTGAGGAAGAAGGGCGTCTTGACGTTGAGGTCCATGACCTTGTCCCACCCGTCCTCGGGGAACTCGTCGAAGGGTGCCCCCCAGGCCGCGCCGGCGTTGT
>CAYLUX010000360.1:0-1102 GCA_964386935.1 uncultured Janibacter sp.
CGCACGCCCCGCCCAGGTGATGCATCACGCCCCACACCGCGTTGAGCGCCGTCTGGACCGCTCCCTCGGCCCAACCGGCGGTCCAGGAGATGTCATCGCCCGCGAGGAACAGCCCTCGGTGGTCCGGAGGGAAGCGGTCCTGCACGAAGTGCGTGAACAGCCGCTCCTGGTACCGGTAGTGTCCGGGGAGGTTGGCGCGGAAGGCCCCCATGAAGTTGCGCTCCACCTCCCAGGAGACGGTCAGCGGCGAGGCGATGACGTGCCGCCGGATGTCGAGCCCCGGGTAGATCCGGCCCAGCGAGTCCAGCATCAGGTCCATGCGTTCGGCCGCGTCGAGGGGCACGAGCTTGAGCGAGTCGTCCGCCCAGGTGTAGGACAGGCACATCACCGCCGGACCCTCCCCGCCCTGCCCGTGCTGCGCGCCGGCGAGGGGGCCGTCCAGCAGATAGGTGCCGCGGGGCATGCGGTCGGTGAGCGTCATGCCCATCGCCGGCAGCCCGGTCCGCGGGTGCACGTCACGCCAGAAGGGCCGGTCCACCAGTGCGAACACCTTGCTCGACCCCATGTAGTGGGTGCGTTCGACCGCGCTCCAGTGCGCGGCCCCGAACAGCGATTCGTCGGTGCGGATCGTGTTGAGCAGCAGCCACACCGGCGCCGTGTGCACCACCGCCGGGTAGGTGGCGATCCCGCCGCCGGCGTCGGTGACGGTGATCCTGTGCGGGTGGGTGCGGGCCAGGGCGGTCGCCGCGGGCCCGGGCACACCGCCGTCGTGCAGCGCGGCGAGCGAGGTGCCCTCGGGCCAGTACGCGATCCCGCGCGGGGCGGATGACCACAGCCTCAGTGGCAATTGCTGTGCGCCCCCGGCGATCCCGCGGTGCTCCTCATCCGCGGCGGTGGCCACCACGCGCAGCACCTCGAGGATCGAGTTGGAGAAGTCCGTGTCCCACCCGCCGGTGCCGAATCCCACCTGGCCGAACAGCTCCCGATCCGCGAACGAGCGCAGATGCGGCGAGTCGACCAGGAAACGGTGGAAGGTCGTGTCGTCGTAGCGGCGCACCAGCGGATGCCACAGCGCCGCAACCGCGTCGGGATCACGCGCGCG
>CAYLUX010000361.1:0-1084 GCA_964386935.1 uncultured Janibacter sp.
CTCGCAGGCCTTGCAGCCGATGCAGATCGAGGTGTCGGTGAAGAAGCCCTTGCGCGGTGGTGGATCGGCCCACCCGGAGTCCCGGGCGGGGTCGGTGTGGCCCGAGAGTTGGCGGGACAGGTAACTCATGGGGTCCCCCCTTCGTCGTGGCCGCCGGCAGGATCCGAACGGCGCTGGTTGCCGGTCTCGACCGTGGTGCCCGCCCGCGACTGGTACTCGGCGACGAGCCGGAGCAGCTCCTCGCCGCGGGGGCGGCGGCCCGGGCGGATGTCGCAGGAGCCGACCTTGGACTCCTGGATCTGGACGTTGGGGTCCAGGGCCAGGCCGATGAGGTCGTTCGCCCCGTCGCCCTCGACGACGGCGTCCCCACCGACGCCCCAGTGGTAGGGCAGGCCGATCTGGTGGACGGTGCGTCCCTTGATCTTCAGGGGCGTCATCCGCTCGGTGACGAGGACCCGGGCCTCGATCGCGCTCCGGGCGGAGACGATCGTCGCCCAGTCGCCGTTGACCAGCCCGCGCTCCTGCGCGAGCTCCGGGGAGATCTCGCAGAACATCTCCGGCTGCAGCTCGGAGAGGTACGGCAGCCACCGGCTCATCCCGCCTGCGGTGTGGTGCTCGGTCAGCCGGTAGGTCGTGAAGACGAACGGGTAGACGTCGGCACCCGGCTCGTCGGCAGAGGGGCTCCACAGGTTGTCCTTGCGCGGGAACGTGACCCGGCCCGGGTTTCGCTGCTGGCCGTAGAGCGGGTTGGCGACCGGCGACTCCTGCGCCTCGTAGTGCGTGGGCAGCGGGCCGTCGACCATGCCCTTCGGCGCGTACAGCCAGCCCTTGCCGTCGGCCTGCATGATGAACGGGTCGTCGCCGGCGAGCGCTGCGGGGCCGGAGGCGCCGGGCTCCGGCCGGTAGGAGGGGTCACGGTCGGCAGGGAAGTCGGGGACGTCCTTGCCGGTCCACTTCTTCTCCGTCTCGTCCCACCAGACGTACTTCTTCCGCTCGCTCCACGGGCGGCCCTGCGGGTCGGCCGAGGCGCGGTTGTAGAGGATGCGCCGGTTCATCGGCCAGGCCCAGCCCCAGTCGTGGGCGA
>CAYLUX010000362.1:0-1082 GCA_964386935.1 uncultured Janibacter sp.
CGTGAGGCAGCGACGGCGGGTGACCGCCGCAGACCTCGCCGCAAAGGAGCAGCGCATGGCCAGGACGAGCAGGCCGACCGACTTCCGCCACGGGACCCCCGCCGAGCGTCGGGACCTGGCCACCCGGGCCGCCGAGCTGCCCGACGGCGCCCTCGATGCCCTTACAGGCGAAGGGGGCCTGACCCCCGAGCGGGCGAACACCATGATCGAGAACGTCGTCGGCGTCCTCGGGGTGCCGCTCGGCGTCGCGACGAACTTCATCGTCAACGACGTCGAGGTCCTCGTGCCGATGGCCACCGAGGAGCCCTCCGTCGTCGCGGCCGCCAGCCATGCCGCCCGCATCGCCCGGACGAGCGGCGGCTTCCACGCATCGACGAGCGCGCCGGTCATGCAGGCCCAGATCCAGGTGCTCGACGTCCCCGACCCGCAGGCCGCCCGGCTGCGGGTGCTCGCCGCCCGCGAGGAGCTCATGGCGGCCGGCGACGCCCAGGACCCGTCGCTCGTCTCCTTCGGCGGCGGGGTCCGCGACGTCGTCGCCCGCATCGTGCCCACCCGCGTGGGTACCCACCTGCTGGTCCACCTCGTCGTCGACGTGCGCGACGCCATGGGCGCGAACGCGGTCAACACCATGGCCGAGGCCCTCGCCCCCCGGATCGTCGAGCTCGCCGGCGGCCGCTCGCTGCTGCGGATCCTGACGAACAAGGCCGACCAGCGCCTCGCCCGCGCCCAAGCCGTCCTCGACGCCACCGAGCTCGGCGGGCCGCAGGTGGTGCGCGACATGGTCGCCGCGGGCGCCCTCGCCGAGGCCGACCCCTACCGAGCCGCGACCCACAACAAGGGGATCATGAACGGCATCACGGCCGTCGCCCTCGCGACCGGCAACGACACCCGCGCCATCGAGGCGGGCGCCCACTCCCACGCCGTCGGTGCGGACGGGCGCTACACCTCGCTCTCCCACTTCGAGGAGACCGACGGCGGGAACCTCGCGGTGAGTCTCGAGCTCCCGATGGCCGTCGGCATCATCGGCGGCGCCACGAAGACCCACCCGAGCGCCGGTGCGGCGCTGCGGCTCATGGGGATCA
>CAYLUX010000363.1:0-1081 GCA_964386935.1 uncultured Janibacter sp.
CGGGTTGCTCGGAGCGATCCCCCGCAGCAGCGCGGCGTAGCGGTTCATGCCCGCCGACCTTACTCGCGCAGTGCCCGTCGCCGCCTCGGTGAGGCGAAGAGCAGGAGGCTCGCCAGGACGACGACGATGCCGACGGCGGAGGCGGCAGAGAGGCGCTCGCCGAGGACGAGGACGCCGAGGAGGGCGGCGGTGACCGGTTCGGCGAGGCTGAGTGTGGCGACGGTGCTCGCGGAGAGCCGGGCCAGGCCGTGCTGGAAGAGCACGTAGGACAGTCCGGTGGCGAAGACCCCGAGCCAGAGCACCATGAGCCAGCCGGCCGGCTCGCTGAGCCAGGTGAGGTCGGCGCCCAGCAGGGTCGGCAGCAGCAGGAGCGCACCGGTGACGAAGAGCGCGGTGATGACGAGGATCCCCCGCGCGCCGCGCAGCAGGAGGGTGCGGGCGGCGACGGTGTAGCCCGCGTAGGACAGCCCGGCGCCGACGGCCGCCGCGATGCCCACGGCGTCGACCGGGGCGTCGGTGCCGGAGCCGGCGACGAGCAGCACCACCCCCGCGACGGCCGCGACGGTGGCCAACGCCCAGCGTCCGGTCGGTCTCTCCGCGAGCAGCAGTCCGAGCAGCCCGGTCGCGAGCGGTGCGGTGCCGAGCGCGATGACGGTGCCAACCGCCACCCCGGAGCGCGCGACCCCCTCGAAGAAGCACGCCTGGTAGGTCGCGACGCAGCCGCCGCCGAGCAGGACGACGACGGGGACGGGCACGCGTGCGGGCCCAGTCGGTGGTGGGGTGGGGCCGCGCCGGGCAGTCACCAGAGCGAGCAGGACGAGCGTGGTCGCGCCGACCACGATGCGCAGCGATCCCACCGAGACGGGGTCGGTCCCGTCCGGGCCGAGGGCCTGCGAGGTCCCGGTGGTGCCCCAGAGCGCGGCCGCCGCGACGGCCGCGAGGCCGGCCGTGGCGGCGCCGACAGTGCGGTTCACGGGTCGAGCAGGGCCGCCCCGGGGCCGCGGAGGTCCTCCAGGGCATGTGTCCGGCCGGTGAGCGCCATGAGTAGGGCGAGGGCGGTGCCGCGCAGCTCGGGCCCGTC
>CAYLUX010000364.1:0-1080 GCA_964386935.1 uncultured Janibacter sp.
ACGACTGGGGCTGGGCCTGGCCGATGAACCGGCGCATCCTCTACAACCGCGCCTCGGCCGACCCGCAGGGCCGCCCGTGGAGCGAGCGGAAGAAGTACGTCTGGTGGGACGAGACGGAGAAGAAGTGGACCGGCAAGGACGTCCCCGACTTCCCTGCCGACCGTGACCCCTCCTACCGGCCGGAGCCCGGCGCCTCCGGCCCCGCAGCGCTCGCCGGCGACGACCCGTTCATCATGCAGGCCGACGGCAAGGGCTGGCTGTACGCGCCGAAGGGCATGGTCGACGGCCCGCTGCCCACGCACTACGAGGCGCAGGAGTCGCCGGTCGCCAACCCGCTCTACGGCCAGCAGCGAAACCCGGGCCGGGTCACGTTCCCGCGCAAGGACAACCTGTGGAGCCCCTCTGCCGACGAGCCGGGTGCCGACGTCTACCCGTTCGTCTTCACGACCTACCGGCTGACCGAGCACCACACCGCAGGCGGGATGAGCCGGTGGCTGCCGTACCTCTCCGAGCTGCAGCCGGAGATGTTCTGCGAGATCTCCCCGGAGCTCGCGCAGGAGCGCGGGCTGGTCAACGGCGACTGGGCGACGATCGTCTCCGCCCGGAGCGCGATCGAGGCCCGGGTCCTCGTCACCGAGCGGATGACGCCCCTGAAGATCAAGGGACGCACCGTCCACCAGATCGGCCTGCCCTACCACTGGGGCGTCGGTGGGGACGCCGTCGTCGAGGGCGACGGGGCGAACGACCTCATCGGCCTGGCCCTGGACCCCAACGTCCAGATCCAGGAGTCCAAGGTCGGCTCCTGCGACATCCGCCCGGGCCGCCGCCCCCGCGGCGAGGAGCTGCTCCGGCTCGTCGCCGAGTACCAGTCGCGGGCGGGCACCACGGTCGAGACCGGCAACCAGCGCCGTTCGGATCCTGCCGGCGGCCACGACGAAGGGGGGACCCCATGAGTTACCTGTCCCGCCAACTCTCGGGCCACACCGACCCCGCCCGGGACTCCGGGTGGGCCGATCCACCACCGCGCAAGGGCTTCTTCACCGACACCTCGATCTGCATCGGCTGCAAGGCCTGCGAGGT
>CAYLUX010000365.1:0-1078 GCA_964386935.1 uncultured Janibacter sp.
CCGGGTGGCGGTGGCCCTGGCCATCCCGCTCGTCGGGATCTCGTTGGCCGGTCATCCGGACGAGGCCTTCCTCGCAGGACTGGGCGTCTTCGCGGTCCTCTACGGCGCGACCGCCCCCGTGCGCCGGCGGCTGCTCATCGTCCCGACGGCGGGCCTGGGGCTGCTGCTGTGTCTCGGAGTCGGTGCGCTGACCGCAAGCCTGCCCGTCCTCGCCGTGGTGGGGATGGCCGTGGCCGCCACGATCGGGGCGATGCTCACCTACACGCTGCGGATCGGGCCGCCGGCGGGATTCTTCTTCGCCCTCGACCTGGGCATCGCCAACCTCGCGGTCGGGGACGGAGCGGACCCCCGACTCGTGCTGGGCATCCCCGCGATCGGGGTGCTCTCCGCGATCGTCGTCGGCACGAGCGACCTGTGGTTCGGCCGGCACGGCATCGAGGAGGCGGCGGTCACCGGCGCGGAGGAGCAGGTCGAGAGGTATCTCGCCGAGAGCGACCCGCAGCGTCTCCCGCTGGCCCGCATCGCGGCCTCGACCGCGCTCGACCACGCGTGGACGGTGGTCGCCGAGGGCGGCAGCGAGGGGCGGCACGACGGTCGCATGCAGCGGGTGCACAACCGGTACGTCTCGGCCCTCGCCGGAGCCGTGGGTGGCCCCGACGCGGACGTCACGGGTGAGCTCGCCGTCAAGGAGGCAACCCGCGCCCGGCAGGTCTCCCTCGGGCGGCCGAGCTCATCGTGGTCGCTGCGGCAGGCACTGCGGTGGCCGAGCGAGGACCTCCTCGTCGCCGCCCGGGTCCTGGTCGCCGCGCTGCTGGCCGGCGGGATCGCGATGGCCATCGACAACGAGCACGCCTACTGGGCCGCCGCCTTCGCGGTGCTCGTCGTCCAGGTCGGCGGCACCCGCGCGGCCCAGCTGCAGCGGGCGATCCAACGCACCATCGGCACCGGCCTCGGCCTGCTCGCCTTCGGGCTGGTGCTCAGTCTGGGGCTGGACCACTGGCCTCTCGTCGCCGTCGTCGTGGTGCTGCAGTTCGTCGTCGAGATGCTCGTGACCCGCAACTACGCGCTGGCGGTCATC
>CAYLUX010000366.1:0-1072 GCA_964386935.1 uncultured Janibacter sp.
ATTGCCCGCGGAGTCGGTGTTGTTCTTGAACAGGTAGATGTCCCCGCCGATGCCCTCGTCCTGGAGGCGCGCCTCGGCGTCCTCGAGCAACTGGCCCAGGATGAGTTCGCCGGAGCGGTCGTGGGCGACGAGCTGGTTCAGCCCGTCGCACTCCGCGGTGGCGTATTCCGGATGCGAACCGACGTCCAGGTACAGCCGGGCCCCGTTGCGGAGGAACACGTTGGAACTGCGCCCCCAGGAGACCACCCGCCGGAACAGGTACCGGGCGACCTCGTCGGGGCTGAGCCTGCGATGCCCGTGGAAGGTACAGGTCACCCCGTACTCCGTCTCGATTCCCATGATCCGTCGCTGCACACCACCGACACTACCGCGCGGCCCGCGGAGGGAGGCCGGATCGTATGCGGGCGCGGCTATCCGGTGCCGTTGTCCGCGCCGTCCCCGCCGCCGGCACCCTCGCCGCCGTCGGACCGCCGGTCGCCGTCGCCCGCCCCGTCACCGTCCGGTCCGCTGCCGTCCGCGCCGTCGCCGGCGGGGACGCGGGCGGGCAGCAGGCGCGCGAGCTCCTCTCCGCCCAGCCGGCGGAAGGCGCGGCGGGGCCGGTGATGCTCGAGCACGCCGACCTCGATGACGCCCACCGTGAGGCTGCGGGCCTGTGAGGTGGCGGCCTCGCTGGTCCCCCGCTCGAGTGCGCCGAGCGCGGTGTCCAGCGCGGCGGCGAGGTCCATGCCGTCGGAGTAGGCGGAACTGAGCTCGCGGGTGACCGGCTCGGCGGCGCCGCCCATCACGACGAACGAGGAGTGATCGACGATCGAGCCGTCATAGGTGATCCGGTAGAGCTGCGGCGCGTCGCCCGAACCGGCGCGGGCGACCTCGGCGACGCAGATCTCCACCTCGTACGGCTTCGGGTGGTCGGTGAAGATGGAGCCGAGCGTCTGCGCGTAGGCGTTGGCCAGCGAGCGGCCGGTCACGTCCCGGCGGTCATACGAGTACCCGCGCATGTCCGCGTGCATGATGCCGGCGCGCCGCAGGTTCTCGAACTCGTTGTACTTGCCCACCGCGGCGAAGGCGAGCC
>CAYLUX010000367.1:0-1063 GCA_964386935.1 uncultured Janibacter sp.
CGCTCCAGCTCCCGGGCCACCGGCTCGGTCAGCTCCGCCTCGCGGCGGTCGTAGGCCTCGTGGATGTCGGTGATGATCTCCTCGCGCAGGTTGGCCGCGTTGAGCTTGGCCAGCCCGCCGGCACCGTCGATGAGCCCCTGCGGGGTGAGCGAGGTCGGGTAGATGGCTCGCAGCGCGGTGAAGAGTCGCTCGAGGTTCCAGTCCTCGGCGAAGCCCGTCGCGGTCTCGGCGTCCACGTATCCGCCCACGACGTCGTTCATGAAGAGGCGGATCTGCTCCTCGAGGTCCTCCCCCTCCAGGACCCGCCGGCGCTCGCCGTAGATGACGCTGCGCTGCCGGTTCAGGACGTCGTCGTACTTGAGGACGTTCTTGCGGATCTCGTAGTTCTGACCCTCGATCTGGCTCTGCGCGCTCTCGATGGAGCGGGTGAGCATCCGCCCCGCGATCGGGGTGTCCTCGTCGATCTTTGCGGTCTGCATGACCCGGTCGACGAAGCCCGCGTTGAACAGCCGCATCAGGTTGTCCTCGAGGGAGAGGTAGAAGCGGGACTCCCCCGGGTCACCCTGACGACCGGAGCGACCACGCAGCTGGTTGTCGATGCGCCGCGACTCGTGCCGCTCCGTGCCGAGCACGTAGAGGCCGCCGAGCTCGGTGACCTCGTCGTGCTCGGCCTCGACGGCCTTCTCGGCCTCGGCGAGGGCCTCGTCCCACGCCGCCTCGTACTCCTCCGGCGTCTCCTCGGGGTCCAGACCCCGCTGCCGCAGCTCGGCGACGGCGCGGAACTCCGGGTTGCCACCGAGCATGATGTCGGTACCGCGACCGGCCATGTTCGTCGCCACCGTGACGGCGCCCTTGCGGCCCGCCTCCGCGACGATCCCGGCCTCGCTCTCGTGGTGCTTGGCGTTGAGCACCTTGTGCGGGGTCCCGCGCCGGGTCAGCTCCTTGGAGAGCAGCTCGCTCTTCTCGACGCTGGTCGTCCCGACGAGGACCGGCTGACCCTCGGAGTTGCGCTCGGCGATGTCGTCGACGACGGCGTTGAACTTCGCCTGCTCGGTCCGGTAGA
>CAYLUX010000368.1:0-1060 GCA_964386935.1 uncultured Janibacter sp.
GTCATCGTCTCCGCCTTCGCCTTCTTCCGGCTCGTCTTCGCCCCCGGCGGCGGCATCCTCGTCACCAAGCTGGGGGAGCGGCCGGTCTACCTCACCGGGCTGATCATCGTCGCGGTCTCGACCGGTGCCTCGGCCTTCGCGCAGAACTACTGGCAGCTGCTGATCTTCCGCGGCCTCGGCGGCATCGGCTCGACGATGTTCACCGTCTCCGCGATGGCGCTGCTCGTGCGCCTCGCGCCGCCCCGGATCCGGGGGCACGTCTCCTCGCTCTACGGGAGCGCCTTCCTCATCGGTGGCGTCATCGGACCCGTCATCGGCGGTGCCCTCGGCGAGTTCGGGATGCGGGTCCCCTTCGTCGTCTACGGGGTGGCGCTGCTCATCGCCGCCTCCGTGGTCGCCGTCTTCCTCAAGGGGGCCTCGATGCGCTCCCGGGAGGAGGGCGACGTGCTGCCGCCGATGCTCGTCAAGGAGGCCTTCAAGGACAGCGCCTACCGGGCGGCGATGGTCTCGGCCTTCTCCAACGGCTGGACCAACTTCGGTGCGCGGGTCGCGGTGCTGCCGCTCTTCGCCGTCGCCGTGGTCGACGAGACCTGGGCCGCGGGCGTCGTGCTGGCCGCCGGCGCGCTCGCGACCGCGCTCACGCTGCAGGTCTCCGGTCGGGGCGCCGACAAGCTGGGACGGCGACCACTCGTGCTCGCCGGGCTCGTGCTGAGCGCGATCGGCATGGGCACGATGGGGCTCGCCGGCAACCTCTACGTGATCATCGCGTTGACCTGCGTGCTCGGGGTCGGGGCGGCGATGCTCAACCCGGCGCAGCAGGCGAGCGTCGCCGACGTCGTCGGCAACGACCGGTCCGGCGGCAAGGTGCTCGCCGGCTTCCAGATGTGCCAGGACGCGGGCGCGATCGGCGGGCCGGTGCTCGTCGGCTGGGTGGCCGACGTCGCCGGGTGGGAGCTGGCCTTCGCGGTGTGCGGGGCGGTCTCCGCGGCCGCGATGATCCCGTGGCTGCTGGCCCGCGAGACCGTCGGTACCCACCACCACGCCTGAGGGAGCCCGGCCC
>CAYLUX010000369.1:0-1056 GCA_964386935.1 uncultured Janibacter sp.
CTGACTGATGTTGCGGGCGGCCTGGTCGACGACGATCTACGCGGCTATGACGTCTCGATGACGGTCCTACTCCGCGCCGACGGCTTCGGAAGTCACGGCCAGGCGCGAATACATGGCCATGCTGCGGGCATATTCGAGTTCGGCGTAGAGGTCGGCGGCACGGTGCTGCAGTGCCTGATTCACGCCGATGGGGGCACCGAACTGCTCGCGCGTCTTGAGGTACTCCGCGGTCATCGTCAGGGAGGCCTCGAGCGCGCCGACGGCCTCGGCCATGATCGCGGCGTTGCCCAGGTCGATGACCTCGGTGAGGACCTCTCGGGAATCCGCGGCATCGAGCCGCTGACCGGGAGTGTTCTCGAGCTTGAGGTTCGCGCTGCCGAGGCCGTCGGCCTGGCGCTGAGCGACCCGAGTCAGGCCCTCGGCATCGGCGGCGACCAGGTACAGGCCGAGGTCGCCGTTCTGCGAGGCGGTGACGATGAAGTGATCGGCGACGTCGCCGCCGAGCACGTTGTTCTTCTCGCCGCTGAGGGTGACTGCGCCATCGGCGGTCGCCGTGGCGGTCGTTTCGGGGGTGTCGACGGCATAGCGCAGACTCGGCTCGAGCGCGGCCAGGGCGAGGAAGGTCTGTCCTTCGCACACTCCCGGCAGGATGGCCTGCTTCTGCTCCTCATCGCCGGCGAGCAGGAGGGCATTCGTCCCGAGCACCGCGGTGGCGAGGAAGGGCTCGAGCACCAGGGAGCGGCCGAACGCCTCGGCGACCACGGCCACCTCGTTGAAGGTCATGTCCGCACCGCCGTAGCTCTCGGGCACGGACAGGCCCAGCAGGCCCATCTCGGCGAAGGCCTGCCACTTCTGTCGTGAGATGCCCTCGTCGCTGCGGAGGATCTCCTCGCGCTGGGCGGCGTCGTACTCGCTGCGCAGGTACTTGTGCAGTGTGCTGGCGAGTTCCTGTTGAATGTCGTTGAGTTCAAGATCCATGAGTTGTCCTCTTCAATAAATCGGATGAGCGCCGGTATCTCAGAGACCGAGCAGCGCCTTCGAGATGATTACGCGCTG
>CAYLUX010000370.1:0-1028 GCA_964386935.1 uncultured Janibacter sp.
CGTGAGCAGCCAGGACGTTCGGGGGACGAATCCCCGCTTCGGCGTGTGGCTGACCCTCGCCGCGGTCGCGCTCATCTCGATCAACCTCCGCCCCGGCGCCACCTCCGTCGGCCCGCTGCTGGAGGAGATCAGCGAGACCCTCGGGCTGGGCAGCGCCGCGGCCGGCGCGCTGACCTCGTTGCCCGGCCTGACCTTCGCCGCGGCCGGTGCCGGCGCAGTGGCGCTGGCCCGTCGGGTGGGGCTCTCCCGGGGGATCATGTTCGGCCTCGTGGCGCTGGTGCTCACCCTGCTCCTGCGGGTCACGACGGACTCCGCGGCGTTCTTCCTGGCTCTCTCCACGCTCGGGCTGGCCGGCATGGGGCTCGGCAACGTCCTCGTCCCGGCGTGGATCAAGCGGCACTCGACCGGGCGCCGCGAGGTCCAGCTGATGACCATCTACAGCATGGGCCTGACCGTGGGCGGCGCCATCGCCCCACTCGTCGTCACGCCCATCGCGCACTCCCTCCCCGGCGGATGGCGCCCGGCCCTGGGCATGTGGGGCGTCGTGGCCTTCGCGGCACTGGTGCCCTGGGTGCTCGTCGCCGTCCGGGACCGGGTGCACCGGCGCACCGACACCGAGACGCCGAACCTGAGGCTCGGCCGCTCCCCCACGGCGATCGCCCTGACCGCGCTCTTCGGCATCCAGTCGGCCAATGCCTACATCCAGTTCGGGTGGCTGCCCCAGATCTACCGCGACGCCGGTGTCTCCCAGGCGACCTCCGGTGTCTACATGTCGATCGTCACGGGGATGGGCATCATCGGCGGGCTGATCATGCCGACGGTCATCGACCGTTCGCCGGACATCTCCCGCTGGATGTGGGCCTTCGGCGGCTTCGCCTCGCTCGGCTACCTCGGCCTGCTCCTCGCCCCCGCCTCGGCGCCGTGGCTGTGGGCGATCCTGCTCGGCATCTCCGGCTTCGCCTTCCCGGCGGCCATCGCGCTCATCACCGCCCGCAGCCGGCACTCGCACGTGACCGCGCAGCTCTCCG
>CAYLUX010000371.1:0-1024 GCA_964386935.1 uncultured Janibacter sp.
TCGCCGTCACCATCGACCCCGCGGCGGTGGTCGCCGAGGCCGTGGACCCCTTCGGTGACGTCGTGGCCCGCGAGGAGGAGACGCTCGCGCGCGGGGCCAGCCGGGAGAGCGTCTCCGCGGCCCTCGAGGCGGTGGCGAAGGGGGTGACCGCCGGCCTGCCGGGGCCGGTCCGGTGCATCGTGGTCGGCGTCGCGGACCCGGTGGACCGGGAGAGCGGTCGCCTCGTCCACCTGCCGGAGATGCCCTTCCTCGTCGGCGACCTCGACCCGGTGGCGGTGCTGACCCCCTTCGCCACCGGGCCGGTGCTCGTCGACAACGACGTCAACTGGGCCGCGCGTGCGGAGCTGGCCGCCGACCCCTCGGCCGGGGAGGTGCTCCTGCTCCATCTCGGTGAGGGTCTCGGCGGGGCGGTCGTCAGCGACGACGAGGTGCGCCGCGGCGGCCACGGGCTCGCCGGCGAGATCGCCCACGTGGTCACGGTCGGCCCGGGCGGCAGGGCGATGCCCTTCACCACGGTCTTCGCCGAGCTCGGCCTGCGACGGCCGGGGTCCACCGCGGTCGACGCCACGCTGCTGCTGGAGCGGGTGTCGGCCGGCGGCGAGGAGGCGGAGCGGCTGCTGGGCGACCTCGGCGCCGCCGTCGCGGGAGTGGTCGCAGCGGCGGTCGGCCTGCTCGACCCGCGGGAGGTCCTCGTCGGCGGACCCTGGGGGAGTCACCCCGCCGTGCTCGCCGCGATCACGACCGAGTGCGCCGGCTCGGACCGGCCGGTCCCGATCCGGGCGGCGCAGGTGGCCGACCCGGTGCTCACCGGTGTGCGCGGGCAGGCGGTGCAGGAGCTGCGCCGTCTCGTCGTCGCCGCCGGCCGCTGAGCCCGGTGCCCACGTGGCCGACAGGGCCCACCGACCAGCCCCGGAAGTGACCACAGCCCTGATCCACCACATGGATCAGGGCCGTGGTCATCGCACGAGGGCCTACTCGGTGACGGTGAAGTCGATCGTCTCGGTGCTCGTGGTCCCGTAACGGT
>CAYLUX010000372.1:0-1020 GCA_964386935.1 uncultured Janibacter sp.
TCAGCTGCGCCGCTGGCAGTTCCCGCACCAGTACAGGGTCCGACCGGCCACGTCCTTGGCCCGCACCCGCGAGCCGCAGACCCGGCACTCCTCGCCCGTCCGCTTGTAGACGTAGGAGGTCCGCTCCTCCAGGTGGACCTCCTCCCCTTTCGCCAGGGCGGACTCGACCTGCTCGACCTCCTCCGCGACGGTGACGATCCGACTCGTCGCCACCCCGAGTGGCAGCAGCCGGCGCAGGTCGGCCCAGATGAGCTCCCACGAGGCCCGCTTGAGGCGGCGCCCCGGCGTCATCGGGTTGATCCGGTGCCGGAAGAGCACCTCACAGCGGTAGACGTTGCCCACGCCCGCGAGCACGTCCTGCTCCATGAGCAGCGCGGCGATCGACTTGCCGGAGCGGTGGATGCGTTCCCACGCGTCGTCGGCGTCCTTGTCCCGCAACGGGTCCGGGCCGAGCTTGGCGTGCACGGCCGCCTCCTCGTCAGGAGTGATCACGGCGCACGTCATCGGGCCGCGCAGGTCCGCGACGTGCTCCTCGGTGGCGATCCGGCAGCGCACCTGGCCGATCACCGGGCGCTCCCCCACGTACGCGACCGCGTCGATGGTGAAGGTCCCGATCAGCCCGAGGTGGACGTGCAGGATCCGCTCACCGGAGAACTCGACGAAGAGGTGCTTGCCGTGCGCGCGGGCCTGCACCACCTCGAGACCGTCGAGCAGCGCTGCGCCGGAGGCGAAGCGGCCCTGCGGCGAGGAGACCGCCACGGCCTGGCCGGCGAAGGCGGCGTGCAGCCGAGCTGCGATGCGGTGGAGCGTGTGTCCCTCTGGCATGGCGAAGGGGGACTCAGCTCGCCTTCTTCTTCGTGGACTTCTTGCCGGCGGACTTCTTCGCCGTCTTCTTCGTGTCCTTCTCCCCCGCGGCCTTGGTGTCCTTGGTCTTCTTCGCGGGCGCCTTGGCCGGCGCCTCGCCGCGGGCCGCCTTGGCCTTGTCCACCGAGCGGGAGAGGGCCGCCAGCAGGTCGACGA
>CAYLUX010000373.1:0-1020 GCA_964386935.1 uncultured Janibacter sp.
CCAAGGCGTTGAAGCCGGCGACCCAGCTGGCTCGCCGCGGCTTCGTCGTCGACGAGACCTTCCGTGGTCAGATCCTCGACAACGAGGAACGCTTCGCCACCTTCGGTCCCTCCGCGGAGCTCTACCTCCCCGGTGGCGACGCCCCCGCCGTCGGGTCCATCTTCCGCAACCGGGACCTCGCCCACACCTACAGCCTCATCGCGAGGCAGGGCACGGACGCCTTCTACCAGGGGCCCCTCGCCGAGGAGATCGCCTCGACGGTGCAGGACCCGCCGGTCACCGAGGACACCGACCTCCCGGTACCGCCCGGGTCGATGACAGCCTCGGACATCGCGGACTACGAAGTGCGCACCCCCGACCCCACAGTGAGCGACTACCGGGGGTACGACGTGTACGGCATGGCACCGCCGTCCAGCGGCGGCACCACCGTCGGGGAGATCCTCAACATCATGGAGCAGTACGACATCGGCTCGATGTCGGACGAGCAGGGGCTCCACCACTACCTCGAGGCCAGCGCTCTGGCCTACGCCGACCGCGGGGCGTACTCGGGTGACTCCGAGTTCGTCGACGTCCCCATCGCGGAGCTGCTCTCGGACGACTTCGCCAAGGAGCGTTCCTGCGAGATCGACCCCGACCGCGCGGCCGACAAGCCGGTGGCCGCCGGCGAGGCCGACGGCGACTACGTGGAGTCGTGCGACGAGCTCCCCGGGTCGCCTGCTGGCGTGACGGACGAGGACACCGAGAGCACCTCCACCACGCACCTGACCGTCTCCGACCGGTGGGGCAACGTGGTCTCCTACACCTCGACCATCGAGCAGATCGGTGGCAGCGGCATGGTGGTGCCGGATCGCGGGTTCCTGCTCAACAACGAGCTGACGGACTTCGACGTCGACCCCCAGGAAACCGGCCCGAACAGCATCGCACCCGGCAAGCGTCCCAGGTCCTCGATGGCACCGACCATGGTGCTCAAGGACGGCGAGCCGTTCATCGCGCTCGGTTCGCCCGGTGGGTCGACCATCA
>CAYLUX010000374.1:0-1001 GCA_964386935.1 uncultured Janibacter sp.
GATGCGCGCCACCCGCGAGGAGGGCCGCACCATCGTCCCGGTCTGCCCCTACGTCAAGAAGTGGCTCGGCAAGCACCCCGAGTACGACGAGGTCGTCGCGAATCCGACACCCGAGGACATGCAGGCGCTGTGACCCTGCGCGTCGCCAGCTTCAACGTCAACGGCATCCGAGCGGCGCAGCGACGGGGCTTCGAACCCTGGCTCGCCGAACGCGCGCCGGACGTCGTCGGCCTGCAGGAGGTCCGGTGCGCACCGGAGAAGTTGCCCGAGGGCGTCTTCGCCGACTACCACGTGGCCTACGACCCGGGTCGGCTCGCGGGGCGCAACGGCGTCGCCCTCCTCACCCGGCAGCGGCCCGAGGCGGTGCGCACCTGGAGCGGTGAGGCGCTGCTGCGCGCTCCCGGTGAGGACCACTTGGACCTGGACCCCGCGCCGCCGGGCACGATGGCGCGGGGGCTGGCCCCCTTCGCCGCCGAGGGTCGGTACGTCGAGGTGGACCTGCCCAGCAGCGGGGACCGGCCCCCGCTGACCGTGGCGAACCTCTACCTGCCCAAGGGCGGGCTGCCCGCCCACCTGCAGAAGCCGGGCGGGCGCGAGGAGCCGGACGGCGGCGCGAAGCATCAACGCAAGATGGGCTTCCTCTACTCCTTCGCCCGGCACCTGGACCGCTCCCGCAGGGCGGCGAAGGGGGCCAGTCGGGACTTCCTGCTGCTGGGGGACCTCAACGTGGCCCACACCGAGCTGGACCTGACGAACGCGACGAGCAACAAGCGCTCGGAGGGGTTCCTGCCCGAGGAGCGGGAGTGGTTCTCCTCGATCCTCTCCCCCAGGACGCTCGTCGACGTCGTGCGCTCACACCATCCCGACGAGAAGGGCCCGTGGTCCTGGTGGTCGTGGATGGGCGGGGCCTTCGACCGGGACACCGGGTGGCGCATCGATTACCACCTCGCCTCCCCGGCCCTGGCACGAAGGGCGCGTGCCGCCGGCACCGACCGGCCGGC
>CAYLUX010000375.1:0-1000 GCA_964386935.1 uncultured Janibacter sp.
AACGGCCGGGTCATGGTGATCTGCGACAACCTGCGCCACAAGCAGCGCCAGGGCTGATCGCGGTCCACCAGGACCGGTGAGGCGGGGAGCCGGGCACCAGCCCAGATCCTCGAGCAACGCCAATTGAAGAGAAGCACCACCCGGCCCCTGCCCCGCAACGCGCGAGCAGGACGTCACCCCCGGTCTCGGAGGCCGGGGACCGCAGCGGCCCGCCCAGAGCGCGGGATCACCCGCCGGACTGGTGGTGCACCAGACCTCCGAGCAGAAGAGAATGGAAGCCAGCACATGGCACGTCTTGTTGGAGTGGACCTCCCGCGCGAGAAGCGCGTCGAGGTCGCCCTGACCTACATCTTCGGTGTGGGACGCACGACTTCGCAGCAGGCCCTGGCCGCGACCGGGATCGACCCGAGCACGCGCGTGAAGGACCTGAGCGACGAGCAGCTCGTCACCCTGCGTGACTACTTCGAGGCCAACGTCCAGCACGAGGGAGACCTCCGCCGCGAGGTCGCCGCCGACATCCGCCGCAAGGTCGAGATCGGCACCTACGCGGGCCTGCGCCACCGTCGTGGTCTGCCGGTGCGCGGTCAGCGCACCAAGACCAACGCGCGTACCCGCAAGGGTCCGAAGCGCACCGTCGCAGGCAAGAAGAAGGCCTGACACACCCATCGGCGCCGCGGCCCCGCCGCGACCGGTGAGCACCACCCACCGAAGAACTTCGTAGGAGAAACATGCCCCCCAAGACCCGCGCCACCAAGGTGCGTCGCAAGGTCAAGAAGAATGTGTCCGTGGGCGCGGCCCACATCAAGAGCACGTTCAACAACACGATCATCTCGATCACCGATCCCACCGGTGCCGTGATCTCCTGGGCCTCCGCGGGCCAGGTCGGCTTCAAGGGATCGCGCAAGTCCACCCCGTACGCCGCCCAGATGGCCGCCGAGGCCGCCGCCCGCCGCGCCATGGAGCACGGCATGCGCAAGGTCGACGTCTTCGTCAAGGGTCC